>DATHPI010000366.1:0-2908 GCA_035484035.1 Chthoniobacterales bacterium
GGTTCACCCTGGGTACTTCTCCCCACCCGAATTAGCCCTGAAGGGGCCACGAGATACGGCGATAATTGGCTCGGCACGTTTGAACCGGACCGCGCGCGCGTTTCTAGCCCCTTCAGCTTCAGGGCGAAACCTTTATTTTCGACTAACCCAGGGTAAACCCGGGGTAAACCCGGGGCTAAGCTATTTTGGCCACTTCGGGCCACGGATTGGAAATGTCCAAACTCCAGGCCCAGGGTTGACCCGGGTCGACCCTCGGTAAGCCAACATACGTGTTCGCCCTGAAGCTGAAGGGGCAGAATCTGCACGTGATCCGTTATCCGATTCAGAGGTTCGGAGCCGATTCCCGCCGTACCCGGCGCCCTTTCAGCTTTCAGGGCTCATTTCGGTGGGGATTTACCCAGGATGAACCCTGGGCTATGCTCTTTTGGCCACTTCGGTCCACGGATTGGCACCCAAAGGGAATGCGGGAACGATGTTAGATATTATTAAAGTCGGGGATCAGCATTACGTCCGGGCCCAATCCTCATTCGTGGACCACCAGACGAAAGTCTTAATGTCTGGCGATATCTTTGGAGTTTTTGATCGACACGGTGATTTCCGCCGATTGGTTTCCACAGAGCAGGGCCTTTTCTATAGAGAAATGAGGCACTTGTCGAGATTGGTCCTGCGCCTGAAGGAAGGCCCCCTCCAGTTGTTAGGTTCCTCTATCCAGCTCGACAACGCCGTTTTGGCCGTCGACCTCACCAATGGAGTAGTGCCGGTTCCCGGTTCAAAACATCTGCCTCGCGGAACCTTGCATTTTTATCGGTCAAATTTTTTATGGAGAAACAGCTGCTACCAACGGCTTGAAGTATCTAACTACTCATTAGAGCCGATCGCTGTTGATCTAATCCTGGAGTTTGAAGCTGACTTTGCGGATATTTTCGAAGTGAGAGGTGTTCCAAGAAAGAGGCGCGGTCAACTGCTGGAACCGCGCGTGGGAGAATCGAGTGTAGATCTCGGATACCTGGGGCTCGACGGGCTGAGGCGTGAAACCCGAGTCGAGTTAAGTAGGCATCCTTCGGCTATTACTGCCGAACAAATGGAAGTTCCGATTCGGCTCGCACCCGGTGAACAAACGAGCCTGACCATCCAACTTCAATGCAAGACGGGCGGTAAAACAGTCGGTTTCGCTACGGAACAGGAAGCTGCCGACCAATTAGCGGTCCGGGGAAGGGATATAGCCAAGGTCGAAATAGAGACCTCCAACCCGCAATTCAACGATTGGATCCATCGCTCTCTGGCGGATCTGCGAATGCTGGTCGCGACCACTTCGGAAGGAATATATCCGTATGCTGGCGTGCCATGGTATAGCACGGTCTTTGGTCGTGACGGTCTCATTACAGGTCTCGAGTATCTTTGGGCGTGTCCGGAGGTGGCGAAGGGAGTCCTCTCACATTTGGCAGCGACTCAAGCCACGGAGGTCGATCAGAGTCAGGATGCTGAGCCGGGGAAAATTCTGCATGAAGCCCGCCAGAGCGAGATGGCTCGTGTCGGTGAAGTTCCGTTCCGTCGTTATTATGGCAGTGTGGATTCAACACCGCTGTTCGTTCTGCTGGCTGCCGCATATTTCAAGCGGACCGGAGATCGGGAACTGATCGTTCGCATTTGGCCAAACATCGAAAAAGCGCTCCACTGGATCGACCGTTACGGAGACCGAGACGGCGACGGGTTCGTCGAGTATGGCCGTTTGACGCCACAGGGATTGTTGCAGCAAGGATGGAAAGACTCGCAGGAATCGGTCTTCCACGCCGATCGGAGTATCGCGAATGGTCCCATCGCGCTCTGCGAAGTTCAAGGCTATGTCTACGCGGCCAAGCGCGAAATTGCAGATGTTTCCAGCGCACTCGGGGGAATCGAACGAGCCCAAGAATTGTGCCAGGAGGCCGAGTTGCTGAAAAAACGTTTTCACGACGCATTCTGGTGTGAGGAGATTTCGACCTATGCCATGGCATTGGATGGGAACAAGCAACGGTGCCAGATTCGGAGTTCGAATGCCGGACATACCCTGTTCACCGGAATTTTCTCGGAAAGCCACTCCGACAGAATCATCGCAGAGCTAGGGTCGGAGAACTATTTTTCAGGTTGGGGAATCCGGACGATCGCGGCGGGTGAAGCCCGCTACAATCCGATGTCTTATCACAACGGATCGGTTTGGCCGCACGATAATGCCCTGATCGCGTATGGTCTAAGTAGGGCCAAGAACAAGGCGCTCGCGGGCGAGATTCTGACTGGCCTATTGGAGGCTTCGATCTTTCTGGAGTCGCATCGGTTGCCTGAGCTGTTCTGTGGCTTTGCGAAGCGGAATGGAATGGCTCCTACACTGTACCCTGTGGCCTGCGCGCCCCAGGCGTGGGCGGCCGGCGCTGTTTTTTTGATTCTTCAAGCCTGCCTCGGAATGGAGATCCTTGCGGTTGATGGCTTCCTGCGATTCGTCCACCCGATGCTGCCGGAATCAATACCCAACGTGCGAATTCGAGGTTTGCAAGTCGGATCCGCGGTGGTTGATCTGGAGTTGACGAGGGACCACCAGACCGTCGGGATCTCCCAATCGCGACGGATCGGTGAGGTCCAGATCATCATAGTTAAATGAGCCGGCACTATTTTGCTGAAGTTAGGTAAGGTCAGTACGTCCGCTCCTCACCTGCATCACGATCAGAGAGTATGCCGGCGAAATCTAAAAAACAGCAAATGGCCGCAGGCGCAGCATTGGCAGCCAAACGCGGCGAAACCAGCAAATCCAGCCTCAAAGGCGCGTCGAAGCAGATGGCCGAGTCGATGTCCGAAAAACAACTCGAAGATTTTGCCAAGACCAAGCGTAAAAAACTCCCAACTAAGAAAACGTAAGGTAGAGGATCCGGTGGGGAGG
>DATHPI010000367.1:0-9878 GCA_035484035.1 Chthoniobacterales bacterium
AATGGATGGATGGGCATAGCTCCGGAATTTATTCTTTCACTTATCTAAGATCTCTGGATCCGAATGTCGCATGATGCCGCCGCTGAAATCGATTTTCTTGATGATTTTTTTCGTCGTCAGCGGCGTCGCGGCGGTCGCGACACATGTTTGGCGGCAGCGGGTGGAAGCTGAATTTGATCCCAAACCGCTTTACGAAGTGATTCTCGCGCAATTCGAAGCGTGCCGGTCCGATGACTTCGATAAAGCCTATGGCCAGGCCTCCAGGGGTGTTCAGGAGCGTTTCACTCTCGTCCAATATGTCTCCAAGATCCGGACCGAGTATGGCCGATTTTCTCAGCTCCAGCAGTTGCAGTTCGGGCCTACTTCTCTGGAGTATCATCGAGCAGTTGTGGAGGTTTATTTCTCGAGTGTGCGCGGTCAAGTCACGCCCGCTCTTTTCACCATGATTCAGGAGAACGGTAATTGGCGAATCGAAAACTTCGAGGTCTTTGAGACTTGGCCGCCCGGCCGCCGGTTGGCAGGATTCAGCATTTGAGTCAAAAAACCGAAAGAGGAATGCTCCGTCCTCAGATCAGTCGGAGGGACTGATCGACGGCTTCGCTTGTTTTGGCCAAATCCGCCGTTGAGTGTTGGAGGCAGAGGAATCCCGTTTCGAATTGGGAAGGTGCAAAATAGACGCCCCGATCAAGGCAAAGATGAAAGAATTTCCGAAACGCCGTCAGATCCGATTTCATCGCATCGGCAAAACTCCAGACCGGTTCTTCCGTGAAGAAGAGGCAAAACATCGAGCCCAATCGGTGGAATTGGTAATCCTTGCCGAGTCGGCTGAGGATATCTCTGACCCCAGTCTCCATTTCCTGGCCGAGTCTTTCGAGTTGGGTCCACCCGTCCACCCGTTCGAGTTCACGCAACTGGCTGAGCCCGGCGGCCATGGCCAGCGGATTTCCGGAGAGAGTTCCAGCTTGGTAGACCGGACCCTCCGGCGATAGCAAACTCATAACGTCTGCGCGACCCCCAAATGCCCCGACCGGCAACCCGCCACCGATCACCTTGCCCATCGCCGTGAGATCGGGTTTGATGCCGGCCAATTGCTGGTATCCGCCCTTGGCCACCCGAAAGCCGGTCATCACCTCGTCGAAAATAAGCAACGCGCCGTACTTTTCGCATAAACCACGCAAGCCTTCGTAGAACCCGGGTTTAGGAAGATAGAGCCCTGCGTTGGCAGGCACCCCTTCCACGATGACTGCTGCTATCTGCTCGCCGAATTTTTGAAATGTTTGGGCAAGTACCTCTGGATCGTTGAAAGGAATGGCGATGGTCAAGTCAGCAAACTCTTGGGGAATGCCCGCGCTATCCGGGCTGCCATGGGTTAAAGCACCGCTCCCGGCTTTCACGAGGAGAGAATCAACATGGCCATGGTAACAGCCTTCAAATTTGACGATGAGCTTTCGGTTGGTTGCGCCCCGGGCTAACCGGACGCACGACATCGTAGCCTCCGTACCGCTATTAACCATCCGGACCTTTTCGACAGACGGAACCCAGGTGCAGATCAGGCGCGCCATCTCGACCTCCAGCGGGTTGGGTATCCCGAAACTCAAACCGCGCTTAGCGGTTTCGCGGACCGCTTCAACGACGACATCCGGAGCATGACCAAGGATCGCGGGGCCCCAGGTCCCGACGTAGTCGATATACTCGTGTCCTTCGACATCCCAAACGTGTGATCCCTTCGCGCGTGAGACAAAAAACGGTTCTCCCCCAACGTTTCGAAAGGCGCGAACCGGCGAATTGACACCACCCGGGATGAACCGTTTGGCCTCCGCAAACAATGAGGAATTGTTCATGAACCGAACCTAGCTCGCATCACTCGCAAATCAAAAGACAGGAGTTGCTGGAGAACTGGAGTGATGGAGTGATGCAGCTTTCGGGTACGGTGATCCGTCAGCTTCCAGGCGATGAGGGCTTTCGACTGACCAGCACTCCAACACTCCAACACTCCAACACTCCAACACTCCAATACTCCTGTACTCCTGTACTCCTGTACTCCTGTACGCCTGTCCTTCGTTACTCCTGTACTCCTGCAACTCCTGGCTTATTTGATATCGGTAAATGAATAAAACCGCTTTGATCACTGGGGCATCCACGGGAATTGGCTTCGAGTTTGCGAAATTGTTCGCGGCAGACGGTTACAACTTGGTTCTGATTGCCCGGGACGAACAGAAACTTCGAGAGATCGCTGGCAGTTTGCCAAGCAAGTTTAATATTTCCGTGAAGATCTATCCAAAAGATTTGAGTGTGACCGGCGACATCGAAAAGCTGGTCCGTCAGATCCGGGAGGATGTGGGGACGATCGAAGTCCTTGTTAATAACGCGGGATTTGGACTCTCCGGAGCCTTTGTTGACACCGATTTAGCGCGGGAGCTTGAGATGATTCAACTGAACGTCGTTTCCCTGGTCATCTTCACCAAACTGTGGGCAAAAGAGATGGCACAAAGAAAAGGCGGCAAAATTCTGAACGTCGCGTCGACCGCTGCCTTCCAACCAGGCCCACTAATGGCAATCTATTATGCCACCAAGGCCTTTGTCCTATCCTTCTCAGAAGCGTTGGCGGAGGAATTGAAAGAGAGGGGAGTAACAATCACCGCTCTTTGTCCGGGGCCGACCGCGACTCAGTTTTCCAAAAGAGCGGAATTAGAGAAGAGTCGATTATTTAAAGGGGGCATCGTACCGGTGCTGGATGCCGCGACGGTGGCTAAGATCGGCTATGACGGGTTGAGCAAAGGCCACCCCGTGGTTATCCCAGGGTTGATTAATAAGATTGGCGTCCTCTCGGTGAGGCTCACTCCCAGAAAGCTAGTTGCGAAAATTGCCAAGCAGCTAAATAAGTGACTTTAAAGAGTCTTAAGATATTCGACGAGCTCTCTCTTTTCTTCCGGCGTCAGATTAGTGCCGTAGGTGTGGCCTTGATTTCCGTTGCCGGGGAGGCTTGTGTCATACTCATATCCGACCCGTGCCGCGTCGGAGCCTTCTGAGACGAAGCCCACCTTCGCGGGATCGTAAACGTCGTAGCCCCGAAAGAACTTCTTAGGTCTGGCATTCTCGGCGTTCAACAGGTCAGTGAGGGAGGGCACGGAACCGTTGTGCAGGTACGGTGCACGCAACCAGAGGCCATCCAGGAGCACAGCCTGATAACCTTCTGGCACAACTTTTCGCAAATCGTGGAAGGCCCACGGATAGCCTTGAGCGAACTGATTATATTTGTCGGCCGCTTCCTTGGTCCACATGGCGAGACGATGACGGTCGGTACCAAGTCCGGACTCATCCACCGGGATGACTTGGCCGATTCGCTTCCCGTCCGTCGCGTGACAAGCGTTGCAACTTTGCTGAACAAAGAGCTCTTTACCGCGGGCCGCCAATGCTTGGTCAATAGCAAAGGGATAAGCTGGCGGCGGAAGTTCAGTGATGAAGTTTTGGACGCGCTCGAGCCCGCTGAGGTTGATCGACTTTTTGGTGGCACCGTCACCGATGGCGCCGGTGCGGATCGTTTCGACCAATGAAGTTTCCAGACCGTCCCAATGCAACGATTGGCCTTGGTGGGCCTTTCGGTTCCAGATCGGCATCATATCAGAGTTGCCGATGGTGTCGTCCAGCGGCATTTTCAACACCCTGAATTTCACGGGGTTGAAAGGATCGATTCTCCCCGGCCCCCATCGTGGACGCGAGTTAGTCCAGGCGAATTCCTTCTCCTGCTTGATGAGCGCTTTCTTGGTCTGCGGGATCAGAACATAACGGTAGAGTAGCCCCTCAATCAGGGAGAATTTATGATTGTAATAGATCTGCTGCAGGAGGTTATCCGCGTTGAACCTGGGGTCGCTGGCACAGGCAGAGAGGAAGCGCAGGTAAGCCTGCGAATCGAACTTATTGGAGGGCCCGGCAGGCACGATTACCGGTCTATCTTGTGGACCAACGCGGTAGGTGGCAGTATGGCAAGCCGCGCAGTTGATGCCGACACGTTCGAAACCGATGGTCTTCTTAGTGAAGCCGACCGGCATTTCCTTTCCTTCTTCCCAAGTCAATCCAAGCGAGGTGTATCCTCCGGGACCGGGAAGTTTTTCCGGAAAGACGCGCGGTAGGATCATCCAGATCCAATAAGGAATTCCGTCCTGATTCTCCGTGCCGATTGACGCGTACTTGTAGTGTTCTGATTCTTTATCCGGTCCGTAGGCCGTCTCCTCCTCACGGAAAAGGTAGTACCAGACACCGAACCCGAGCAGGCCAGCCAACACCAGCAAAACTGCCACCGTAGTTAACACGATTCTTAGCCAGTGGCGTTTGGGCGCGGCCATAGAAAATTGCTCTGGTTCGATTGTCTAAGCGTTGCGCAATGTCGTGCCCGGTTCCTGGCCATCCCTGAAAGCCAGGTACAGAAAGATGGCCGATAAAACCCCAAAGAAGAGATCGACCAAGGCGATGGAAAGAAAGCCCTTCTCCTGTCCTCGCAGAAGAACCGAGTAAAGGAAAAAGGAGGAGCCGCAGGCCCGCGATGGAATAATATGCATGATCGCGGTGGCTCGATAGCGAAATGGATCTAAGGCAGCCGGGATATAGAAAATGCTGATGATAAACAAGAGCATGCCGGAGGTCCGTACCCAGATGATAGGATCCGGTTGTTTCAAATGCAGCAACGCGCACATGTTCTCCGGAAAAAAGAAGCAAAATACGACAAAAAACATGTTAACGACGATCCCTGCCCAAACTACCCAGCCGAACCACTTCGCCCAAATATTCATGATCTTAACCTCGTTTTCTGAGCGCCTGGCTCTTAAAGTGTTTTGATATACTCCACCAATGCTTCCTTCTGCTCTGGTGGCAACTCGACACCGTAAAGGTGACCCGTATTGGCGTTTCCCTTGACGGAGGTGTCATAGAGGAAGTACCGGTATCCATTCTCCTCGGAAACGTCAGAAACAAAGCCGACGTTCTTCTGATCGTAGACATCGTAACCTCGATAGAATTTAACAGGCCTATTTTCGACGGGCTGCAAGAGGGCCCAAATATTGGGCACCGATCCGTTGTGCAGGTAGGGCGCCCGCAGCCAGATCCCGTCGAGGGGCTGATTGGCATACCCGTCGGTCTTACGAAAATGTTGGAAGCGCCACGGATAGCCGGCATAGAGAGTGTTTTGATTGGAGAGAAAATCGTAGGTGTACGAATTCAGCCGATAAGGATCGGTACCGATCTTGTCGAGTTTGGTCACCGTGCCTACTTCCGCTCCGCCGAAAGCGTGGCAAGCCGCGCAATACTCCCGGTAAACAGGCTCCCCCTTCGCTGCTAAATCCTTGTTGATCGGGAAAGGGTACTTGGGGGCTGGAAGCTGCCACAACCAGTCCTCAATTCTTTGAAGGCGCGGGAGATCGATACTGGTGGGCGTGACGCCGGCACCCAAGGCGGCGCTCTTGTTCCGCTCCTGCACGAGCGTATTGTTGCCATCCCAGTGGAGGTGCATACCCTGGCGCGGTCCTTGATTCCAAATGGAAGGTAAATCAGCTGCGCCGATGAGCTCTTCCGGCGGAAGTTTCTCCATCGGGAAATTGAATTTAAGCGCTTTATAAGGATTAAAGGTATCCACCCGTCCAGGTCCCCAGTGGTGTTCTTTCAGGAGTTCCAGCTGCTTTCCTTGGGAGATTAAGGCATCGCGCGTCTGATAGATGGCGATGTTCTGATAAATAAAACGCTCCAAGAAGTTAAGCTTTCCGCCGATCGCTTCGATAGCCGGGATCATATATCCAGGCGAGAAGCGTCGATCGAGTGCGCAATCGGTCAGGAAATTGATATAGCCCTGGAGATCCAATTTGTTCGCAGGCATTCCGAGGACAATGTTCGGCTGGCTGTTCGCTGATTCGCGATAGGTTCCGGTGTGGCAGACTGCGCAGTTCAATCCCGCCCGGTTGACGAAGACCATTCTTTGCGAGAATCCGATCGGAGTCTCTTTGCCCGGCTCCACCAAAAAGCCAAGCGACGCATAGCCTTTGCCGGGTAGTTTCTCTGGAAACATCTCCGGCAGCACCCTCCAAATCCAGTACGGAATACCATTGACGGGCTCGCTTCCGATGGATCCATATTTGAAATGTTCCCGGATGTCCTCGTAGTCGACGGGCCGGTCGGCGATCCGCCGGTAGGCGGCAAAGATGCCGCCCGCGACCAAAACCAAAATGATAACCAGAAAGATCCACTTTCGTCCATTTCGCGGCGGTTGGCCCGCGCCTTTGATATCCTTGATAGCCATAGGTCAGGCGTTAGAAGACTACGGACCGGCCTTTAATAGTTGCGATGGACCGGCTGATAGACGGAGTAGACTTCTTTCATCATCTTCTCGTAATCACCATCGAACCGTGCAACTTCGTAACAACCAAGCGGGTCTTTAATCGCGTGCACCAAGCATTTATTGCAGTAGGTGCATGGTCGGGGAGGCAGATCGTCACCTGCTTTGAAATAGTCAATCAGGTTATTGTTGGCAATGAGCGGACGTGCCATGGAAACGGCGTCGCAATATCCATCCGTAATTGCTTTGCGAATGTAGGACGCCTGTTGGAACCCGCCAGTACAGATGACTGGAATGTCGACCTGCTCCCTGATCTGGCGTGCGTCGCCCAGACTCACTCCTTGATAGGCAAGGAGCCGTTTCTGCATATCGCGTGTGAAAACCTCTCTGCTGCGCCGGAGCAACTTCAGGTTGTATCCCGGGTGGAATCTCTTAATTCGATCCCAGGCGGTTTTGAAAATCCAACGACCTAAAGGATAATGAAACAGAAATTCATTACGGAACGTTAGTTCCCCGGTCGAAACCACCGATTCATAGGTGCGGGCCAGCGTCTCGATAGGCATTTCGCCTGGCGGATTGAGGGGATGAGGAAAACTGCTGCCGCTCGACACATGAATGGCGTCCGCACCCTTCACCTCTCTCCAACTAGTTAGATCTTCCCTGGGTCCGTTGGCTTGGTGATTGACCGCCGTAGCCCATTCGAGAGGATTTTTCACCCACCGGCAAACCTGGATCGAATCCTGAAGCACGTTGCCGGGCTTTTCGAATGGCCACACGGCGTTGTTGCGATCCACCGCGCTGATCTTGACTTGAAAGTGGAAATCTTTACCAACCTTGGCGCGAATGGCGCGAATGACTTCGAGAAGAAAGCGTGCCCGATTGACCAGGGAACCGCCGTACTCGTCTTGGCGGTCGTTGATTCCCGAGCTGAGGAACTGCGTGAAAAGGTAGCCGTTGGCACTATGGGTCTCGACCCCATCGGCGCCGGCTTCTTTGGCCCGGCGCGCACCTTCGCCAAAGGCTGCCACCATCTCCTGGACTTCTGCGCCCGTCATTGCCTGACAGGGAAAACCATGGACCGGCTCCCGATTGCTGGTTGAGCTCAGCGCTTTTCTCTTCCCAATGATTCGTCGGAGATGATTATCAAAGCCCTCCTCATCGCGTTGTCGACCGGAATGGCTCAATTGGACAATGAACCGGCAATCATAGGTGTGAACCTGCCGAATTAGCCGTGCCCAGTCTTCGATGCGCTCGTCGCAGTCGATCATTGCATAGTTGGTCAGGATTCGGCCGTGGGAAGCGACCGGCACGTACGAGGTGATAATCGCTCCCACCCCACCGCGGGCGAACTTCTCCTCCCAATTTATCCGCGCCTGCGTCGGTCCGGATCCGTCGTAATTGTCGAATTTGCCGGAGATACTGGAGCGAAAAATTCGGTTCTTCGCCTGGAAATGGTCGCCAATTTTCAACGGTTCGAAAATGATGTCCTCGGCCATATGCTTACCTGTGCGAATTGATGAGTTGGCGCTAGAAAGGCGCTATTCGTTCCAGCTTGGTTTGAAACTCGTTAAATGAATGAGGCAATGGACGAGCGGCAGGCAAAGCCGGTTGACAGAGTTTGTAGCGCCCTTGCCGGAGGAACTCGGCCAGTACCGCGGTACCAATAAAGAGGGCAAGATTCTTTCCTGCGCACCCTTGAGTTCCGTTGCTCAGGTGGTTAAAATGATAGTCAGCCTTGCGTTCGAGCCACAATTCCGGCTTGAAGCTATCCGCAAAATAGTGAGTTTCGGAATCGCGATGATTGAAGCTGTTTAAAATAATTACCTGCGTTTTGGCCGGAATCAGGTTCCCGCAGAGTTCGTCTTCAATCAGGGTTTTCCTGGCCAGCATGGCAGTCGTTGGCCAGAGCCGCATGGCTTCTTGCAGGCATCCTTCCAAATAGGTGAAGGAGTGAATATCATCCGCCGCAAACGACTGGTTCTTGTTAATTTTAAGGCGGACGCGCTCTTCAACCGCAGGGTGAGCAATGATCAACGCTAACGCGCGCAGCGTGTTCGTGGCCAGCGTTTCCATCATCGCAAACATCCAATGCGGGATCTGGTTCTCCACGCGAGTCCTTTCGGTTTGCGGGGCGTGAGGGCAAAGAGTCGTGAGGCTGCCGGCTTGGGGAGAAGCGAGATGACTGCGAATTTTTTCGTAGAACGCGTCGAATTCTTTTGATTTACCAAGCAGAAAAATTCTGTTGCTCTCGACCATCATTTGATGAAGCTGGTCCGGAAACTTCGAGTCACTGTGCGCGCCTCTGCCAAAAATGACTTGCAGCATGATTCGCTTAAATAGCCGGTCAAAATCTTCCAATCCGAAATATCGATTGATCTGAGCGAGCGAAAACCCAACTTCCCTTCTGATCACTTCGAGAAAAGCATCAGAGAACTCGTGCACCCCCTGATGAGAGTTCAGCACTGCTTCGTTGAACTGGCGGCGATCTTTCCATTCCTCGCCCTCGGAAATGGTCAAGGCGTTCGGCTGAAAGTGGGACATACCCTTTGCCTTAAGCTCGGCATCCCCATAGATCGTCGGCGAATTGTTGAGAACACGCCTGATTCCATTCTTACTGAAGACGAGTAGAGACTTCCCCCCGATCATTCGGATGTAGATCAGGTTGCTCCGGTATTTGCTTCGAAGCTCCTGACAAAATTTGACGACATGCGCGTCGGAGTCGAGGGCGTCAAAGACGAAGGTCCAGAATCGGTTCTTGGTGAAAACCCCCCGCAAAAGATAGGGGAGGAAATGCAGTAGACCGAACTTAACGCTCTCGAGGACCGAAGCGTTTTCCAGAGACTCCGGCAAAGATTCTTTATCCTCGGGATTCCCGTCGGCGCTTGTCATTGAATGGTCCATTTGTCTGCCTGGTGACAGGCGGGTTCGAGGTTGTTAACCGATGACCCGCCACGGGGCAAAAGCATTGTCAACCTCGCGCAGGGCCGGCCTGATTTCGGGATAGTGGCGCAAGAGGACGGTTTTCATGTCGTTGTTGTTGATCCACTCAAGGCCGGCTGGAGTGTAAATTTCCGGCCGATAGTCGATCGAAAAGAAGCGATCGCTTTTTAGACGGCGCGATGCCATCAGGATAAAGACGCGAAACGCCGTGTCACTAAAGCCAAAGCCCTCCGGAAGATCCTCCGCGAACATCCCGACCATCAGATCAATTCGATTAACATCGCCGCCGTAAACATCGCTGAGTTCTTGCGCCCAGACCCGGTTTGAGGTGATCTCGTCAAAGCTTGTGACCGGTGGACGATGGATCAGTTGACGGAATTGGTTATAGCGCGGTACACCACGCTCGCGGTCGCGCATGATGTCGACCGCAGCAAGGTCAAGCAGCACTTCATTGCCATTGGCGTCCTTGACCGAGTCTCCATTTTCATCCTTCATCGGGAGCTGCCGCAGAAAATGGGGATAGTTATGCAACGTGATCGCTCCCGGATGGCAGATTCCAAATGAGTAAAACGCGTCGGCCATCGTGACACCATGTTCCAGCACCACGTTCTGTGCGCTT
>DATHPI010000368.1:0-4595 GCA_035484035.1 Chthoniobacterales bacterium
CCCAGAAAAATTGGCAACTTCGTTGCTCTAAAAAGATGAAAAAGAACTAACACCGGTTTTCGGTAGCTTGACACACACCATAGGAGAGTGGGGGATTGCCATCGAACTTCAAGGCTTCAATGGCAGTCAGCGGCTATTTTAGATTAGTTCGCGTTGGCTGATGTTATCAGACTGATCACTGCAAAACGGCCAAGGTAGAGCAATCATCCCTCCCGTTGATCCATTTTCCCATTGGTTCCAGCGGCTGACTTTCGTACGCTGGTGCTCGTGGTCGCCGGGGAATTGCAACAGATCCATCAAGATTCCAGCAAAGACCGTTGTCAAATTCCGCGTCGCCAAGGCAGCAAAGGACGGGGTTTTGGGCGTAAAGAAGTAGTGAAGCGAAGCAAACCGACCCACGGAAAAAGGCCGTAGGAACAAGAGAGCGCAGCGATCGAGGATTTAAATGGGCACTGACGCGAGGCGTTGGGCGGCGGCCGTTTAAGCCGTAGACGGCACTCTTGCGGCAGAGGCCGACCGTGGGTTCGACGTGTATTTGGCGCAAGCCAGACAAGCTAAAGGAGTGATTTTAAGCGAACCTGGGTTCGCTTCGGAGAATGAGGAAGGAGAGCAGCTTTGAGGGTCGACGGGGAGAATAGCCCGTGTTTCCGGCAGTTCGGAATAGCTGTTAGTCTGCAGGCATCCCATACAGGCTTACAAGCTCTAAAAATACGCCGTTCGTCCATCCAAAGCCGTCCTGGCTTGGGTATTCGCCGCCCCCAGACGGTTTCGACAAGTCCATGACATCGTATTTCTCCATCAGCTTTCCAGTTGCCTTGTAAACTTTCACGTTCAATTTCATCCAGCGTTCAGCGAGATCCTTTGCGAGATCATCCTGCCCATAGTTTCGCAAACCCTGAATCGTAAGCCACTGGAGCGGCGCCCAACCATTTGGAGAATCCCATTGTTGGCCGGTTTCCTTCAAAGTCGTCACAACGCCGCCAGGCTGAACAAATTTGTCTTTCAGCGTTTTGACGATGGCATCGACGCGATCTGAAGGCGCGACCTTAAAGAATAGAGGCGCCACGCCGGCCAAGGTAATTTCTTTGCTGGGTTGGCCCTGAAGATCGACATCCACATACCAGTTCTGATCCGGCGACCAGCAATATTGATTGATGGCGTTCTTTCGTTTCTCCGCCTTCGCTTCAAAGTCTGATGCCTGAGCAGAGTCATTCTTATCGGCATCGTTTCTTGCGCGATGGGCTTTCCCCAGAACGACTTCCAGATGATAAAGCAGGCAGTTCAAGTCGACCGGGATCAGATTAGTGGTTTGGATTGTCCCAAGAAGGTGACCGTCGGCAAACCATCGACTGCTGAAATCCCATCCGCTTTCTGCCGCTGAACGTACATTTCGGTACAGCGTCTTCTGGTCCTCCTTCGACGTTTCGCTCGTGGCCACGTCTTGCGAGTAGGACTCCTGACGAGGAATATCGAGTTGGTCGTAATACCGGTCAAAACTTGTATCGTTCGCCAATTGCACCACATGCTTGGTCGGCGCCGTCTGATCTGTCCAGTAGGCGTATTCTTTCTCCAATGCTGACAGGTTGTCCACGTAAATGCTGTCACCCTTCAGGCCTGCGAGCACTTCGACCATCATGGAGAAATACGGCGGTTGAGAGCGGCTTAGGTAATAGGTGCGATTTCCGTTCGGGATAAAGCCATACCGATCGATCAGCGACGCGAAGTTCTTGACGATGTCCTCGATCAAGTCGACCTCACCGCTTTCCTTCAGACCCAACATGGTGAAATAGGAATCCCAATAATAGACTTCGCGGAATCGGCCACCGGGCACAATGTAAGGATTGGGTAGAGGAAGCAGAGAGCTCCCCTCAACGGGAGGGGCGGGATCCCGGCGCAACTCGCACCATAGTCTCCTGATGTGCGTCACAATGTCTTCTACGTTTGCCGGGGCGGTGAAGTTGTTCGCTACGAACGCGTTGAGGTCGAATTTTGCGTCTTTCGACAATTTGCTATAGTCCGCCATTATTTCGGCGGCATCGCGTTTTGGCACGCAGTCGACAAAGCTTTTCTCGTCCGGAAACACCTTTTTCAGTTGGACATCCCGAAACAGTTGGCCGTAAATCTCATCCGGGCTCTGCGGTTGTTGCGCAAAAGTTGTCGTCAGGGGAGCGACGACTAGGAGTATGAAGGGGAGCGTTTTCACATTGATCCTACTTGTAGAGCGTCAGCCAAACGGGACCTAGCTACGTCAGCATTTTAGCTGGCCATGCGCGGATAGTAGCTTTCGTTACATCCACCTCGGGAGGTGTCAAATCAAGCGTATTTAATGCTGAACCCTCCGATGAAGTACCGTCAACTCTGACACGCATGATCTGACGCCTGGTGACACGTTCGACGTGACCGCTCAGCACGTATGCGTTCCTGGCTATGCAAAGAAGGTGTGAGCGGTACCAGCTCGGCTTAAAGTAGCCGCCTCCGCGCAGGCAGCCGCGTCCCGGTGCTACAACGGCGCGTCCACCTCGGTGGCGCACTAAGCGGTCGCGACATTGAAGCAGTAAGCAAGACCGTTAGCGGCCTGGTGAAGCTCCTCTTTCCCGATCCGGACATGCCGGTACAGGACGAGGACTTGGAAGCCATCGTTCGCCTTGCCTTGGAGGCACGGCGGCGGGTGAAAGAGCAACAGAAGCGGTGCCTCAAGAGCGAGTTTAGGAACACGCACTTCAGTTACACGCTCGGGACGGAGGGTGTGGAGCAATTCGTCTCGACGCGGAATTACATAGCGATGAGGCCATCGAGAGTGACCCGTTGCCTCCGGGCCAAGTTTGGGCCATAAGCCCCGGCACCAGAGGCAGGAGCTGGACTTTATCGGATCGAGGTTAATGCCGGCCCGGGCAATGGTGTGCGCATCCTCAACAAGGGGAGTCATCCGGGCGGCGTGGCGAGGGTGGGGAAGGGGAGAGTAGGGGAGCGGCGGTCTAAAGCTCTAAACTACTTTTCGTCAGCCGCTATTTTAGATTAGAACCCGTTGGCTGATGTTATGAGTCACGCCAGAGGAGAAGTCCGCAATCAGGACGAAAGGGCGCCGATTCATTGAGTGCATCCAGTCGCGGGATCCCGCTGTACCATGGTTTTGACAGACTGGGGTCCGTGCCGAAAAATCGCGGCATGACCTGACCAGAATGGAGCCGCCAGCGACTGATAGTCTCGTTTGCCGGCCTCTCGTCGACCAGCCCGTTCGTGTTCACCACCGGCACTCGAACACCATTCAGGGTTTTCAGAAACTACAGATTGCCTCGGCAGCTTGTCGCATTTCAGAAACGATTTCGGCTGCTGGAGCTTCCTCTACCTGAAATCCGCCCTGAATTTGGTCGCAACACTTCCAATGGAGGCATGCCGCAATCAGGAATGCCGCGCCTAGCAAGATGCCAAGAATTCCACCGATTATCGATGCGCCGCCATCGTGTTCTTTCGCGACAATCAGGAGTCCTAAAACCGAAAAACCCAGGGCCAAACCCACCAAGCTTATTGCGGTTGATATTTTCTCCAGTCGCCTTTGTGTTCTCATTCTATATCCCGGTTGTCGAGTTGGCTGCGCGGGCGGCTCGCTGTTCAAGCAGTCGGGCTTCGTCAACTTACAAAGGCATGAGAAAGCCCGAGTTTCAGAAAATCGGCAGAATTGAGGTAATAAAGGAGGCCGAAGCATTGGCCGAAAGATCTGAAGGGCGCTGGTGGTGTGCCGAATTGCATCGGCTTCGCGGTGTCTTTCTCACGGCTCTTGGTGCTGACGAACCCCAAATTGAGGCTTCGTTCTGCGAAGCCATCAGAACCGCACGGGGGCAGAAGTCGATTTCTCTAGAGAAACGCGCTGAAGCCACCTACGCAGAATATCGCCGCCAAAAGGCGAGCGCGTCAGGAGGACGTGGATTCCGACTACCTCTTTAATAACGCCAAAAAGGGAAATGCCCAGAATCAAAATAAATTGGCCTTACCTTCAGGATTGCCCGGCATAACCCGCGTTCCGGTCGGTTATCGCTGTTCGTGTATCTGCGTAAGTCGTTGTTTATCAATTGATTGCATCCAATTTATAAACTGAACTATAAAGGAGAGTCGGTTCGGAAGTCACACCGCGTCTCCGAAACGCAATCGGCGAAAGCGGAATTTTCGACGGTGCTGCGACCAATCTTTCGTTCCTTTAGTGAGAGTTCAGAGGGGAAATGGATCGCCCGCGTTCAGCCGGGATGGAGGAGGGGAAGGGTACCGTTTCTTGCCCAAGCGCATGCTTGCTGCCCCTTTTTGGGCGCGATAAATTCAGAATGGATACACGTCCGCCTTGCCTTCGTAGAATCCCTGGATGGGTTCAAAGACCTGCGTCCAGGTAAGTTTACCCGCGACGACGAGACTATCGTCAATCATTACGGTCTTGAACCCCTTTTCATCCAGGTACGCTCTGAGTGCGTTACGCTCTGTTCCGGCGAGCTCACCCGTGTCTGTGCGTATTCTCCAAAATTCGTCCTCAAGTCGCAAGATCCGCGTTTCCATGGAGATATTGAGTCGGAGT
Organism: Chthoniobacterales bacterium; assembly: GCA_035484035.1. GTDB lineage: Bacteria > Verrucomicrobiota > Verrucomicrobiia > Chthoniobacterales > JAFAMB01 > JAFAMB01. The sequence continues at coordinate 4,559 of DATHPI010000368.1, forward strand.
TGCTGATTCCTGTCTGTATCTGTGAAAGACCTGGATC
>DATHPI010000369.1:0-42220 GCA_035484035.1 Chthoniobacterales bacterium
TTGTTACAGTTTCGACCAATGTTTATCGCAATTACCTCCCTCGTTGGCATTTCTTTGTCACCTCTGATCTCTTTGATCGCCGGCATTCTGATTCTTATCGTCCCGCGTTTGCTGAATTTCATTGTCGCGATCTACCTCATAATCATTGGCTTGGTCGGCGTGTTTCATCTCTGATAAGACAGCGAACACCGTGGATCCTTGGTGGACATCGTCGCTTCTGGGCGAGAAACGTGCCAATCGGGATAAGCATCGCACAGAGGTTACGGAGGGGAATTTGGGGTGACGAAAGCTCCGCAGTAGACTTCGTCGGTCACGTGCGAGAACCACCAGGGGAGGAAAAGCATCGCACAGAGGTCACAGAGGTCACGGAGGGGGATTTGGGGTGACGAAAGCTCATCAGTGGATTTCGTCGGTCACGTGCGAGAGAGGGGAGCCTTGAGGGTTTCTTTCTTCGACTCCTCGCGTGGTTCTCGCACGTGAGGCGACAGTGCCCACAAGCAATTTTCGTCCCACCTCAAAAACCCTCTGTGGCCTCTGTGCGATGCTACTCCGCTCCGGGTGGTTTCTCGCAGGTGAGGCGACAGTGCCCACAAGGAACTTTCGTCTCACCCCAAAATCCCCTCTGTGGCCTCGGTGACCTCTGTGCGATGCTTATCCTTCCGCACGTAACGCGACGGGGTCCACGGCGCTCCTACTCGAAGAATTTTCACGATGGGGTCGCAGGTCCAGTTCCAGGCTCCAGGCCGATCTGTCTTGCTGGACTATCCCCCAATAGGCTTCGGCGATGGCCGCCGGATTCATGAGCGGTTCCGTGGTTCGGTCTTCGGCTGCAGAGTCCGGTTCGCTCTCTTGGATCACACCATCGACAACGATATGCGCAATATGGATACCCTTGGGCCAAAGTTCCTTCGCCAAAGCCTGGGCCAATCCGCGCATTGCAAATTTTGCGCTGCTGAAAGTGATGGCGCCTCCACGAACCGACGAGGTCGCGCCGGTGAACAGGATGCAGCCGGCATTTTTAACAAGCATTGCAGGCACAACTTGTTGCGAGCAGAGGAACGGGCCGAGTACGCCAACTTGCCAGCCCCGAGCGAAGCTCTCCGAACTAATGTCGACAAAGGCCTGACCAAAGGGGCCACTTCCGCTGGCATTGTTGATCAATAGATCGACGGGGCCGAGACGGTCACGAATGAGCTCGAATGCCGCCGCCACCTGACCTGTGTCGCTGACGTCGGTGGGAATGGTTAGCGCCTCTATCCCGTGCTGTCGAAGTTCTTTGGACAAAGCTTCGAGAAAATCGGGTGACCTCGCCAGCAAAGCGAGCCGGCTTCCTTCTTTGGCAAGTTTACGGGCCAGCGAAGCTCCGAGTCCCGGACCGACACCCGCAATCGCTGACACCTCAGGAGTGAACGTATTCATCTGAATAGCAATCATAGACTACTCGGATCAGCAGAACTAATTTATCCCGTGGCCAAGAATTCAGGTAACTCCGTCGCGATCGTCGGTGGTGGTCCATGCGGACTGTTGACTGCGCTCTTGCTGGCTCGTACTGGGATCAGGTGCACGGTTTTTGAGAAAAGGTCTGGAATTTCCACTCATCCCAAAGCGATGGGCATATCGCGGCGAACCTGCGAAATATTCCGCCAGCTCGGGTTGCTCGAGGCAATCGGGAGCGGCTCAATGCCAGACGACTACCGTTTCCTTTCCATTTGGGCTAAATCGCTGGTCGGCGAAGAACTTGGCAGAGTGCCATTCGTCCAGGTCTCCAGTGAGTTCAGCCCCTGTTCCAGGCTGCACTGCCCGCAGACCTGGACGGAAAAGGTCCTTTTGGATGCTGTTCAACAAGAGCCGCTAGCGGAAATCAGGTTTAACTGTGAGGTCGTCAGCGTCGATCCAGGACCCGATCAAGTTCGGCTCTGCGCGTCGGGAAACGAATCTTTAATCTTTCATTGGCTGGTGGCCGCGGATGGAGCGGGAAGTGCAGTCCGACATCAGCTTCATGTCGAGACAACCGGGCCGGGCGACATGGGACACTTTCTCAACGTGATGTTCCGCGCTAATTATGGACCTTACCTCCGAGACCGGCGTGCGGTCTTATATCCAGCTCTTTCGGACGAATATTTTGAGCATTTTGTGGCGGTCAACGGCGCCGATCTCTGGCTGATGCACCATTTCTTGCAACCGGGAGAAAGGGTGCAGGATTACACTTTTGAGCGGATGCAGCCAATAGTCGCGAAAGCCTCCGGGTTGCCTGCTGAACCGGTAGAAATTCTGAGCATCATGCCGTGGGTCATGAGTCCGAAGGTTGCCGCCTTATTTCGGATTGGCAGGGTGTTGCTGGTCGGCGACGCCGCAGCCAGGCTCTCACCGGCAGGCGGCCTTGGGCTAAACACAGGACTACAAGCCGTGCACAACCTGGCGTGGAAACTTGCAGCTGTAGCACTCGGTCACGCAGCGGATTCCCTTCTCGATACTTACCAGGAAGAGCGCCGTGGTACCGCATTCTGGACCATGCAGAACACCAATCGTAATTCGGACGAGATTTTCGCCATTGTCACAAGTGCGGGCGAAAATGATTGGAATAAGGTTAGGAACCTCATTTCTAATAGCCGCCGCGCCGGAGCCGGCCTGGGGCAAGACCTCGGGGTCGCTTATCCGGTCGGAGCGTTTGTGCCCGATGATTCGGAGCTGCCCGCCGTCAAGGATCCGATCAACGACTACCGACCAACTGCCCGGCCGGGATCGCGCGCCCCCCATCTTTGGATAGGACAACGAGGGAGAAAGGTTTCGACACTCGATCTTTTCCGCGGTTCGTTCGTCGTTCTCGCTGGAGCGGATTACCGATCGCAATTACCCATTATCTCCGAAGTGTCTCTCCTTCAAAATGGCAAAGATTTCACGGCTGAAGGTTTCGAAGAACTTTACGGCATCACCCCAACCGGGGCTGTTTTAGTCCGTCCCGACGGTTACATAGGCGCTCGATGGAGGGAACTCGACCAAAGCTTTCCAGAACAATTGGCATCGGCCCTTGCCTCCATTCTTGGAATAAAAATTAGCCGGCTTGGCGCTGGATGATGCACGTTTCACTGCTCAGCCTTTTGGGATTTCTTGCCAAGCTGTGGAAGATGAGCGTAGTAATCGCATGACGTTGGCGAGTGAAGTAAAGCGGTACTTGATTGAACATCTGGCTGGCCAGCAATCGCTTATCGCCGAGCAGGCCGTTTTAGCGATTCGCACGAGCCGGGAAATCTCCAGCGCAGAGCGGCTTACGGATCAGGAGCTGACGGATCATTTTCCCCAACTTTTTGGAGATCTGCTAAAATATTTCCTCACTGACGCCGACGCCGCTGCCCGGAAGGAAACAATCGAGGCAGCCCTGAAACACGGGACGACAAGATGGAAACAGAGCTACGAGCTCGTTGAAGTTGTGCGAGAGCTCGGAATCGTACGCCGATCGATCTTGGCCCACGGGATCGCCAAGTTCTTTGCGGAGAACTCTCAGTGGCTCAGCAGTGTTCACCACGCTCAAAAAACTCTCGACGTCTTTTTCGAAGACTCTGTCGCGGGATCTGTGCAGCGGTACGTCGAGAACTTTGCTGAAGCAATGCGCAGCGCAAACACTAAGCTCCTGCAAGCAAACGAAAGATTGAGTCGGATAGACGAGGCGAGGCTTCGGCTCATACGAACGGTCAGCCACGAACTTGGGAACGTACTTAACACTTTGAAATTCACGATTACCTTAGTCACCACTGGTAATGTGGAGGCTAATCGCTCGGAAATGCTTGAAATTTGTCAGCGCAACGTTCAAGAGATGAGCGAGCTGTTGGAGGACTTGAGGGATTATTCCGTGTTGATCTCAGGAGCTGCCTCCGTGCAAATCGAGGAGATCAATGTAGGGGCGTTTGGAAGTGAACTCGAGGCTTCGTTTCACGCGATTGCGCAGGCAGTGGGGGTCCGTCTAGAGTTGCAGATCGACCCCGATTTGGACGTGATCCTGAGCGATCGAAAAAAGATTCGGCAGATTGTTAGAAATCTGATCACGAATGCAATCAATTATTGCCAGAAGCCTAATCCGCGGATCCTGCTCGAGTTCCGGGGTGTGGACCAGAGTTCCTGGCAGATCGCTGTCGAAGATGCCGGCATCGGGATCCCCCCTGAGCACTTGGATTCCATCTTCGACGAGTTTAAGCGAGTCTCTCCCTCTGAGGTGATTAAAGGAACAGGTCTGGGTCTCGCGATTACGAAGCGTTTGGTCGAAGAGTTAAGGGGAAACATCCAAGTTTTCTCGGAAGTTGGTGAAGGGAGCCGGTTTGTAGTGACGATGCCGAAGAGGCGGCAGCCGTAAACCTACAAAAATCCAATAGGTTCTGCACCGCAGGCAAACGAAGACAATCAGAAAAGGGAAAGAATGAATGCTCCTCTGGCGACCCCTCTTTTTGTTTTCGCTCCCGGGGCTGGGGCCCCTTCTTCCCATCCATGGATGGTACGCTGGTCTGAACGACTAAGGACGGTCGGGAGCGTTTGCCCTTTCGACTACCCCTACTCCACGGAAGGTCGAAAGCGACCGGACCCGCTACTCCAACTTATTGATTCCCACCGGTCCGCGCTCAGGAAAGCACGGCAATCGCACGTCGGGCCGTTGTTCTTAATTGGCAAAAGCATGGGCGGTCGAGTGGGATGCCACGTCGCTTTGGAAGAGTCGGTAGCGGCGGTCATTTGCCTGGGCTATCCGCTTTGCGGTGGAGGCGATTGCACCAAGTTGCGCGACAAAGTACTTCTGGCTTTGTCCACCCCCGTTTTATTCGTCCAGGGAACTCGTGATTCGCTCTGTCCCCTGGAATTGCTCGGCCGAGTTCGCGCCGGAATGCGTGCGGTGAACGAACTGTACGTGGTGGAAGGTGGCGACCATTCCTTGGGCGTCACCAAGAGCCAGCTCAAAATGAACGGCGAAACGCAAGATGTTGTGGATTTGCGTATTTTGGAGGCAATCCGCCAATTTGTCGCCGCCCAACAAAAAGAACGAAAAACGTTTTGAGCAGAAATACCGAGCGCAAGGAGATCCAATACTCCATCACTCTAATACTCCAATACTCCACAAAAGGATGCTTAAATACCATCGGTCCCGTGATAGGGTCGGGAGATGCAGTGGACAAAAACTATTAAGCCGCGAGGAAAGATCCAAGGATCCTTCCGCGCGGCTGTCGATGTCTCACTGACCGTCCACTCTGAGGATTGGTCGCCTAATCGTTATCGCGTTTGACAGTTACCTTTTGTCCGGTTTGGTGATCAAGGTAAATTTCTTTCTTACCTTTCTTTTCCACGAGCTCGTACCTGGACTGACTCTTCTGGACATCGTCCGAGGTTACCACCGTCTCCTGATTGGTAACCGCCGGCTGCTCATTCTGGGTGGTAGTGGTCGTTGTCGTCGTTTCGACCGATCGTGCGGCTGGAACTTGGACAATAGCCCCGGAGTCATTAACATAGACCACATGGTCGCCGCTATCATTTCGTACGGTGACCGCATAGATCCCGTTCGAATCCTGGATGACTCGAACAACCCCAGCAGGGCTTGGAATGTGGGTTTCGCGAATCACGGTTGTCTGAACGGTTTGGGGTAGTGTTGTGAATTGAATATCGTCGGCTCGCGCAGCAGTGTCGAAGAGCGCGCCTGCTGCGATCAAGATGGGTAAAAGCGTTTTTTTCATATTTTTTTAAGTTCCCAATGACTGGAAACACTTGATTAACAATTCGCATCCGGTCCGGAAGGTGGATTCAGTTGGCAGACATTCGAGCTTGATGATTTTGATTAGGTAAACCTGCCTTTGAGGTAAAGATGCGCTGCAATCGTACACCGTTTCCACCATCCCGTACGACCGCCAGGAGGACAGTCTGCGAACAATTCAAAATTCTTATGCAGGAGAAAAATCTATGGGCACGATCCTTTTAATACTCTTGATTCTATTGTTAGTTGGAGCGCTACCAACATGGCCCTATAGCAGCGGGTGGGGATATTACCCCACGGGCGGCTTGGGCTTGCTCTTCGTAATCATCCTAGTACTTGTCTTAATGGGAAGAATCTAACTAGTTAACTGTCGAGTGATGCACGCGGAGTTGCATGCTTTGCGGGCGTGGCCTTCCCAATTGTGAAGTGCACGCCGCAAAGAAATGTGACGACACGTCAAAAATCGCCCGGCAGTCGAAGTAGTTCAAGCCTTGACAGGGAAGAAAGAGAAATTTGAACAGGAAGCTGTACAGATTTCTCTTTTTTACCTTCTTTTTTAGGCCGCCTTAACGACCAGCGCTTCGGGAACGGCCGCTAAATCAATTTCCTCGGTAACGACCTGGAAAGTTTCGAGTGATTGTTTACCGAATGACATGGTTATCGGTACGTGGGACGCGTCGCATCCCAATCCCATGAGGACACGTCCGATTCGTCTCCGGTTGTGTCGGGCGTCAAAAGTGTACCACTGTCCCTGCAAATAGACCTGAAACCAAGCGCTAAAATCCATCGGGTCGGGGACGGGTGGCACTCCAATATCCCCTAGATAGCCGGTTGCGTAACGCGCAGGAATGTTCAGGCATCGGCAAAGCGTAATCGCGAGATGAGCAAAATCGCGGCATACCCCGACCCGCTCCCGGAAAGCGTCAAGGGCGGTTCGATCGGAGCGAGCTTTTTGATAATTAAACTGCAGATGCCCGTGAACGAAGTCACAGACCGCTTGAACTCGCTCCCATCCAGGTTTTGCCTGCATAAAGGTGCGCCAGGCGAAATCTGTCAAGTCACTGTCCACTTCGCAATAGCGGCTGGGCAAGAGGAACTCCAAAAGATCGGTCGGAATTTCTGAAGCTTCCAACTGGGTTGCCTCTGGTGCGTAGACATCAAGTTGACCGCTATCGCGGATCACGGCCTCATTGGTGAAGCGAAGACGGCCTGGAGGGGCCAAGACGCGTCCGCGAAGATTCCCGAATCTGTCATAGTACTCCTCGACCGGAAGTTCCGGATCGGTTGTAAAACGTTCAGGGGCAAGTAGATCTGATCCACGGGACGGGTGAACACGAAGCAAATGAATCACCGCGGTGGGAAACGTAAAATTCAACGCGATGTCGTAACCAATTCTGATAAGCATTTTATCGACAAGTAAACATCCACCCAACCCAACCGATTCAAGAATTCCGATTCTACTCTCTTCGACAACGAGTCGGTTGAAGCTGGACTGAAAGATTGTCGGAAGTTCGAAACCGAGGAGAAGAGTGGACGTACAGCCGGGCTTTTTCTCACCTTCGGACATCGACTGAAAGGTTGCGTCGTCCCTGCAGAGCGACGCGCCCTGAAGGGGCCGTTCGAATTCAGCCCGGTTTATCCCCGCGAAGGCGCTGGTGAATCCATCCGATGGCTCTGTTGCGAATCTAGTTTGTGTGGAATAATAATTCGGCACCGTTTCCCGAGCAACCTGATCAATCCGGTCGCACCCTCCGGGTGGTGGTCAGCGCAATCCAGTTCGATTGGTTGGCTAGACAATGCGAGTTCATGGGGATGCCCAAAGAGCAACTCGTAATGGACGCTATGGAAGAATGGATCTCCCGCAATCGTGAGGCTGTTATTGCAGCCGACCTGTCCGGGACCGTGCAAACCGCGTTGGACGAATTCATCAACCGTCATCGCGACGAGTTTTTGCCCGCTGAATAAAATCCGCTGGTAGGGTGAGGCTCCCGTCTGAACCGGCACTTCCCGCTTTGCCGCACCTTGTAACGTGCCCCCCCGACTTCGTTTGGACTCATTCACGCATTTTCGCACACTCGAATTTCTGCCTTGGGACCTCGGTCGCCACACACAGATTGATCGATTCGAAATTCTAACAACGATTTAGGCGGCCCAAATCTCAGGCGCGGTCGTTTTCCCACTAAATCGTCTGAATAACAGCAAACCCGACCGGAAACGGTCTCTCCTGCGTACTAATGATATGAACGAGACAGAAGATTACCCCGGACCGACTCACGGTCATCCTGACAAGCAAGGACAAGATCCTAAAGGTCGGGCCGACGAAGGCATGGTTAAACCACCTGCACAGCCCGAAACGGAAACGGAACAGAAAAAAAAGCCTTCTCGCCCCAGCGGGAACTGAGTTGATTTTGGCTGTTCGGTCACGCGCGCTACGCTTCCCGAGTTTGCTGCGGGCCTGGGAAGCTTAGCGTTTCTCGGGTCCAGTCACATCTTGTTCTGGCGGTTGTCGGCTTACTGCCCGGTTGTCGGATTACTGTCCGGGTGTAACCACGGTAGTAGTGGTCGAGGTGGGAGGAGGGGCAGGCTCACTCAAGGTGGTCGTCCGTCTGACCGTAGTTGTCGTTGTTGTCGGTGGTGGCGTTGGCGGGGTAATGACCTCTTCGTGTGTACAGGCACCGAAGCAAGCCGCGGCACCCATTACAATCATGAGGCGAGATAATGTTTTCATATGACTAACCTCTCACTCGTATGAGCGAGGCGGAGCGGATCTACCATCGAAGGTGCGTCAGCCCGTTCGCCGTCGAGCACGGCCGACGAGCATCCACGCTTGGCGTTACAAACGAGCTTGCTGAAAGACCGGAGGACTGGGATCGCCGATTCAAGTCATGAAGAGAAAATGAATTACCCGATGGAGGCATCGCCTATGGACAGTCCGCTAGAAAGCAGAGTCTACCGTGCCGGAGACGGCGATGCCGGGACCCCACTTGAATTACCTCTCCGAACGAAAGACGGCCAGTACCGCCGCTGGTTATTTTATTCAGTCGCCTTAGGAAGCATGAACAACGGGTGTGAAGTGCGAATGATTTCCGCACTGGACCTCACAGAACGAAAGGCAGCGGAAGAAGAGAGAAATCGTGCTTTGGATCAGGCGGAAGCGGCTAATAATTCGAAAGACCAATTTCTGGCTACTCTGAGCCATGAATTGCGAACTCCGCTGAACGCTATCCTGGGCTGGATATTTCTCATGAAGCAGGATGCGGTGCAGCCTGAGCTGCAAAAGGAAGGTTTGGAAGTTATCGAACGCAATGCACGAGCTCAGAGCAATCTCATTGCTGATCTGCTCGATATTTCCCGCATTGTCGCTGGGAAGCTCCGTTTGGAACCCCGAGCATTCAATTTCGTTGCCTGCCTGGAAAGCGCGATCAATAACGTTCGTCCATTGGCCACCGAAAAAGCGGTCCAGGTGGTGAATAGCGTGGATTCGGCCCTCTTGCCGAGAATTGCCATGTATGGAGACCCGGTCAGAGTGGAACAGGTTTTACTCAACGTCCTGGTTAACGCCATCAAATTCACCCCTCCGAGCGGACGGGTCGAAGTTAGCGTCGAACTTTCAGGCTCCCTGGTACGCCTGACCGTGACTGACACCGGCATTGGAATCTCGCCCGGATTTCTTTCCTGTCTTTTTGATCGCTTTAGCCAGGCAGATGAAAGTTTACGAAAAGATCGCGGGCTCGGGTTGGGATTGACGATCAGTCGACATATTGTCGAGCTGCACGGCGGCAAAATCTCCGCCATCAGCGAAGGGCCGGGCAAAGGTGCCTCGTTCACGATCCAGTTACCGACTGCTTCCGACCAATTGGCGAACCTGCCGGATCAGTCTTTACTTCCAAATTATCGAGAACAATACACCCAAGAGGTTAGATGATGTGAAAATCGTCGCGGTCGATGATAACGCGGACGCTCGTGCATTTATCGACCGAGTCTTGCAGCTTCACGGTGCTAAAGTGGTCTCCGTCGACAGTGCAGCGAAAGCGATCGAGGCGGTCCTGCAATTCCGCCCGGACATTGTTTTGTGTGATTTGATGATGCCCGAAATGGACGGATATGCGTTTCTTCGTCAGATCCGGGCGCTGGGTAACGAGATGGCTAGCGCCGTCCCGGGTGGTTGCCCTGACGGCGTTTGCCGGCGCGGAGAATCGCTTGAAAACGGAGCATGCTGGATTTCAAGTCCATATGGATAAACCGATCGATCCGCCTCAATTAATTGACGCGATCAACACTCTTATCAAGATCAAGAAAGCGGGCAAACGCTGAACCGGGATAGGTACGTTTGTAGCTCGAGGATGTTGTGAGCGAAATACGTCCGGGTCCGGGCTCTCATGCGAGCCCTGTGAGAACTCGTTTATCCACCTTCGAACCAATTACTGATTATGCCTAGCTTTGACACTACTGTTACGGAAATTCGCGACAATCCTTCAGGCGGCTGCACGGTCATCATCCAACCGCACGAATTGGAGACAACAACTGACCTTAGTAGCGTTTTAATTGAACCTAAATTTGCAACGAATGGGGGGACCATTCATAGCGACCATATTGAGCTTTATTGCGCAGAAAGACCACCTGTCCACGAAGGTCAATCACTAATGATTCGATCCCTTGATCCTCACGGAGAGTAGGGTCAAAAAGCCTCGAGCAATGAACTGTCGAGACGCCCAGAAGCAACTTACCGGATATCTTATTCTTCTGGTGGACGATCACAAGGATTTCCTGGAGGCTATTCGCTTGTTCCTTGAGCTTCGGAGGGCCAGTGTTTTAGCTGCCACTGGCGGTCGGGACGGCTTGGATCTCGTAGTTAGGCATCAGCCCGAGATCATCATTTCCGATTTAACGATGCCCCGGATGAACGGGGATGAACTTCTGGAACAGATCCGCCATCTGGCCCCGGAACAGGGTGGAGACGCTCCCGTCATTGCTTTAACTGGCCGCTCCGATGCCGAAGAGCGCGGAAAAGCTCTCGAGGCGGGATTTGCGCGGTTTTTAACCAAGCCGGTGGATCTGGAGCAGCTGGTGCACGAGATTTGTAGCTTGTTGGAACCCGGCAATCTCGCTGGAATCACCTGAAACCTCAGTTTGAAACGCTTAGAAGATGAGTAACACACCTCCCAACAATTTCCTTCCTGCCCTTGTAAGTTTTTTTATTCCAGGCTTGGGGCAACTGATCCAGGGCCGAATTATTGGAGCCCTACTTTATTTTGTCATTACCGTAGCGCTTTGGTTCTTTTTTCTCGGCTGGCTTGGCCACATTGTGGCTTGTATTGATGCTGCTCGCTGGAAGGGCCGTTAGAAGCGGCTTTTCTGGTTTCGATTGGCCATCACCTGTTGGAGCAAGAAATGTCGCTTAAAGAGTATGCCAGAAAGAGGGATTTCAAAAAGACAGCCGAACCTGGCGTTAGTCCCCCCTCGCGGAGTTCGAGCCACCGCTTTGTCATTCAGAAGCACGCAGCTAGCCGATTGCATTATGATTTCCGACTCGAATTTGGCGGACAACTCAAATCATGGGCAGTTCCAAAAGGTTTTCCGTATGCAAAAGGAGAAAAACACTTGGCGGTCCAAGTGGAAGATCACCCGATTTCTTACATCGATTTTGAAGGCACCATTCCGGAGGGTCAGTACGGAGGAGGCACCGTTATGGTGTGGGACCGCGGAACCTTTGAACCTCTCAGCAAAGCACCGACCAAAGAATTGGCGCAAGGAAAGCTTCACTTTGTATTAGCGGGAACAAAGCTGAAAGGGGAATGGTATTTGGTTCGACTCCGCGAGGAAAATCAGTGGCTGCTGATCAAAGCCGAGGAGGATATGAAGCCGGTTTCCAAAAAGCTGGATGACACCTCTGTGCTTTCAGGGCAGACGATGAAAGAATTGGCCAAGGGTGATCGAGTTTGGCAGTCCAAATCCAAGAGCGCCGCTAAGGGCAATCCGAGCTCAACACTTTTGCCACTTCCGGAGTTTGTCGAGCCGATGAAAGCCAAGTTGGTTGATTCAATACCCCCAGGCGAGTGGCTCTATGAAATCAAGTTTGACGGGTTTCGCGCATTGGCGCTCCGGGGAAGCAGCGAGGCGCGCCTGGTGTCCCGAAATCAAAAGGAATTCGGCGGGAAATTCGCGGAGGTGATGGATGCGCTTGCAATGCTGGAGGTTCAAGATGCGATCATCGACGGCGAGGTGGTTGCTCTAGACGATAAGGGCCTTTCATCGTTTCAGCTGCTGCAAGCGTTCGAAATGGGGCAGGAGCGTCCACCCATTTTCTTTTATGCCTTCGATCTTCTGCGGCTTAATGGAGAGGATCTGTTCGACGTTCCAATTGAAACGCGAAAGTCCAAACTGGAAGAGCTACTCAAAGAGGCATCGGGCACTATCAGGTACTCTGCCTCATTGGGGTCAAACGCAGAAAAACTCCTGGATCAAGCCCGGCAGTTTGGTCTTGAAGGTCTAATCGGAAAGCGAGTCGGCTCTCACTATGAATCCGGACGACGCAGCGGCAGCTGGATCAAACTTAAACTTCAGCAGGAACAGGAATTTATCATTGGCGGATACACGGAACCGGCCGGCTCGCGCCATCATTTTGGTGCGCTCCTGGTCGGAGTCTTCGAAAAGGACCAACTGAAGTTTGCCGGAAAAGTCGGCACGGGCTTTAATGAGAAAAGTCTCCGGACTCTGCTCGGAATATTTAGTAAAGTTTCGCGCAGCACCTGCCCATTCGTGGACCTCCCGGAGAAGCGAGCCGGCCGCTATGGTCAAGGTGTGACCGCCTCCGAAATGAAACTCTGCCATTGGATCCAGCCTGAGATCGTCTGTCAAATAAAGTTCAGGGAGTGGACGCGAGATCAGCGTCTCCGCCAGCCAGTCTTTTTAGGGATTCGGGAAGATAAGGATGCCAAGGAAGTCGTACGCGAGGAACCTTCCTGAAATGGTCACCAAGCAGAATCTCGACGTCCATGGCACCAATGTCGAGGTGACCAATCTCAATAAAATTTTCTATCCTAAGGCCGGGTTCACCAAAGGAGACGTCATTGATTATTACGTTCGAATTTCGTCCGTTTTGCTTCCGCACCTGAAAGACAGGCCGATCACGCTCAAGCGATATCCGGATGGCGTAGAGGGAATCTTCTTTTATGAAAAACAATGCCCGGCGCATCGGCCTAAATGGGTCAAGACAACCAAGGTCGCCAAATCCGAAGGCGGTCAAATCAACTATTGCGTAATCAATGATCTTCCGTCTCTGATCTGGGCTGCCAATTTAGCGGACCTGGAGCTTCATACTTTTTTGCACAAAAGCCCTGCCATTCACCGGCCCACGGCAATTGCCTTTGATCTTGATCCCGGACCCCCGGCGGACATCGTTCTGTGTTGTGAGGTTGCTTTGTGGCTCAAAGGATTGTTTGCGGCATTGAAAATGGTCAGTTTCGCTAAGACCTCCGGTTCAAAAGGGTTGCAGGTTTACATCCCAATTAACAGCGCCACCACCTATGATAAGACCAAAGCATTTTCGCACGCTATCGCGCAGCTGCTGGAATCCCAGCGGCCCGAGTTGGTCGTCTCGAAAATGCAAAAAAACCTTCGTTCCGGAAAAGTCCTGGTCGATTGGAGCCAGAATGATGATCACAAGACAACGGTGAACGTATACTCGCTCCGGGCAAAAGATTATCCTACTGTTTCAACACCGGTAAGTTGGGAAGAAGTGGAATCTGTGGTACGGAAGCGAAACCCTAAACAACTTAGTTTCGAGGCTAAAGAGGTGCTTAAAAGGGTCGAGGAAATGGGCGACCTTTTCTCTCCTGTTTTAAAACTAAAGCAAAAGCTGCCACCTCTCAGCGTGATCCAAAGTCTAGGGGCGCAAGGTTAGCAGAGGAATTCACTGAGCGGGAACCAGTGACCGGCCACCAGTCTACGACGTCGCGCCGTCACACAGGTACACTGTGATAGCTAGCGCTCGGGAGACGCTCCGCTCTCCGGAAACCCAATGTAGCATAGGCTTCCAGCCTGTGTTCTTTCGCAGATAGGGGCGAAGCCCTGGTAGGGTGAGGCTCCGTCCGAACCGGGGCTTGCCGCTTAGCCTCGCCCCATAATGTCACCCCCAAAAAGTCCTCGTTTGGATTTGATCATCTCACGCTGCTCGAACAGAGCCCGAATTCTCGCTGCGCGTACCGTGGTTGATTCGAACGACTGATTTATCGGGTTTACGTCGCAAGCGAGGTCAACGCGATAAACCCCGGTTCCGACGGAGCCTCACCCTACCAGCGCCCTAGCTCCCCGCATAACCTGCATTATCGTAGAGCCTATGTTGGCTGAGCCACGCCTGCTGGCCAAGCCTACAATATCACCTTGGCCCGTTTTAGCTTCCTCCAGTGGACTTTTTCTCGACGGTTTGGGGATTTTCGTTTGAACCTATGGGCATCGGCGAGTGGCTGCCTGGGGTGGTCGTGGAGGTGTGTTGGGTGCAACTCGTCAGTAGCGCGAGTGACCCTGTGAGCGTCAGGACCAGGCATCTTATCAAAAGCTTTTTTTCCGTCATATTGCTACTTCGCAGGTCGCCATCGATCTGACTGCGTTCTCAAGGCATTTACCGGATTATAGAATGTCCGGTAAATGAATCCGTAGGCTGATCGGCCGACGAATAACTGGCATGGAACTCCAAACACTAAAGGACCTCTATATTCATGAACTCAAAGATCTTTCGAGCGCAGAGCGGCAGCTCGTAAAAGCTTTGCCCAAAATGGCCAAGGCGGCGAGTAACAAAGCACTGGTTGCCGGTTTTCAAGAACACCTCGAGCAAACAAAGGAGCACGCCCAGCGTCTGGAGCAGATCCTATCCAGCCATCAGCAAACTGCCCGCGGACCCAAATGTAAGGGAATGGAAGGGATTGTCGCAGAAGGTGCTGAGATGATCGAGGAAGAGGCCGACGACGAGGTCAAAGATGCAGGATTGATCGCCGCGGCTCAACGGGTCGAGCACTACGAGATGGCAGGTTACGGAACAGCGCGAACCTATGCTGAGCTTTTAGGCGACAAAGAAGGCGCCAAGCTTCTGGCGCTCACCCTGGACGAAGAAAAACAAACGGATCAAAAGCTTTCACAGTTGGCAAAGTCCGCAGTCAATGTGGCTGCCGCTAAGTGAGTCTCCGGCCTGCGTGTGCTGAGCAAAAAGAAGGGTCATGCATGGAGGCAACAGAGCTGTTTGACAGGTATGCTCTTTGAACGTCCTTAGGTTCGGTTCCTAAGGCGAACCACGACAGCTCGCCATCTCGGCGCGCTGTCTGGATCTCGGGGCGCATTTGAGGCCTGGAAATTGTGGCCGTGGGTTATTTTTGCAGCATTCGTAAAAAACGCTGCCATGGAGATCGCAGGCGGCGGTAATCTGCCTGGTCGAGGCTGTAAAGCACTCCGCCGTTTACCGTTTCGGGCGAACCAGGTTTAAACCTGTCGACTTTTAATCCGCTGATCTCTTCGATTTCCACGTGATCCAAAACACCACCGATTCCCGCGCTGACAAATCTTGAAGCGTCTGTTCGGTTCCTGAAGCGGTTGAACTTTTCAGTACCATTGAGGTGTGGAGATTTTAACTCAAAGAGGTAATAGACCGTGTGAGCCGCTTGGGCGCTGAGGTTCGGTCGCCGTGATGCCGAATACAAAAAGAAGCAGCTCATCTTAGTAGGTGCGGGGTCGACTCAAGGTGGGTGGATTCAGCGGAGATGCCTTTAGGATTTAGCAATCTGGGTGGCTGCTTTCAATCGTAAAACGCCCTTTTCGGTGCCAAACAGTCCGGTAGGTTCCCGTCCGCCCGGTGCGAAGCCGGAAGAAGAAGGTGGAGCTCTCACCCAGGACCGCCGTGCTCTGCGCGCCATTAAGATCCGCTGGCGTCGTACTTGTGGCAGTCGGTGAACGCACCCAAGAGAATCCAATAAGAATGGCGATGCGTAGTAGAGGGACCACTTGCGCTTGGCCCTTTATAACACGATGGAACCGATGCGATTGTGGTACCGAAGAATACTAAATCCCAGGTTTGAAGAGAAAGAAAAAATGATAAAGGCAACTAGAAAAAGCGTGGTTCAAGAAGGTCTGCCACATCCTTGTGGTGCTTCTTGGGACGGCAAGGGCACCAATTTCGCTCTCTTCTCCGCTAACGCGACCAAAGTGGAACTCTGTCTGTTCGATGAGAGAGGCGAACGGGAGCTTGAGCGGATCGCACTTCCTGAATACACCAATCAGATTTGGCATGGTTATCTGCCTGAGGTCGGACCGGCAACCGTTTATGGATACCGCGTCCACGGCCCTTATGAGCCGGAGGTTGGTCACCGATTCAATCCCCATAAGCTGTTGCTCGACCCGCACGCTTGCGCTCACACCGGTGGATTGACCTGGAACCCCGCTCTTTTCGGATATCAGATGGAAACGATGGACGATTTGACTTTCGACGAGCGGGATAGCGCGCCTTTTATGCCCAAATGCGTGGTGGTTGACCCGACCTTTGAGTGGTCCGAGGCCCGTAGCCACCGGCGGATTCCGTGGGATGACACTATTATTTACGAAATGCATGTCCGCGGTTTCACGAAGAAATTCCCAAAAATAAAGAAGGAATTGCAAGGGACCTATGCCGGCCTTGGGCAGAAGGAGGTCGTCGACTATATCCGCTCGCTTGGCGTCACCTCGGTTGAATTACTTCCAATCCACTTCTTTATTAATGACAGCCACCTTCTGGAAAAGGGCCTGACCAATTACTGGGGTTATAATAGCATCGCCTTTCTAGCGCCTGATTCTCGTTACGCCTTCGAGCGCGAACAAACGCTCAGAGAATTTAAGGAAATGGTAGCCCGCTTACACGAAGGCGGTTTGGAGGTGATTATGGATGTGGTCTATAATCATACTGCGGAGGGCAACGAACGTGGCCCGACCCTTTCCTTTAAAGGAATCGATAATCGTAGTTACTATCGTCTGTTGCAGGACAATCCACGGTACTATATTAATGATACGGGAACCGGCAACACGCTGAATTTAAGTCATGGCCGGGTGATTCAGATGGTTCTCGATAGTTTGCGGTATTGGGTCGAACAAACCAAAGTGGATGGATTCAGGTTCGACCTCGGAACTATCCTGGCTCGTGAGCCCAACGGTTTTGACAATCAGAGTGGATTCCTTAAAGCCTGTACCCAAGATCCAATTTTGAACACCGTCAAGTTGATCGCAGAGCCTTGGGACTGTGGTCCCGGTGGTTACCAGGTAGGGGAGTTTCCTCCGGGATGGGCAGAATGGAATGACAGATTTCGGGATGATGTCCGCGCCTTCTGGAAAGGTGAAGTTGGGGCCTCTACTTTATCGACTCGCTTAGTCGCTTCTCCTGATCTATTCGATCGACTTGGAAGGAAGCCTTCTGCCTGTGTTAACTTTGTCACTGCTCATGACGGTTTCACCCTGAATGACATCGTGACTTACAACGATAAGCATAACGAGGCCAACGGGGAAGATAATCGCGACGGCGGCTCAGATAACAGGTCTTGGAACTGCGGGGCGGAAGGCCCGACGGATGATCCTGAAATCAACCGGTTGAGAGAACGGCAGATTCGAAACTTTCTGGCCACTTTGCTTCTTTCGCAAGGGACACCGATGCTGCTGGCCGGCGACGAGTTCGGCCGGACCCAAAACGGGAATAACAACGCCTACTGTCAAGATACAGAGATCAGCTGGCTGAATTGGAACATCTCCGAAAAAGGCAAGTCACTCACCGAGTTTGTCCAAAGACTTACTAAGCTAAGGCACAAATATCCAATTCTCCGCCGGAACCGATTCCTGACCGGCCAATACGTCGAGGAGGTCGGCGTCAAGGATGTGACCTGGATTAACGCCAATGGAAGCGAGATGGCTCCGGAACATTGGCAGGACGGCCGAATGGCGTGTTTTGGAATGTTACTGGACGGCAGAGCTCAAGCGACGGGAATTCGGAAAAGCAGCACGGATGCCACTTTATTGCTAGTGATCAATAGTCATAGTGATCTAGTTGAATTTATCCTGCCGGAATGTTACGGCGGAATGCAGTGGTCACTCCTGGTTGACACCAATGTCGCTGACGCCTCAGGAAAAGGCACCTTTGATGCCGGGGCTAAGTATGGGGTGACCGCTCGTTCGCTGTTGCTTTTCGTGTTGCGAACCTGATGGTGTTTTTGCGCCCCACGCCGCAGGGCGAGAACTGCGCGAATCGGGGAAAGCATCGCACAGAGGACACGGAAGTCACAGAGGGGGAATCAGAGGATACGGGGAATTGGGATTGGTGACACGACAGCTTCAGGGCGAGAACTGCGCGAAACACCGACACGCCCACACGTTTTCTCCCTTGGGGGATGATGTGCACGGCAGGCAACGCGGAAAGCCCCGGTTCGGACGGAGCCTCACCCTACCTGCCGGGCAACGCCCACACGCCCCACGCCGACCCGCCGACCCGTTCCCCTAAAGTCCCAGCTCTGTCAGGCCGGGATAATCCAATGGGCGAGGGAGCGAAGCATCCCAGTGAAATTTGCGTTCGGATTCTTTGATTGGCAGATCGTTAATGGAGGCGTGCCGATGATGCATTAGCCCGTTTTGGTCAAACTCCCAGTTTTCATTGCCGTAAGAGCGAAACCAATTGCCCGAATCGTCATGCGACTCGTAGGCGAAGCGCACCGCGATCCGGCTCCCTTCGAAAGTCCACAGTTCCTTGATCAGACGATAATCCAGCTCCTTCCGCCATTTGCGGGTGAGAAAGTCGATGATGGCCGGCCGTCCCTGGATAAACTCCGCGCGATTGCGCCACCAGCTATCCACTGTGTAGGCCAATGCTACCTTTTCTGGGTCGCGACTGTTCCATCCATTTTCCGCCAGGCGAACTTTCTCGATGGCGGTTTCCCGAGTGAAGGGAGGAAGCGGCGGACGCTGGATTATTTCGTTCGATGTGCTCATGGTCTCTTTTGCGCGTAACGGTTTGGATTGATGGTGCCGTGATTCGAAAGAGTCATGATTTGTGCCAAAGATTTAGAATAGTTACAAGTACTTCATGGTCAGGTCGTTGCCAATCAGTTCGTTCATATCGCGCCGGAGTTGAGAGTTCGAACGTTCAACAAACCGTTTCGTTCACACGAAGGGGAACCAAGAAACCAGGAGCCAGGAATTTTCACGTAGTGGCAGAATGTGACGCCGATTCGCAGTCAATCTTTCTTCACGCACCCTTGCCCATGAGGTGCTCCTGAATCCTGACTCCTGTCTCCTGAATCCTAAGAGTGATACCAAGGTATAATAGACCCCGCGGAGGATCAGGGGCATTCTAGTTCACTCAATTGCC
The DNA here is from genome assembly GCA_035484035.1 of Chthoniobacterales bacterium. Classification (GTDB taxonomy): domain Bacteria; phylum Verrucomicrobiota; class Verrucomicrobiia; order Chthoniobacterales; family JAFAMB01; genus JAFAMB01. The sequence continues at coordinate 19,086 of DATHPI010000369.1, forward strand.
AATGACTGACGTTTCTTTAATCTCCGTGGTGGACGACGATGAATCGCTCCGCGAATCCCTCGAAGGGCTGCTGAAGGCCGTGGGGTACACGGTGAGTGTATTCTCTTCGGCCGAAGGCTTTTTGGCCTCTCAAGTTCCAGCCAAAACTAATTGCCTGATTCTAGACGTGCGAATGCCGGGGATGAGTGGCCCCGAGTTGCAACAGAAGCTGAAGACTAATGGGCACCGCATTCCGATTATTTTCATCACCGCCCATGGCGATGAGGATGTGATCTCCCGGGTGATGGCGGAAGGCGCCATAGACTGCCTGCTCAAGCCGTTCAGTGAAGATTCCTTGCTGAATGCGATCGACCTGGCCCTTGCGAGCTAGGAGGAGAATGATGCTCAACTCGCGACTCGAATAAAATAATGAGGAAACACATAGACTGACTTTCCGCGGTAAAGCTCTCTTGATCTTCCACTGGTACTTCGACTTCCGAAAAGACATTCCATGAATAAAATCGATCCTCCTGTTTGCATCGTGGATGACGATTACTCCATCCGTGACGCTCTCGAAAATTTGCTCCGGTCAGCGGGAATTCAGGTCGAGACCTACTCCTCGGCCAAAGAGTTCCTGGCGCGAGCCAATGCTGGACCGCCGGGTTGTCTGGTCCTGGATGTAAACCTCCCGGGCTTTAGCGGGCTTGAATTGCAACGAGAACTTTCCCGGATGGATGTTCATATTCCCATCATTTTCCTCACCGGCCATGGCGATATCCCGATGTCCGTACGAGCGATCAAGGCGGGGGCGCTGGAGTTTCTGACCAAGCCTTTCGATCCTGAAGATCTGCTCGACGCTATTCAAGAGGGAATGCGCGCGCGTGAATATACCGGTTTATCAGCGGGCGACTCCGCTCCTCTCTCAGGTGAAATCGTCGGCACTAGCAGTGCGTACCGCACCCTCCGGAGACGGATCGCGATGGTCGCACCCACCGATTCAACGGTTCTGATCCAGGGAGAAACCGGCACCGGAAAAGAACTTATTGCGCACGAGATACATAAAATGAGCCGGCGCAAAGATCAGCCCCTCGTCCGGGTCAACTGCGCATCCATCCCGAAGGAATTATTTGAAAGCGAATTTTTCGGTCATGTGCGCGGCGCCTTCACCGGAGCCATCAAGGACCGTGTCGGGCGTTTTGAAGCGGCTAATGGCGGAACACTTTTCCTCGATGAGGTGGGAGAAATCCCTATGGAGCTGCAGAGCAAGCTCCTGCGCGCTCTGCAGGAAAGACAATACGAGCGGGTGGGCGATGAAAGAACCAAACGAGCCGATGTGAGGATCATCGCCGCAACCAACCGGCAGTTGCAGCAGGAGGTGAAAGAGGGACGGTTTCGCGAGGATCTTTACTATCGGTTGAACGTTTTCCCTTTGCAGGTTGCTCCGTTGCGCGAGCGCCGGGAGGATATTCCGCTCCTCGCCCAATACTTCGTGGGAACGCTGGCCAAAGAACTGAAATGTCCGAAGTCGCGTTTAACGGAGGCCGGGGTGGCGAGACTGCAAAATTACGAATGGCCGGGTAACATCCGCGAGCTGCGAAATGTCATCGAACGCGCGATTATCGTGGCGCAGGGCAACGCTTTGGAGTTTGACCTTCCAACGACGATTTCCGCGCCCGTCCCCGCGCCTTCTGCCTTTGAGATGATTGACGCGACTCAACCAGAGTTTCTGACCGAACCGGAAATTCAGCGCCGCGAACGCGAGAACCTGTGGATGGTCCTGCAGAAGACCGGTTGGAAGATCAAGGGTGCCGATGGAGCGGCGGAACTCCTGGGAGTGAAACCGACCACCCTGATCTCTCGGATTAAAAAGATGGGACTGAAGCCCCGGGACGCGACGCCGTCGGGTTTGCCGCAAAACTAAGCAACGGCATCGAGTGTCGTATGCAAAACGTCCGCTTCGCCTCTTCAAGCAGGGGAGGAAAGCGGGGACGCTGTGTTTACGACTGACACATTCTGTGATGGGGCTTTCAACGGACTTGTTCGAGAAAGTTTGGGAAGACCGGGAGTTCATCATCTCACGGGGTAGTCGGGAAGGAGACGGACTGCGGGTGCTGCTGCTGGTTCCGTCTCCGAATTCGCCGCTCTCGGCCAACACCGCACTGCTCCGACATGCCTGCGCCCTGCGGGATGAACTGGATTCCTCGTGGGCGGCACGCCCCTTGGATCTGGTGGAGTTCCGTGGCCAGACAGGGCTCCTGATTGAGGATCCCGGAGGAGAGTTTCTGGATGGATTGGTCGGGGATCCATTGGCCGTTCCGGGGTTCCTGCGTCTGGCCATCGGGATTGTCACAGCAGTTGGTCACCTCCACGAACGGGGTCTCATCCACCAGGACATCAAGCCTGCCAACCTGTTGGTGAATGTGGTGACCGGCAAGGCTTGGTTGACAGGTTTCGGTTTGACTTCTCGACTGCCCCGCGATCGCCCGCCGCTCGAACCGCGCGCGCTTATGGCGGGGACGCTGGCCTACATGGCTCCGGAGCAAACCGGGAGGATGAACCGCTCTATCGATTCCAGAAGCGATCTCTATTCCTTGGGCGTGACGTTCTACGAGATGCTCGTCGGTGCGCTGCCATTCACCGCCAATGATCCGATGGAGTGGGTTCACTGCCACATCGCGCGGCCGCCACCGCCTCCCAAGTCAAGGGTGAGCGAGATTCCGGAACAGCTCTCTGAGCTCGTCATGAAGCTTTTGGCGAAGGCTCCGGAAGAGCGCTACCAGACTGCCGCCGGTGCGGAGGCCGATCTTCGCCGATGTCTAGACGCTTGGACTGCTGATGAACTGATCGGCCCTTTTCCGCTGGGTGCGCACGATGTTTCGGAGCAATTGCTCATACCGGAGAAGCTTTATGGACGGGAAAATGCGATTGAGCTGTTGCTCGGAGCGTTTGAGCGGGTGGCCGGCGACGGCATAACCGAGTTTGTACTGGTTTCCGGCTATTCCGGCATAGGCAAGTCTTCGGTGGTCAACGAAGTGCGAGAGGCGCTGGTTCCGCACCGCAGTTTCTTCGCATCAGGCAAGTTCGACCAATACAAGCGGGACATTCCATATGCAACCCTTGCCCGCGCCTTCCAGAGCCTCGCCGGTGAGATCCTGACCCGGAGCGATGCGGAGGTATTCCGTTGGCGAACAGCCTTACTGGAAGCGCTGGGACTGAATGGTCAGCTCATTGTCAGACTGGTTCCCGAAATCGAACTCATCATCGGGGAGCAACCGCCGGTGGCGGACCTGCCACCACGGGATGAACAAAACCGTTTTCAAATGGTTTTCAGGCGCTTCCTCGGCGTCTTTTGCGGCCCAGAGCGTCCACTGACATTGTTTCTCGACGACCTGCAATGGGTGGACCCAGCGACCCTCGACCTTCTTGAGCACCTGCTGACGCAGTCAGAAGTGCGGCCTCTCCTCCTGATCGGGGCTTACAGAGAGAACGAGGTCGGCCCCGTACACCCTCTTCTGCAGACACTCAAAGCGATCAGGGCGGCCGATGCGCGGGTGCACGAGTTGGTGCTGGCACCGCTGGGCCTGGACGAAATCGGCCGGCTGGTCGCCGACGCACTGCATTGCGAACCAGAGCGAGCGCAGCCCTTGGCGCAGTTGGTTCAGGAAAAAACTGGAGGCAATCCGTTTTTTGCCAGGCAGTTCTTGACGATGCTGGCTGAGGAAAAGCTCCTCCTGTTCGACCGGGACAAAGCGGTTTGGACTTGGAACTTAGCGCCTATCAGTGCCAAGCGCTGCACGGACGACGGGGCGGAGTTGGTAGCTGGGAAGTTGGACCGCCTGTCGACCCGCACGCAAGAAGCCTTAAAGCAGCTGGCTTGCCTGGGAAACGTTGCCCAGATCGGCATTGTCGCCCTCGTGCTCGGGAAGCCAGAGGAGGCGATCCACGCGGCGCTCGGCGAAGCCGTCCGCGCGGGTCTGGTCTCCTGCCTGGAGAACTCCTACACTTTTCTTCACGACCGCATTCGGGAGGCGGCCTATGCCTTAATCCCCGAGAGCGAGCGTGCGGCAGTTCATCTTCGAATTGGTCGCGCGCTCGCGTCGCAAACTCCACCGGCCGCGCTCGAGGAACGAGTCTTTGAGATCGTTAACCAACTCAACCGTGGCGGCCCGCTCATTAGCTCACCTCAGGAGCGCGTACGCGTAGCGGAGCTTAACCTCATCGCCGGCAAGCGCGCCAAGATCTCGGCGGCTTACGCATCGGCGCGAACTTACCTTGCGGCAGGTCGTGCGCTCATGCCAGAGGAGAGTTGGGATCGACTATACGGCTTCATGTTTGAGCTTGAGTTCCAACAGGCCGAGTGCGAGTTCCTGACCGGCGAATTCGCGGCCTCGAAAGAACGGCTCTCGATGCTGTCGGGTCGTGCCCGGAACCTTGTTGATCGTGCCCTCGTCACGCGTCTGCAGACGCAACTTTATACCACGTTGGATCAGAGCGACCTTGCCGTCGAGGCAGGCCTCGCCTATCTGCGGAGCGTGGGCGTCGAGTGGTCACCGCACCCGACAAAGGACGAGGTACGGCTGGAATACGAACAGATTTGGCATCAGCTCGGAAGCCGGCCCATCGAAGCACTGGTCGATTTGCCTCCGATGACCGATCCCGCCTGCCGGGCGATGCTAGACGTGCTCACCGTGTTGGAGGAACCCGCCCATTTTATCGACGAGAACCTGCGGTACCTTGTTCTCGCTCGGATGGTGAACCTCAGCCTCAAACACGGCAATAGTGACGGATCATGCGTTGCTTATGTCAATCTTGGATGGCTGGTTGGACCGCGTTTCGGCGACCAGCAAACCGCGTTCCGCTTTGGCAAACTGGGCCTCGATCTAGTGGAGAAACGTGGGCTCGAGCGTTTCAGGGCCCGCGTCTCCCAGTGCTTCGGTTACTTTGTCATTCCCTGGTCCAGGCACTTACGCACTGGGATCGGATTGTTGCGGCGCTCGTTCACAGCCGCGCAAGAAGCCGCCGACATTAAATACGCCGTCTATTCCCACGACCGTTTAGTCACCTTTCTCCTCGCGGCCGGAAATCCGCTGGGCGACGTCCAAAAGGAGGCCGAGAATGGCTTGGATTTCGCACGAAAGGCTAAGTTCGGTTATATCGCCGACATCCTCGTCGGGCAACTCCAGCTTATCCGAACTCTTAGGGGCCTGACCTCGAGTATCTACTCCTTCAACGATCGGGATTTCGATGAAGATCGGTTCGAGCAGTATCTGGAAGCCAATTCGCTCCTTGTTTTCGCCAGGTGTTGGTACTGGATCCGGAAGCTGCAAGCTTGCGTCCTTGCGCAGGACTACGTGGCCGCTCTCGCGGCGGGCGCAAAGGTAGCTCCGCTTCTACAGACACGGCCGTCGGAATTTGAGTCGGCCGAATATCTATTTTATGATGCGCTGGCGCGGTCGGGACGGTACGGCTCTGCATCGCCGGACGAGCGTCTCCAATCTCGGGCGCTACTCGCCTCCACGCATCAAAAGATCAGTCTCTGGGCCAAGAACTGCCCCGAGAATTTCGGAAATCGTGCGGCGCTGGTCGGAGCCGAGATAGCCCGAATCGAAAGCCGGGAGCTGGACACCCAGCGCCTCTATGAACAGGCCATCCGACTGGCACGTGAGAACGGGTTCACTCAGAATGAGGGCATGGCGAATGAACTCGCTGCGCAGTTCTACCTTGCGAACGGCTATGAGACCAGCGCCCATGCGTATCTTCGAAGCGCTCGCTCCTGTTACCTCCGCTGGGGGGCGCTTGGCAAGGTCCGGCAGTTGGAGCAGCGCAATCCCCACCTGTATGAGGAGCCTGCCACGACTTCTTCCACGGCCACGATCGGCACCCCCGTTGAACAGTTGGATCTCGGGACAGTGATCAAGGCCTCCCATGCCGTCTCCGGCGAGATTGTGCTAGAGAAGCTCATCCAGACTCTGCTGGTGATCGCGGTCGAGCATGCTGGGGCAGAGCGCGGTTTGCTCATTCTTTTCCGCAACGACCAGCCATGGATCGAGGCACAGGCGATGACTGGCCGCGGCAGGGTTGAGGTTAATATGCAACAGACCGCGGCAACGCCTTCAGAGCTACCCGAATCGGTGCTTCACTACGTGATCAGGACGCGGGAAAGCGTGGTCCTCGATGATGCGTCGGCCAGGAACTTATATTCCGAGGACGAGTATCTGCGGCAGAAGCGTCCGAGATCGCTCCTTTGCCTGCCCATCGTTAAACAAACCAAGCTGGCTGGCGCTCTCTACCTCGAGAACAACATGACTCCGCGTGCCTTCACCTCCGAGCGGGTCGCGGTGCTTGAGTTACTGGCCTCGCAAGCCGCGATTTCCTTGGAAAATGCTCGGCTCTACGCCGATTTGGAGCGGGAGAACCTGGAACGCAAGCGGGTCGAGGATGAACTGCGCCGGAGCGAGGGATTGATGGCGGAAGGCCAACGAATCAGCCGGACCGGGAGTTGGGATTGGAATATCAAGACGGGAAAACTCGTTTGGTCGGCTGAACAACGACGCATCTTCGGCCTCCTTTCCGACGTCGAGGAGGTGACGTTCGACGACTTTGCCAGAATGATTCACCCCGGAGATCGCACTTCTGTTTTACAGACGATCGACGACGCGATCCGTGTGCGAGGCTCTTTCGACCAAAGGTTTCGGATCGTCCTGGCCGATGGCGGCGTGACCTACGTTCAAGAATCCGGCCGCCCCGTGGTCAAGGATTCGGGTGAGGTGGATGAATATATCGGGGTGATCATGGACATCACAGAGCAGAAGCGGGCGGAAGAGGAGTTGCGGCGAAGTGAGGTAAATTTACGAAAGGTGCAAAGTGAACTAGCCCACGTCACCAGGGTGACGACGATGGGAGAACTCGCCGCTTCCATTGCGCACGAAGTTAACCAGCCCGTCGCAGGTGTGGTGCTTAACGGGAACGCCTGTCTGCGCTGGCTGGCGCGGCTGAAGGAGGATTCTGTCTACCTGGCCGAAGCCCGTGAGGCCTTGCAGCGGATCATTCGGGACGGGAACCGAGCCGGCGAAGTCATCGCCCGGATCAGAACACTCTTCAAAAAGTCAGAGACTGCGAAAGGGCCGCTGGATCTCAACGAGGCCATCTCCGAGGTGATCGTCTTGGCGCGAAGCGAGATGGACAAGAAGCGGATCACCCGGCAGCTGCAATTAGCTATCGACCTGCCTCGGGTCCATGGAGATCGCGTGCAACTGCAACAGGTGATGCTGAACCTGATCCTGAACGCGATCGAAGCCATGAGTACGGTCGAAGATCGGCCGCGGGAACTGTTTGTCGGGACATGCGTCCACGACCAAACGGAAGTCCGGGTGACAGTGCGAGACTCCGGGATCGGGCTCGATCCTGAGAGCTTGGAGAAAGTCTTTACGGCGTTCCATACAACCAAGCCGGGTGGCCTTGGGATGGGCCTCTCGATCAGCCGCTCCATCGTGGAAAATCACTCCGGGCGACTCTGGGCTACGACGAACGATAGTCCCGGCACCACCTTTCAGTTCACACTCTCGACTCTTTGGACAGAAGCCCAGACACCGGAACCCTAGCTTAGCTAGAAACCGAACGCTAAACGCCGAACGCTAAACACCGAACCCTGAACGCCACGCCGAACGCTAAACGCCCACAAGAACCCGGGCTGATTCCTTCGGCCCATTCTGGCTGATTGATCGCCTTATATCCCTTTCGATCCGGGAACTGCTCTCACTTCGCAGTACATAGCGTCGATAACAATCGACGATTGTATGTAGGGCGATTCGCAGCCCAATCGAATAAAGACCCGACCAGCCCGATGAAGGCACCTGAAAGGTTAATTCAAACGGCTTACGCTTGAGCCCGTTACCGGCTGTCAAAAATCGTCGAGAGTCGCAAACGCAACCTTCAATGGTCGGGAGAAACGGTTCCAGATTGGAGAGAATCGGGCGAACCAAAACATCATGCAAAAGAGTATCAGATATACCTACCTTAAGATTCTTTATTTCATCCACTAAACGGATGGTAATTATCCCGTCGAAGGCAATCGCGAAAATCTCCCGTTCGATTTGATAACTCTCAGAAGACAAAACTTTGCATCCAATCTGATTAATGATGTACTCGCTTCGTCGGAACGACGAAGTCGCGGTCTCGAAGTTGGCGGCGTGGACAACAGGATAAGCGTAGATCCGCAGACTCTCCCCCAACTGAGGGAGTGCCACCAGATCTTCCAGGAACCTGGCCACTGCCCCCGGTCCCACGGAATCGTCTCCGCGCAGTCCTGCGAAGACGCCAATCCGGATGGGCGTTCCCCTCAATTGATCCCCTTCAAAAACATAGCGACAAATCTGGGATGAAGTGCGGTGTCCTCCCGTTAGGATGCGAGTGCTGTATAAATGATCTCTCTTCTGAGATAGCTGATCAAGAGATCGGAGCACCTTAGACGCCCGTGTCTCGGATTTCGGATATTGAGGGATCGCCGACGGCGCCGGATAGTTTGCGTTCGGAGTAAAGAGAGAACGCTTCTGGGATCCATATTCAGGGATCAATAGATTTGTTTTCATAGTTTAAAAGGGTGTTCGATCGGCAGCCGTGACCACCCGATGAACCCGATATGATCATCTTGCATGCCATGGAATATGACATCCATAAGTGTCTATCCATAAATGGCTTACGCGTCGAACGGCTCGCGGATGGGAAGTACGAAGATTCGACCAAACGACTATTCGTATTAACAAGTTCGCGGTTTAGCTGGCGACCCATTTTGATCGCAACGCCACTACACCAGTCACTGACTTGGTGCACTAGCAGGGCGAATCTCTGATCAATGCTGTCAGTCAGAGCGAAAATTCGTACGACTGAAATTTCGATCCGGCGGCAAAATTCTTCGCCTGGAACGTAACTTGTTCGGGTGCAGCAACTTAGATCCAATGTAAATATTGGCACGCCAGCTGCGACCACAAAATTGAAAAAGCAGTCATCGCAGACGTTTCGTACTTCAAGGACCGATCAAACTTCATTCTATTATGAACATCAAAGTGGCAATCGCACGTTGGCTTTCACTTCGCATTCAAGAACAGACACGTATCGAACGGCGCGCGTTCCGGGACTATTCCCGCCAGGAACTTGGAAGGATGCGCCGAGCGGACATACGCAGCCGTGGGCTCCGCCTTTACGCGGCCTGGTCACAGCCAGGTGTAGCAAAATTCAAGCAACCCGTCCCTGCGGAATGGCCCACGCCATTCGAACGCGCCGCCTGAAAAGACCATTTGGAGGCCCGATGAATCATATTGCTAAGAACAGCCATGTTATGACAGCCATACCCGAGAAGATAGCCTCTTACGCAGACTTGCAGAAACTAATCCGCGTATCGCTACGTATCCAGAACCCCGAATGGATTGGAAGCGATGGTGAATCCGAAATGTGTGAGTTCTATGAAGCCCGCTTTGCCAAGTTACTTGAAGGGGTTAGCCGCGAATCGCGCTAAGGTAACTGCGGCGTTGATGCGGGAGGCCTTCTGCGCAGTTAGGTTAGGGGGAGGCTCCGTCCGACCGGGGCTTGCGGGTTGGCCTCGCCGAACAATGTTACCCCCCACGTTCTCGCTCGGATTATTTGATCATTTCGCGCCGCCCGAACAAGGTCAGGCTTCGCCCTACCTGCGCCGGCCTCCTGCATCAACCCCGCATTACCCTGGCGCTTATGGGTTTCGACCCTGGCAACATCGCTCAACGTGCGAACAGAACACAGACTGGAAGCCTATGCTATGCTACATTAACGCCATCGCGTGGTTGCTGTTGGTTCGTGGACTTCTCAGTAGGTGATTTGGAAGCATCGCTCCACACTCCGGAGGATTAATGTAGCATAGCATAGGCTTCCAGCCTGTGTTCCGTTCGCACCGTTGAGCGATAACCACCACAAACATCTCATAACTTTGCGGCATTCAGGAGCAAGCCACACCGCTTCGGACCTCGATGGACAGACGCTGGCGTTGAACGGATATTTTCGGCAAAGTGTCCCGGTTTGATTCGATCTTTCGGACAATGCGTAACTGGTGACCTGAGGATACGGATCGGAATCGACCGCAGGATCATGCTAAATTGTTCGGAAAATGAAATTTCATGGCTTTTACTTTGATGTGCACCTGCTCATCGGACGGATGTGCGCTGACGGAGCGCACGGCGCGTGAGTTGAATTTCGCATAACTCGATATGCATGTCTTCAACCAGCGGATTCTCGCGGAGGACCTTATTCGCGTCCGCCGTCCGGACGATCGGGAGCGCTATGCGGCTGCACAGCGCCAGGCGCGGATTGATCCCAACCCCCACCAAATTGACGCGGTTATCTTTGCTCTGCGACGTCTTCGCGAAGGCGGCTGCATTCTCGCAGACGAGGTTGGCTTGGGAAAGACGATTGAGGCTGGCCTGGTTATTGCCCAAAGTCGTGCGGAAGGTGCGCGACGCATCTTGTTGATCGTGCCTAAGTCGCTGATCGGCCAGTGGCAGGGCGAGCTCTTGAATCTGTTCGGCATCCAGGCAGTTGAAAACGAGGCGGGCTTCTCTGCGCCAGGCGTGTATCTGGTTGGCCGGGAATTCGCCGGAAGCGAGCGCGGCGCGATCCAGCTCGGCGCCATCCCGCCGTTCGATCTCGCTGTCATCGACGAAGCCCATGAGATTTTCTCCGGATTGCATAGGAGGTACGGGCGTGACGGGATTTATGACGAAACCTCGGATCAAGCGCTGATGGCACACCGCGTGCGCGGTTTTCTGCGTTCAACGCCGGCATTGTTGCTCACCGCGACACCGATGCAAAACTCCCTCGCTGAACTGTGGGGCCTGGTCCAATACGTGGAACCCACGGGAACGCTTCTTGGGGACCTCGCGACGTTTCGCAAAGTTTTCTGTTCTGAAGATGATCGATCGCTGGTCCCTGGACAGGAGCACGAGCTCAAACGACGTCTCGCGACCGTCCAGCGGAGGACTTTGCGCCGCCAGGCTCAGGAATTTCTTGACCGGCCTTTTACCCAGCGACGCTGCAGATTGTACGAGTATGCAATGAGTGACGCTGAGCGGTCGCTCTACGACGATGTGACCGAGTACCTCCTTGAACCGTCCCTGCATGCGTTTGCTGGCCGGCAGCGACGGCTATTATTGATCGGGTTCCACCGGCGCATGGCGTCTTCGATTGAAGCCCTGGCTGCGAGTCTGAAGAGTGTTGCTGACCGCCTCCGCCGCCTGCAAGCGGGTTTACCATCCGACTACGCGGTAATTAACATGCTCGAGGATCTTGAGGACGAGGACGAGATCGGGGAACCCTCCGACGATTCGGCCGTGCCGATAGATGGTGCAACCCTCGCCGCGGAGCTTGTGCGCATCGAGGGTTTCGTCACCCGTGCGCAATCACTTCCAAACGATGCCAAGGCGCGCTCTTTCCAGGAAGCGATCAAGGTGATTCTTGACTTCGGGCGGAACGGTCGCGGCAGCGGAAAGGCCGTTGTCTTTACCGAGTCGATCACTACCCAGGAGTATTTGCGCCGCCTGCTTCTCGCCATCGGCCTCGGTGACGAAGATATCACCTTGTTTCGCGGCGTGAACGATCGCCCGCGTGCGCAGCAAGCGCTCACCCGATGGCAGCAGGAAGAGGGCTCCCGAATTCCGCCTGGAGCCAGGCCGAATCGCGATGTCGGCATGCGGCTTGCCCTCGTGCACGAGTTCCGCACACGTTCGAAGGTGCTCGTATGCACTGAGGCCGGCGCAAAAGGGTTAAACCTGCAATTTTGCGAGACCGTTATCAATTACGATCTGCCTTGGAACCCGCAGCGAATCGAACAGCGCATCGGTCGTTGTCATCGGTACAGCCAGCAGCGCGACGTTACCGTGGTCAACTTTATCGCTCGGGACAATGAAGCGCACCGGCTAACCTTTGAGATACTGAGCCAGAAGCTGGATCTATTTGGTAGAGTTCTTGATGCGTCTGACCACGTTTTGCATGAGGCGAGGACGGACACTCCCGAGCTCTCGGTCTCGGCATTATCGGTTGAATTCGAGAGTGATCTCCGCAGCATCTATAGCCGCTCGCGCACGCTTGACGAGGTCACGCGCGAAATTGCCGCGCTGCGAGAGAAGATTTCCGAGCGCAGGGATGCCTTCGAAAAAGAGTACGAGCGGACTTCCCAGATTATCGAGTCGCGATTCGACGAGAACGTGCGCAGAGTGTTTAAACGCCTCCGGGACGAGTTGCCCAAGAGCCTTGCTGATTTCGACAGCGACCTTGCCGACCTGGTGGAGGGATACCTCACCGCATCAGGAGTCAAGTACAGGCGTTCCGGCGAGGGTGGGCGGGTCCTTTTCGACGTCGAGCCCGGCAGCGCATTGCCGATTGAGGTGGGAGGCATTCGGCGGTTCGCCACGGGAGACGCCAGGGTCCTGACCGACGCCGAGTCTCTGAATCTTGTCCATCCCCTGGTTCGCGCTGCGATCGCACATGCCCGAACGTGGTCCGGCGGTGGCACGGTCACGCTGCATCTGTCTGCAGGGTCTTCTGCGGAGCTCGCGGCAATGGCCGGAAAGGCGGGTCATATCTGTGTCGCTCTGGTCGACTATCCAGGCTTCGAGCCTGTTCAACGCCTCGTCGCGGCGGCGGTCGTCGACGGCACGCCGATCGATCCATTGCTCGCCGCCGAACTCTTGCGGTTGCAGGCGAGCGATGGTCGGGATTTCAACATTCCCGTGGAAGCGCAATCACTCGACGATGCGGTCGACGAGGCCGTGTTCGTCGATCAGCGACAGGTCGAGGAAAGTGAGCAGAAGCACTTCGAGGAAGTCGTCGGCCAGCTTGAGCGCTTCGTGGAGGACAAAATCCTGGTCTGTCGTCGCGAGCGGTCTATTGTCGCTGGAAAGCTGCGGGCTGCAAGATCCAGACGTGATGAGATTGTCGGTTCCAGCGCCCGGGATCGGGTCGAGGCGGAGATTTTCCGGCTTGCTACCAAGGAAGAAAGTCTTGACCGCCACATTAATGCGCTGGAATCCCGGGAGGACGAGATTTATAGAAAATGGCGCGACGCATATCACGAGCTTCGCTATCAGGCACCGACGGTGACCCGGCTGTTCCAGGCGATGTTCCAGGTCGCGGTGCCGAACCCGGAGACGTCGTGCTGAGGCTGCTGCACACTGCCGATTGGCACCTCGGGCGGCGCTTTCCCTCGTTCACGGAAGAGGGGCAGAAAAAGTTGTCACGGGCCCGGATGGATGTGGTCGCTAGCATCCTCCAAGTTGCGCGCCGGAATGCGGTGCATGCGGTACTTTGCGTCGGTGATATATTTGACGATCCTGAACCAGCCCCAGATTTTTGGGAGGGCCTTGCAAGGACGTTTCAAATGCATGCTGGCCAGCATCCTCCTCTCTTTCTCGTTCCCGGCAACCACGATCCTCTGACACCGGAATCCGTGTGGGCTCCCGGTCACCCGTTTAGAGCACGGCTGCCCTCGTGGGTGCACGTCGTCGATCGCGATGATTTTATGTATGAAATCGCGCCCCAGGCGGTCTTGCACGCCCGCCCGTGCAGGTCGAAGGCGGGCGAGAACGACTTGGCGATGGCGCTTCCGGCGCGCCAGCCCGGCGATGAACGGCTCCGCATTGGTTGCGTGCATGGCAGCACGTTTGATATTGAAGGGTACCAGACGAACTTTCCTATTCAACGCGATGCAGGGGTGCAGCGAGGGCTGGATTATCTCGCGATAGGCGACGCGCATTCATTCCGCGATGTGACCGAGAATCTGCCGGTGCCGACAGTTTACCCGGGCGCTCCTGAGCCTACCACCTTCGACGATACCGGCGCCGGCCGAGTCGCGCTGGTTGCGCTGTTCCGGCACGGGTTGCGCCCCCGCATAGATACCGAGCCGGTTGCCTTCTGGCGGTGGATCGATGTGCGGTGCCATAGTATGAATGAGCTTCGCAGATTGTTAACCACCCCTAATCTCGACCGCCACGTGGTCAGACTGCACCTCGATATGACTGTCTCCTTGTCTGAAGAGAGTGAGGTCAAGCGGATATTGAGCGACCTCCGAGGGACCGACGCCTCACACGCCCTCGTTGGCGTCTTAGTGGAGGACTCGGCGAACCTGCGATTACAAGGCGGTTCCGGGGACGCTTTTCCAGACGACCTCCCTCCGGCGCTGAAAGAGACCATCGCGCGGCTCGACCGTCTGATTGCGGATCCCAAGGACGAATTCGAGAAATCGAGGGCTACCAGGGCGCTGTCGCATCTCTATAAGATGCTGCAGAGTCACGAGGCGACAGGCGAGCGCGATTTATGAGACTTCACCGGCTTCGTATCGAGAGCTTTGGTGCGATCGGGAACGTGGACGTTGAGTTTGGTCCAGGACTCAACGTACTGTATGGGCCCAACGATCTCGGAAAATCGACGGCTGTTGCCGCCATCCGTCTGGGCTTGCTGCTTCCCCACACGTCGACTCATGGCGATCAGTACGTTGGGTGGACGGGCAGTGACGATCGGATTGTCGAGATAACGTTTGAAACCGAAGCGCAACGCATCTGGCGCATCCGGAAGCAGTTCGGCAAGAGCGGTTCATCGCTCCTACAGGAATCGAGGAATGGTCAGGATTTCGATGACGTGGAACGCGGAAGGAAGGCGGACGCGAAACTGCGGGAGATCCTGCGTTGGGGTATTCCTGAGCCCGGCGGCACAGGAGGGGGCAAGGGGCTTCCCACAAGTTTTCTCGTGACAGCGCTCTTATCCCCACAAGAGGACGTGAGCGCCATACTCCGCCATAGCTTGCAGGATGATCCGAACGGCAGTGGTAAGGAACAGATCGCCGCGGCATTACAGGCGGTCGCTCAGGATCCGCTGTTCGGCGCGCTGTTGCGGGAAGCGCAGGCGCATCGGGACGCGGCCTACACCGACAAGGGAGCGAAGAAAACCGCCGTAGGGAGCGTCTTCAAGTTGGCGGCCGAGCGGCTGAAAGAAACGAGGGACGAAAAGCAGAAACTGCAGAGGATTGTCGCCGACTCCGAACGCGCAGAGAGGCAATTGCGGGATCTGACGGATCGGCGTGCACATCAGCAGGAAACATTGGCTGTTGCGACCGACCGCCTTACAAACCTTGAAGCGCTTGCTGCGCAGGCCGCGTGCCGCTCGATCGCAGCGGAACAGGTCCGGCTGACCCAGGAAAATGTGCTGCGCATTCAGGGGATCGGGACTGAAGTGGAAGCGGCGGAGCGCCAGGTGTCGGAGCTGGTCGGAAAGATTGAGGAGACGGAGCAGTCGCTGAATGTGGCGCGAGGCCGTCAGGTAGAGGCGAAGGCTGCGCTCGAAGCCGCGGAAGAAGTGTCCCGTGCAGAAGGATCAGATCCGGGTATTACCGAAACGGTTGTTCGCCAGCAGCTCGAATTTCGGATATCGGCGGCGGACCAGGCCGTGCGCGAGGCGCAGCAACGGATCGATGCTGCTTTAGCCGCGCAAAAGCTGGTTGAGGCTGTGGCCAATGCCGAACGTGAGCTCCAGGACCGTTTGGCAAAAGCCGGCAGCGCGCTTCAATTCGCTTCCAAATCAACGGCGACAGCGAAAACGGCTGACGATCAACTTCAGCGATGCGACTTGCTTGAGCGCGCCCTGGATGTCCACGCCGCCGACAAGCAAGTCAAAGATGCTCAAGCCGCTGTCGACAACGAGGCTGCTCTCCGAATCTGCCTGGAGGCGGCTTCCCGCGACCGGGCGGACTTGGCGGGACGGCGCGCTGCGATGACAGTTCCAGTCCCTGGCGTGCTCGGGTCCATGCGCAGGTTGGCCGGAGAACTCGCCGCAGCGCGGGGTGCGCTCGATGTCGGTTTGGTAGTGGCGGTGAACCCGAATGCTTTCCTTGACCTGCGGATTCGAAAGGATGGACAGGAAGTCGATTCGAGGTGGGTAGCGCAACCATTCGAGACCGAAGCCAATACAGAGATCGAAATCTCCATCGCTGATGTCGCGACAGTGCGCGTTCGGGGCGGCCGGCGCGAGGCTCAAGAGAAAGCACTGAGCCTGGAGGAGCGTTGGAGTCGCGAGGTATCACCCTGTCTCGTGGCCGCTGGTGTCACGGACCTCGACGCGCTGGAAGCGAAGATCGCTGAGGTTCAAGAATTGGACGCCGGCATTCATAAGAAGGATGCAGAGATGGAGTCGCTGAGCGCCCAGATCGGCGCACTCAAGGGTGCTACGGAGACCCTGCGCGAAGCATCTGACCGGGCTGCGGCGCGCCGGGCCTCTCTTGGGAATGTGGGACTCGATACACTGCTCGATGATATCAAGGCACTTGGTGTTGATGTGACCGCCGGGTTGCGAAAGCGGCGGCAACAGTTGTCAAAGGAAGCCGAGTCGGCGCGCAGGATAGCCAACCAGGCGGCGAACGCCCAGACACTGGCCGACGAGCGCACCCGGCATTCGAGATTGGCCTTGGACGCGGCCAATTTGGCGCTTGATGCAGCGCTGCCAGCCTTCCCGGAAGGAGTCGATGCCGCGTTGGTTGCCGCACAAGCCGCCTTGGCCGCCGCTGTGGTTGAGAAGGCAAATGTTGCCGCTGAGTTCGCCTTGCTGGAGCGGACAATCGAGGGCAGAAAAAACCGCATCGACGCGACCCTGAACAAGGCGCGCGCAGATGCAGTCCAGGCGACGATGGCGGTCGAAGCTGCACAAGAACGGTTAACGTCTGCAAAAACCAACCGCGCGTCGGAGCACGGTCGCCTCATTGAGTTGCGAAAACAGCGTGACGCCGAGAATCTCGCGGCGGCCAGAACCCGGCTCAAAGAAGCAACCGAGCGTTACGCGGCCTTGCCCATCCCTGATCGGACCGTCACGGAAGAGGAGGTCAGCGCCGCCCGAGCTATCGCTGTTGGCCTGAGATTGGATCTTGAAGCTACCGAGCGCGACATCCAGCGGGCGCATGGTGCTCTGGAGCAGGTTGGGGGTGCCGTGGCCCGTGAGCGGCTGCGCGACGCGACCGAGGCGTTCGAGCTTGCCGAGCGTCAAGAAAGGGAAATCGAGGAGGAGTATGAGGCCTGGAAACTTCTGCTCGACCAGATGAAAGAGGCCGATGCGGCACAGGCGAGCAACCTCGGACAGGCGCTTGTACCGGCCATCGCCGGGCGGTTCCAGGAATTGACCCAGCGACGCTACGAAGCCGTCCAGCTCACCGCACAATTGGCCACAGAAGGCATCATGGTTTCTGGCGCGTTGAGGCTGGCCGCGCAGTTATCGGTCGGTACCCGCGAACAATTGTCCACGCTGTACCGGCTGTCGCTGGCGGAATATTTGCGAACGGTGATAGTCCTGGACGACCAGCTCGTTCAGACCGACGGCAATCGGATGGATTGGTTTCGCGCGTTGCTCAACGAGAAGGCTCACAGCTTTCAGATTGTCGTCTTTACATGCCGGCCTACCGATTACCTCCTCGCGAGCGCACTGGTTCCCCAGGAGAACGCGGTTCACGCGGATACGGAGGGCGGGTTTATACGAGCGGTCGATTTAGGGCGCGCGCTTCGCCGACGGTAGCTCCCGGCTTGGCTCTGGGAGATCGTTCGACAGTCCGGAGGGCATAAGCGCTAAGATAATTCTGAGGCGCTTCGATGGGAGAATGGCTTTTGTCCCGGGGGGACAGGCTGATAGTAGCCAGGCACGGAGTGCCACTGGAGTTTTGGACATTTTCCATTCCGTGGCCCAAAGTGGCCTAAAAAGCGTAGCCCAGAGTTTACCCTGGGAGTTCTCCCACCCGAATTGGCCCTGAAGGGGCCAAGAAAAACGGCGATATCGGCTCGGAACCTTCGAACCGGATCGCGTGCGCGTTTCTAGACCCTTCAGGGCGAGACGTTTATCTCGACTAACCCAGGGTAAACCCGGGTAAACCCCGGGTAAACCCTGGGCTAAGTTATTTTGGCCACTTCGGGCCACGGATTGGAAACGTCCAAACTCCTGGCACCGATCGCCTCTTCAGATTAGATCTGGTTCAATGCACTACCGCAAATTAGGAAAAACGAACTTTAAGGTCTCCGAAGTCAGTCTTGGCGCATGGCAGATTGGGGGTGCCTGGGGCGATGTATCGGATGTGGATGCGGAGCGAGTCCTGCACGCCGCGATCGAGAACGGGATTAATTTTATCGACACCGCAGATGTTTACGGTGATGGCCGTAGTGAGCGATTTATCGCCAAAGTGTTGAATGAGACGAAAGCAGAAATCTTTGTGGCAACCAAAGCCGGACGTCGTCTGCAGCCGCACGTGGCCGAAGGCTACAATCGGGAAAATCTCACAGCTTTCGTTGAAAGAAGCCTGAAGAATCTGAGACGTGATAGACTCGATCTTGTCCAACTCCACTGTCCGCCGAACGAAGTCTATTATCGGCCGGAAGTGTTTGCGGCGCTCGATGAGCTCAAGCAAGCCGGTAAAATTCTTAATTACGGCGTTAGCGTGGAGAAGGTCGAGGAGGCAGTGAAAGCAATCGAATTCCCCGGCGTCGCGACGGTGCAAATCATTTTCAATATTTTCCGGCAGCGAGCGAACGATCTGTTTTTCCCGCTGGCCCAGCAACGTGACATCGGCATCCTGGTGCGACTTCCGCTCTCTAGCGGTTTGTTGAGCGGGAAAATCAATCGGACCACTGCTTTTGCCGAGGACGATCACCGGAAATTCAATCGCAATGGCGAACAATTTGATCGCGGCGAAACCTTTTCAGGGGTCGATTTCGAAACGGCGCTTGAGGCGGTGGAGGAAATCCGGCGGATCCTTCCCGAAGGAATGAGCATGGCTAACTTCGCCCTTCGATGGATTCTCGATCATCCGGCAGTGACCTGCGTGATTCCCGGAGCCCGGAACGAGCAGCAGGTAATCCAGAACGTCATGGCGTCGGACTTGCCGCCATTGACAGCGGACCAAATGGCCGTGTTGACCAGTCTTTACGATCAAAAGATCCGCCCACTCGTCCATCAACGGTGGTAGGCTGCTCCCGCTAAGAAACCCAAAGAAGAGGTTCTCGCACGGAGGACGGAAAAGAAAACGGGAATGGTTTAGCGGTTGGTTGGCCTGCAAAGAGCCCTGGACCAAGCGGTCTACCGAATCGTAGATTCCCAGTGCATTTTTTGCGGTTTTTACAGATCGCACGAGCACGCCAGGATCGGAAGCTTTTCTTTGTCAGGTTTGTTTTTTTATGGCGCGTTTAATGGCGGACAAATCAGCGAGCGCTCGGCCTGCTCGGGAACGAAAAAGCTGATCTGGCCGGTGAGGTCGACGATCCAGACCTCGCGTGCGCCGGCTTCGAAGTAGAGTGCGCGCTTTTCATTCATCTCTGCGGTCGAGTTTCCGGGCGAGCGGATCTCGACGCAAATCTCCGGCGCTCGGCGCAAGACTAGCTCGCCGCTCTCCAGCTCGGTCCGACCAGGAGCGAGCCAGGCGACATCGATGCCTTTAACGCCGTCCACGGTCAGAAGCGGACACTCAGTCAACGCCTGGCCGGCCGGCAGAAGCCGGACGAGCAGCTGCAAGATCCGGCTCTGATGAAAGCTGTGCGGCAATGCCGGCGGTGGGCTCATAACGATTCGCCCGTGCCGGTCAGTTTCAATTCGACCCGGCCAACGGGCGAGCTCTGGATCCGCCAGAAGCTCGCGCCAGCGGGCGAGCGCTTCGGGCTGAGTAACCAGTTCTATTTGCATATCACGGCTGGCGTAAGACCGGCGCTCATTGCCGGCTGTTTAGGCTACATTCGAAACACAATTAAACAAATATGTGTGGAATTCGTCTTTTTTCGCCGGAAATCATCACGCAAGATATTGATTTTCAAGGGCATATGGCTAGGGGCGGAATCGAACCGCCGACACGAGGATTTTCAGTCCTCTGCTCTACCAACTGAGCTACCTAGCCTTTTTAGTCGCTTGTAATCAAGTACTTACTAAATGAACCCCTCGAGAAGCAATATTCGTGAGCAGGAATGGAATAGCAGCTTGGAACCCTCCAGAACAGCACTGCTTCGCAATTTTGCCTCAAAAACAAATTCATCCTCTCTCAAAAATTGACTGGGTTTCACAGGTAGCACGGATGATTTTCTTGTCAAAACAAGGAGGAAGGTGTTTTAAAATTTCGCGTGACGGAAGATCGCGAATTTTTCTCGTTCTGTCGTTACGTATCTCACTTGCCAATCAAAGAGATGAATTCATCAGGAGTTAGGCCGCTGGCTCGGATGAGACTCCGTAAAAGTTCCTTTGGCCACTTCACGATGATCGGGAACAGAGAGCGTGGCGATGTGGCCATCTTTAACAAGGATTATGTGACTTCCACGCTGCCGAGCGATACGCCAGCCATCTGCTTCAAAAACCTTCACGACATCTCGACCACTTAGCGACGGGAGAATCGCCATTCAAACCGTCACTTCGATTTGCCGAGTTTCGATGGTCAGTGGCAGGCCACGTTCTGCGCGCACCTCAAGGCATAGTGCGATAGCTTCGCGAACGTTGGCCAGAGCTTCTTCGCGCGTCGAACCCTGGCTAACACAACCCGGGATGGCGGGACATTCTGAGATCCAGATCCCGTCCTCATCGCGATCGAGCGTAGCCACGAACTTCATTGCCGGCAATTTAGCGAGAGACTGTCCGAAGGCAAATACCGATCAACTTTTCAGCGGGTAACTGAGCTTGACCAACCACCGGGTCGAGGCCAGCGAGGAAGTGGCCGCAGGCGTGGTATGGTCATCGCCAGAAACCATCAACATCTAACCTGTCCCCATGTCTCCCAATAAAGGATGCTCGCCGGGGAACGTCGCGTGGGAATTCCCGGTCTTCCAACCGAGCAGGAAAGCGGTCATGTTCTTTCGTCGCCGAGCGGCCACCGTGGAGACTCCGGCATCATTTCGGCTCGTGCATCCCAAGGTCTTGATCAAGCTGTACCGATCAATTTCATCGTGCACAACGTGCTCCCGTCGATCCTCGCCATGACATGGGAAAGCGCACCGCGCTCAACAGTTGGACATTGGTTCCAATCGAGCATTGTCGGAGCATAGCCGTTCTTGTTTGGAGGAATAAGGACGAGAACCACAGATCAACATCCTTAAGGCCACGGGGTAAGGCGAGACGCCTTACCTACTACAGGCCTGTAAGAAGATGCCGTCGTTTTCAAGGCGTGGCCTCATCCTCAGGTGCGGGCGGAATGACGAGGGCGGTGGGAATTTTTCTGTCGAGAGTGGCTAGGATCGCTCCATGTGCCTTGGCCACTTGGACCAGATGACCGTCAGTGGTCTGCTTCGCAGTTTTGACCCAGGCCGGAAGTTTTCCGACTTCCTGATCGTCCACGACGAATGTGAACTTGAGCGTTTTATTCACCTTCAACCGCGTAAGCAAAATCCGGGCTTGCTCAACGGAAATATCGTATTGAGGTGCTTGGGCGAGGACCCTGATAAAGCCGAGTTCTGTAATCGAGCACGACGCGACTTCCGGGACACCTTTCGAAGTCAAGTCGTTAATCCAATTTGTCACCCGGTTATGGAACTGGTGCTCCAAGAAGCCCAGCGCAACGAGCGCGTTGACGTCCAGCAGGTATCTCATGGAAAGGCTGCCAGGATGTCTTCGACTTGCTTACTCGTGAGGCGAACTGCATCGAGACCTGCCGTAAGAACCGGAAGACCGGTGACTGGATCGTCAATGATGCGTACTTTTCGCAAGTGCGCTTTGCTGGGGGTCAGCACAATCCGGTCCCCCTCGACTTTGACGTCCAGCGGATCACCCGCACGAAGTCCAAGTTTGAGTCGGATCGGACTCGGAAGAACGACCTGACCTTTCGTCGAAAGTTTGGTTTGCATGGTAAGACAATCTTACGCCTGAGATCTGCCTGCCGCAATGCCATTCGCTAGATGCAGGTCCACAAATCACAATCCTGTTTGGCCGGCAAATCTCGCGTCGACGCGGTAGACGAGAACGTTCGTGTCAATGAACGCCTTACACTGACGGAAGTTAAGGGTCTGGCCGGAAAGGCGCTAAGTTAGGCGCTGTTCGGGATAATCCATTGCCTCTTCGAGAGCTGTATCGGCGTGTGGATGTCTCGGGGAAAATGGGGCGGAGGAGGCTATAATAGCATCAGCTAAGAATACAGCCTGATGTAAAAATCACCCGATCGGGTGAGAGTATAATTCTGTCCATATTGGAAATCGGCGGTAGGGTTAGTGCTATGAAAATTTCACCTCCCGGGCAGATAGCCACCCAGTCCGCATTTATTATCAACAATCTGTTGCAGCAGACTGATTGCCCACACACCGAAAATATCGATGTGGATCTTGGCATTTTTGGGGAATCGATATGAACAGCGTTATCAGCGAAGGTGGAGAGCGGCTGAGGGTCTTTCTCGACGGTACCCACGTTGAAACCCGATGGATCGCCAATCATCATATTATCTGGCAAACCGGCCAGCGCAACGGGCCGGCGGAAGGCGACCCCGCGCATCACACCCATTGCAGTGCCTATGTCGCGGCGGTGGCCCTCTATCTCGACATCTACATCCTCCGGCCGCCGAATCATAAGCAATTGCGTCTGGCGAACGCGCAAGTCTCCTGGCTCGGCGGAGGCCGGAACGAGAGTGGCCCTACGGTTGAGGAGGCGGGCTGGACCCCCCTGGGGATGAGCGGGGACGAGGGAGTTCTCGACAGCGCGATAACTGCCGCCAATGCGGGAAAGCTGGTGGTTGCCGGGTATTTTCAGCCGCCGACCCAACAATCCGACGGCACAGAGATACAACAGGCCGGGCATATCGTCGTCGTCCGACCGCAGGAGTCCTTCCTGTCCGACGAAGGTCCACAGGTCGTCACCGCCGGGGTTCAGAATTTCAAATCGGCGTCCATGAAGTTCGCCTTTGGCGATCACCTCCTCGCATGGCCGGACAACATCCAGCTTTTTGTCCACGATACGGCTCTCGAATAGGGGTGGGCTTCACCCGCTATCACGGACACCGTTGCCAGTTACGTGGCGTCTGCAGCACCTTCCTTTTGTTCCAGGGGTATGCAGCTTGCACTAATGCATTTAATTGATTGACGTAAGCGACATGATCAACATTCAAGACCACGTTAGTCTTCCAAGAACAGGAAAAGCTGGCCTTAGGATAGCCAGCATCTCTAGCG
>DATHPI010000370.1:0-3506 GCA_035484035.1 Chthoniobacterales bacterium
GCGCTGGTCCTTCAGGATCAGTCGTGGATGCCCTACCCGAAAGACCTTGGGAGCTATGATCTGACAACCGCGGACTTTTCATACATCCGATGGCTTGGCAATCGTAAGGACATCGAGAAGGTGACAACGACGTGGAACTCCACGATTATCGATCGCACGGCCGATCTGCAAACGTGGGTCGATGTGTGCGAAAAGATCCAAAAGCGCGGAATCACACAATACGTCTACGCAAACAATCACTACTCCGGATTCGCGCCGGCGACGGTCGAACTGTTTCGATCGCTGTGCAAAGTGAGGGGAATCGAGACGCCGCTAAACGTGCAGTTGCCGGCACAAACTGAACCGATGCTATTCGATATTTCGCCGAACTGAGGCCCACTCGGCGTCTTTGTCTCACCCTGAGATACGTGGTGATAAGCGGATTTCCCAACAGTTATTTCCGCTTTCTGGGCCAGGGGGGCAGAATTTAGCAGAGGAACGCCTCAACAGAGCCTCCTTATCAGGGGCTTTGCTCTCTTGAAACGGCGATGGGCGGTGCCAAGTCGTGACCTGAAAGTGAGTAAATGCCCAGAAACCGGATCGTGGCGATAGCATCCACAGAAATGGGAATCCACATCTCATTCACCGCAGCGTATTGGACGGTAATGTGGAGGTCTTTGATCCAGAACGATGGAGTTTTGAGCGGGACTCCAATGATTTGCCTGATGCGGTATGTCTTAGCATCTACCCAAATGTCGCCAAGGAGCAGACCCTTTTCCTTGCGCTTGGGAATGATGTGCAGCACATACTCTGGAACCACTCCAAAGTCTTGTTCGCGCAGGAAAACGAAATCATAGTTGGATCGGCTGATGTCTCCTCGGTGACCTTCCTTGGCAGAAACAACTTCCTGCTCCAAAATCGCGCTTACGATCTTTTGACCTCTAGGGCTACCCTGCGCATCGGTGATTTTGAATGTTTTGATGTCCGGAGGAGTAAACCAGATTTGGGTTCTAACATCCGAGATGGGCTTCGGATCGTCGCCCTCGAATACCTTATATTCCCGCGTCACTTCGTGGGGCCGAGAGAGGGCTGGGTTCTCTTCCGCGGTTCGTTCCAAAGAATCGAGAATCGAGTTTAGATTTGGCGGGTCTGCTTTTGCTTCCTGTCCGTGTAATGAATCAGGAAAAAACCAAGTCGCCGCGACTAGAGAAAGCAGAACAATAAGACTATCTCGCTTGTATACCATCCAAGATATTACGTGCCTTTGCTCCGTGGCCCCTCTCACTACCCATCTCCAACGTCGCCTTGAGTTTCAATCCGTTCCCGTCGGCATTATTGATAATGCTGTCGAATCTAGTCGGTCTCAACCTTGCAGTTTCTCGACCAGCTTGCGCTCGCTGGTGACGCCATACAGGTAGGCGTAGGTTTCGGCGATCTTCGAAACGCGGGTGAGTCAGCCCTGTGATTTTACGAATGCCCGGCAGAGACAGCCGCCGGTCAACCTCCCGGAAACCGGCTCGGCTCACATCCAGCCGAGTTAAAGCCGAGTGCAGTCGCGCAGTAGATACCTTATCTCGTGATTTCTGCTGCGCGCCCTAAGCCTGTGTTTTCCTAGTGGTTGTGATCATGGTCATCCCAATCACGATCGGTGTGCCAGCGATGATCGTCCTCGCTCCACCAGCGATGATTAGTGGCGTAGCAGCGTTCCCGCTCCTCATGCAGTTCGTGTCGCCAGTGCTCGGCCTGGCTGCTTTGGGAGCCATGATGCTCAATGGCCTCGTGGAGCTTGTGGTCAATTTTCACCATGCGCTCCTGGCAGTCGTCTGCGCGCACGACCGGAGCAGCGGTAGTGAAGGCGAAAAATCCTACGAACATAGCAGCCGCGAGCGAAACCTTGCTATAGAACGGAGTGATTCGCATTAGATGTCCTCTCTTTGTTTTGAGGGCAGGGCTCAGATGCTTACCGATTCTAGAAAACCGGCCGTGGTTGAGACATCCGCACAGAAGTGTAGAAATTTGTTGGCGATACGGTAGGTCGTATTTTGATTAGCCTGTTTCTTTATGCAGGTTTTGCCTTATTGTTTGCCCACCTCCGGTAGCCTAAGGTTTGTTTTGGGTTGGGCAAGATGTTGAAAGCCTTCCTTCTTATCCTGGTTCTCAGCGTGTTAGCGTTTGCGTTCCTCGAACTGCTGTTCCGACCCACCCCAATCGAACGGAGCAAGCCATCTGAAGGTTCAGCCGAGAAAAAGGCTCGCGCAGTTCGCGCCGGCGGCAGATACTCGTAGAAGGACTCTTTACCTTCTACGCCGCGTCGAATGCGTCTTGCTTCTTGCGGCACGGCGGACAGTCCGCTTAGTTTTAGCAGATTTCGTTCGCACGGTGCGTTTGAGTCTACGGCGCACTGGTTTTACACTTGCTCTGGTAGCTTTCTTTGCCGCCTGGCCTAGTGCGGCGACTTGCCCGAGCGTTGAACCGATCTTCTCTGCGACTGTTACTAAAACTTGCTTTTCTTTGTCGACGAAGCTCGCTCTTTTCATTTGCTCTCCAAATGATAGTTTTTTGCCTTCCTACGCCCCAGCTTTCTTGGCTTGTTTGAATGCATCGGTACCTTGGTCAACAGCGTCTTGCACCTGTTCTTTTGCCGTTTCAACAAACTTCTCTGAGCGCCGGGTAAGATTCTTAGTCCGGTCCCGTAGCTGGTCGATGGAGTCGCCGACCGCATCTGTGATGTTGTCGCGCAATTCGTCTCCGGCTTGCGGGGCCAATAGAAGAACAGCCGCTGCGCCAATTCCGATTCCGACGAGAAACCCCAGAATCGTTCCTGCCTTATTGTCTCTAGCCATGGACGGGCTCCTTTATCGCACTAGCGAAATTTTGGTTGTCACATAAATTGGGAGGAAGCCTCGACAAGAGGCGTTCCTCCCTTCGGTTGAAGTGACTAACGCGTTGTGCCTGCTGTTTTTGAAGCAACGTCGCGGTCCGTCGCCTTGCCATCGGCAGAAGCTTCTCCTGTGGATGTGACATCTTCCGCATGAGTATTCTTCATGATTTCCTTGGCTCGCTTGATCTCGTCCGAGGTATCGCAGTGCACGGAAAGAAGAATGCCACCCTTCTTCAAACGCCCTTCGTAACGTTTCGCTTCGAACTCGGGTATCCCCATTCCGATTAAAGCGCCTGTGAACCCTCCCACCGCACCACCGACTCCGACGCCCGCGAGAGCTGCCATGATCGGTCCCGCGGCGATGAGTGGTCCTACGCCCGGAATTGCGAGAGCGCCGATGCCGGCAAGCAATCCCAGCGTCCCGCCGAGAACTGCCCCTGAGCCTGCTCCCGTTGCAGCTCCTTCAGGAGCCTTGGAGTTTTTCTCTGTTGCGATTGGCTTGGAGCCGAGATTCTCGGGAAGTAGCGCCGATACGTCTGCGGCTGAGAATCCTGCTTTTACCAAACTATCCGTGGCTAGATCCGCGGCTGCCACCGTTGTGTAGATGCCGAATACTGCCGTTTTCTTGTTTTCCATACTTTTAAGT
>DATHPI010000371.1:0-7950 GCA_035484035.1 Chthoniobacterales bacterium
CAGGGGAGGCGTGCCTGCTTGCCCGTGAAATGATCAATCAATCCGTCAAATGGACCGAGCGACACACCGGCCTTATAGCCCCGCTCTATCCAGATGTCGAAAAGACCGACCAAGAACTCAGCCAACTCACTCAAATCGAGACTGAAATCCGTTTCATGCTGTTTCGCAGGACCACCCGGGAACGGTGTATTGACCTGGAAATCGCCAAGCCCAAGTTCTTCTGTGAAGTACTGGTAGAAGTTTTCTGGTCCCGCTTCCAGACTGGCCTTATGGAGGACTGCAATCACACCAATCTCGATCCCCGCATTTTTCGCTTCGCAAAGCCTCTGGGTCCAGAGTTTGGTGTAGGCTTCAGCTCCGCCCCTAAACAGTTTACGGTGCACGTTAGGGTAGTCCATGGAGGTGCCAATCGAGCCACCAAACATTCCGTGGATCACGTCATTCCACGCCGGCGTGTAACTGATCAGATTCGTTTGCAGAAAGTGGGCAAACCGTAGCCCTCGCTTCTCAGCCGCAGAGTCCATCAACTCTCCGGCTTGCCTGAACCAATCAGGGCCCATGATCATAGCCTCGCCGCCCTGCCAGTAAATCTCGCACTCCTCGATGCGCTCGTTTTCAAGGTGGTCCAACAAGCGCTTGGTCAAGAGGGGCAAAAGGGCGGACGACAAACGATGAGGTTCCTTGTGCTCAAAGCAATAGTCGCACGCCACGTTGCACTCGGAGGTGGGTAGAAGAATAACGCTGAAAACTCGGCCACTCATGGTTCGCGCTCCGATCAAGTAGGGTTAGCAGTTTGCAAGACGCAGCTTGCCAAATCTCGAGCCATCTCGTCCGCCGCCCCCTGAATGACTGAAAATAAATCTTTTATCCCTTGGCAAGAGTACGCGCGATCCGGCCATTTGAAGTAGCCGCGACATGACTGCTGCCAGGGGCAGGTCGCGCATTCCGCGCCCTGCTCGAGGAGGCTCTTCAGATGGTCTTCAACAAATTCAGCGGGAAGGTGTTCGGTCGATCCGACCGCGCCAGAGGGTGATATCTTTGTTTGTCCATCAATATCGTAGTGGACATAGGCAGCAGGATCTTCCTCAAGGATCATCCACAGAGAGCCCACATCCGCGCCCTGAGTTCTGGCGATCCAAGAGTGAAAAAACTCCACCGGCGCCTCGACTGCTGGATCATGAAGATAGAAGTCCAAAGCTTGTTTAAGCTCTGCGAGGACATCTGCTTTGGGTTGACCAGGTAACAACCGAATCGGAAATCGTAAAGCCGCAGCGAGTTTAACCGCCTTCAGTAAACCCGGCCGGGCCTGTATGGTCACCCGCACGTCGTGAACCGCGGAAACATCCACCAGTTTGTAAAGTTCAGGGAACTCCGAAGAGGGATCAGCAAGGATCAAGTCGAGCGAAACATCTGAACCACTATGAGCCGCCTCCATCCAGGCATCGGAGTCGCCGAGGATTCCCTCAACCTGAAGCCAACTCAAGCTGGACGGTGGCTCCCGGAGCCATCGGCAAAGTTCATCCCGACTTCGGACGACGACAGCAAAAGGTTCATCACCTGGTGTCTCCGCCAAAGCAGAGGGCAATATCCTAATGACCGGATAATTCTCCTGGGACACGCAAATAAATCCAGACTACCATTCACCAGCGATTGATCCACGAACTTCCCCGAGGACGACCGCCCCACCGGTTAATCCACCTGCCGCGACCACCACCCCATCGGTTGATCCATCCGCCGCGGCGAGGACCCCATCGGTTGATCCAAACTCCAGCTTCGACCTTTGGCGCGAAGGCTAACATGGCACCCCCAAAACCTAACGCTGCAATCGCGGCACCAGACCACTTCCCCATGCTCCGAAGAAATAAGCGTCTGTCCTGGGACTCCTGCTCGTTCTCCGAGCCGATTTCAGAAGATGGTAAACTTTTCATAAGTAAGAAAACAGGAAGGTGCTACTCCTCCTCACTCTGAACCTCATCTGTGAGCGTCGAAAAATGCATGGCGGCGATCAGCCACTTTCCTCCATCTTTCTTCACAGAGAGCGAGATATTGACAGGGAATACAAAATCCTTTCCCTCCTTTTTGCCACTGACGTTTCCGGACGTCATCAACCAACCCGTGTCCGATCCGACTTCGCCTATGCTGAACTCGTATTCGAAATTTTGTTCTCCCAGATCAAATCCCTGAAATAAGTAGGCATGGGCCGCTCTGATTTCGTCTGGACCTGACCAGACTTCCCCGGGACCAGAACCCATGATGGTGGCTTTCCCGGACATGGTGGCCATGACCCCTTCCATGTCATGATTCGTAAAAGCCGTGTCGTACGCGTCGAGCAGAGCGCGGATTGGCTCTAAATCAGGGTTATCATCGGCCGCTGCGGTGTCCGCGCTCGCAGCGGGCGGAAACGCGACAGCCGCGGCAATCGTGGCCGCGCCTGCCAAAATAGCCTCTCTTCGGTTCATAAAATGAATTTGTAGAAGGGGCAAGCGACACCGACAAGAATAAACTGGAGTTCTTTTTCTACCAGATCGGGGTTCGGGAAAATAATCCCAAACAGCCACTAAGTCCCGCGGCCGTTCACCTCTGGCTCAGGTGCCAACAATGAGTTCCCGGAGAGGACCTCCTTATCCAAATAGAGGGAGGTCCATTCGTCAGGGAGGTTAGGCCCGAGGTGAAGACGACGGAGCTGATTGATGATCTCCGTTTCGTCTTTTGTAATGCGTTCGCGTTTTCGAAGATTGTGTGTCCAAGATGGGACAATCACTTCGATCTGGAAGCTGTTTGGCCGGGCTAAATCCTCCTTCAAATGCCAGCCGTGCGCTCCGTTCCGGAGGTAAATCAGTCGAGCTTTGCCAGCTAAGTCGAAAAAATCCTGCCGGCGATCTGCATCGACCTGGAATTCCGTGGTAATCGAAAGCGGGCCTTCCTGTTGGTCAGGCAGTGGACTCGGAGTATTTGAAAATATGGTGGCTGGCGCCGGTTCAAGATTCAGATCTGTTGTAAAGTCAATCGATAGGCGAAAGGCGAGGCGGGCGATGATCATGGCAATTATCGCAAGTCCGGCGGCCGCCAGAAATGTGGCGAATACTCCTGCGGTAGCGGCTGCGGTCCCCCAGACCAGGCTGCCAAGGGCGGTGGCTGCTTGTGAGACCATGATGATTGTTGCGTTCATCCGTCCCCGTGCCCAGTCCGGCATTGCACGTTGACCGGCTACCCAAAGTTCGGTGGATGATAAGGTCCAGGCGACACCGGCTAGCGCTGCCACGACTAAAAACATGTGCGTCCAGCGGATGGTCGCCATCAGGAGACAAACGACTACCAATGACGCATCTGCATAGTTAGTCGATCGTTGGGGCGAATACCGGGTGCGCGTCCACGGAATGATAAAAATGGAACTGAGAACTGAGCCGATCGCCATGCTGGTGAATAAAAATCCCAGGTTGGCCGGCTCGAGATGTAACTCGTGGAGACCCACCACTGGCATTAAGGCCGGAATGATGGAAATGAAAAACGAAAATAAAGCGCTTCGCATCAAGATGATCTTCATTCCCGGCGTGTAACGCACATAGCGAATCGCGGTGATAAACGACTCGAAAAAGCTTTCCAGCGGGAGGTGCGATTGGGGCTTGGCCCGCTTCCACCACAGGGCGGCGACGAAGACCAGGAGGAAACCTAATCCGTTAAATCCGAAAAGGACGTTGGCTCCGATCAGCGGAATCAATATTCCTCCGAGAGCAGGTCCGATAATCCCGGAGATATTCATTTGCAATGCGCCGAGATTGTTCGCAGAGGGCAGGTCTTTCGCGGGAACCATTTCGGCGATCGCTGACGAGGATGCTGGTGAACCAAAAGCAAAACCGGTCCCGAAGAGAAATGCACTGGCAAGAATAACGTAAGGACTCAGGAGATGGGTGATTCCCAGAAGCGCGAGACCGATCGCGACAGCCGCTTGCCACAGACTGACCGCGCACAGAATCTTCCTCCGGTCCACCAGGTCGGCGACGGCGCCAGCCGGTAAGGTGAAAAGAGAGAAAGGCAACGACGAAAGTGTCGCCATCAGTGAGATAATCAGCGTTGAATCTGATTTGCCCAAAGAACTTAGCACCCAGAAAGCGGCTGTTCCGTGAGCGGCAATCGCGCTTCCGGAAATCACATTCGCGATCCACATCCTTCTAAAGGCAGAGTGTCGCAGGGCAGTCCAGGTTTCATTCATGGGGGGCATCAGGATTCAATTTGACCTCCAAATAGTCAATCCATCTGTCCGTCTGCCGAGCCCCTCGAAAACTCTGGGATTCAGGGAGTGGCGGGAACGGAGCTGTTAAGTCATGGGATGACTGGGAATATCCATTCTTTCCAAGGTGTTGCCTTGCGAACGCCGACACAGGCTGAAGGCCTATGCTACATTAACTATCCGGAGTGTGGAGTGATGTTTCAAGATCACCAGCCGGGAGGTTCACGAACCCACGGCAACCTCGCGACGGGCCAATGTAGCATAGCATAGGCTTCCAGCCTGTGTCCGGATTCGGAGTCGAAAGGAAGAGTGGGGATTGGACATGATGCCAAATTCTCTCCGGGAACAGGACCCTAGATCCGCAGAACCCCACCTTCCAAGATGAGTACGTCATCGACGTACAACGTGGCGTTTTGGATAAGGCCGTCGAGATGGATCGGAACGGATATCGTTCCGCCCATGCCGATATTATTACCCAACGCAAGGTGTACAGTTCCGAGAACTTTCTCGTCCTCCAGGATGGTACCGTGAATTTCAGCTCGATCATTGGTCCCGACTCCCAATTCGGCAATTTGGTAGGCCTCCGGTCCTACTCCGCTCAGCAGTTGCTCGAACTTCCTCGCTGCCTCGGAATCGGTAATCACTTTAGCAATCCCATTTTGGACAACCAGTCGAACGGGAGTCTTCAGCTTACCGATGTCACCAATGGAGCCGTCAAAAACGATTTCGCCCTCCGCCGTGCCTTCCATGGGAGCAAAGAATGCTTCTCCCGCCGGAAGATTGCCGCTTGACCCGGGCGTTCGAATCAGGCCCGTGTCGGCGATGACGCTTCTCTCACCACGCTCGAGTCGAAGATTAGTCCCCTTTGCACTGATAACCCGAAAGTTTGAGCCCTTTCGCAGCGCGCTGGCCACCGCCTCTGTTCGACGAGCAATCTCCATGTAGTCGGCAGACAAACATCGGATGGCGACCTCCTGAGTGATTCCGGGCAGAGTAGCAATCCGGGCGTTTCGGCTGCAGGCATCTCGACGTGCTTTGGTATGAGTCAGTGACTTCGTGGTCGGACATAGAACGACGTCGCTCGTCGCCATTAAAGCTGCAATCGAGACAGGCGGTTCTTCGCCGCTATTTTTGCGGGGCAGCATCTCGACATAAATTGCCTCCGCGCCCCTCTTCTGAGCAGCTTCCCACAAAGAGCGACCGATCTTCACGCGTTCTCCATCGGCGATGTCGGTCAAAACCGTGACGACCTCTCCATCTTTTACCCCCAGGCAGTTCTCGATAACGTTGTTGGCAGCAATGGCGAGCGGCGGCTGTTCTGCTTTCATGGAAGGATGTGAAAAGATGCGCATGGGCAAAATGCGATTAAAAGTTGTATTCTGAATATCTAGCGTATTGGTCTTTGCGCTTCTCAGTCAGCCCTGATGATTTCCCCTCCCTATTTTATGAAACGGATCAAAATAACGCACAAAACGGCGTATCATTACCACACGCCCGTCACCTTTGGCCCTCACCGTGCCCTCTTCCGTCCTCGTGAGGGTCACGATCTCCATATTGCGAGCTCCCTTCTTGAGATCCAGCCCAAAGCTACCGTTCGCTGGCTGCGCGACATTGATGATAATTCCATTGCCATTATCAACTTCACTGAACCGGGATCGAAACTACTTCTGCTCAGTGAGATTGATGTGGATCTTTACGACGATGAACCCATCAAATGCCTGATCGACCCCAGTGCCAATAGCTTTCCATTTCAATACGGAGCAGACGAGCAAGTAGAGATTATCCAATATCGCCTCCCCAGCTATCCGCATGACGGCCCGGCCGTGCAAAACTGGCTTCTGGACCTTTACCGGCCCGGCCAACTGATTAAGACGCCGGAACTCCTGAGCAACCTGAATACGCATATTTACGAGTCGTTCAAATACGTTCGCCGCGAGGAGGCCGGAGTGCAGCTTCCTTGCCGGACGCTTCTTCTGGGTACCGGGTCCTGCCGGGATTTTGCGGTGTTCATGATGGAAGCCGCGCGCCACTGGGGGTTTGGGGCCCGATTTGTCACTGGATATATCCAAATGGGTGAAGGCCAGCACGGCGCGACCCACGCCTGGACCGAAGTCTATGTTCCTGGCAGGGGGTGGCTCGGCTATGATCCTACGAACAACAAACCTGTCGGCTCCGAGCATGTGGCTGTTGCCGTGGCCCGCGAGCATGACAAAGCATCTCCGCTCTCAGGCAGTTGGGAAGGGGACTCGAGTGCTTTTGATCGCATGGAAGTCTCTGTGCAGGTGGTAGCTACCTAACAAACCCACTCGCCTCTAATCCACTATTTTATGATCTCCCAGATCCCAACTCGTTCCGAGATTCCCGAGTCAGATACTTGGGATTTATCACACCTCTTTCAGACAGAAGAAGCCTACCACGAGGCCTTTGCTGAGCTAAGAGAGCTGTTTCCGAAAATCGCTGAGTACAGAACCGGCCTCGGCGATTCTGCGGGAAACTTATTTGCCTGCCTGGAGTTCGAAAAGCGGCTGAACCTGATCGCCGAGCGAC
This sequence comes from Chthoniobacterales bacterium, assembly GCA_035484035.1. GTDB lineage: Bacteria > Verrucomicrobiota > Verrucomicrobiia > Chthoniobacterales > JAFAMB01 > JAFAMB01. Next base: position 6,776 of record DATHPI010000371.1, read on the forward strand.
TGGGGCACTACGCATCCCTGAAGAATGCCGAAGATAGTTCTAATAACGAAAGTCTCTCGCGGCAAGCCGAACTGACAAACCTGCTGACCAAGGTCAGGGACCTCTCCTCCTTCATCGGTCCGGAAATCCAGCAAATGCCGGATGAGCTATTCCAACGCTTTCTGGACGATCCGATCCTGGCACCCTGGAAGATTTCCCTCCTCAAACTCCGTCGGTACAAACCCCACACGCTCTCCGAGCAGGAAGAACGGCTCCTGACCCTGAGTGACCCGGTTATCCGTGGTCATTCCGATGTCTTTTCTCAGCTGACAAATGTTGACATGAAATTTGGGTCGCTGAATGTCGAAGGTCGGGAACTGGAGCTCTCTCAAAGCAGTTACTTTTCCTTCCTCAACCACTTGGATCGAGATGTGCGCCGTCGAGCTTTTCAGCAGTTTTACGCCGAGTTCGATGATCATAAATACAGCCTTGCCTCGACGCTCTCTTCCTCTATTCGAGCGAATGTCTTCCAGGCCAAGGTCCGGAATTATCCGTCCGCTCGTGAAGCATCTCTTTTTCACGACAACATCCCGGTGGCGGTCTATGACAACCTCATCACGACCGTTCGCAAAAATCTCCCAGTTCTTCACGAGTACTACGAACTGCGCAGGGAAATCCTGAAGTTGGATGATATTCACCAGTACGACACTTTTATGCCCATGGTTCCCGTCGTTCGGACAAAAGTCACGTTTGATGAGGCCATCGACCTGATCTTGAAAGCATTGAAGCCGCTGGGCCCGGAATATGTTCGCATCCTGGGCGATGGATTGCGATCCCGCTGGGTGGATCGCTATGAAACGAAAGGGAAAAGAAGCGGCGCCTTTGCTTCCTCCAGTTATGGCAATCCGCCTTATGTGCTGATGAACTACAAGGCAGACGTCTTTACCGACGTTTTCACGCTGGCCCATGAGGCAGGCCACTCCATGCATACCTGGTTTGCCCAGAAACACCAAAGCTTCCAGGACTACGCGTATCCCATTTTTCTTGCGGAGGTTGCTGCGACTTTCAATGAAGACCTCCTGACCCACTATCTCCTCGAACATGCGGAAGACGTGCAAATGCGTGCCTATCTGATCGATCGCCAGATTGAAGATATCCGACAGACTCTCTTCCGGCAGACGATGTTTGCGGAATTC
>DATHPI010000372.1:0-8691 GCA_035484035.1 Chthoniobacterales bacterium
AAAGGCCGGCGACAGCAGCCCCGGCGATGATTGCTCTGGATGGTAACATTTTCTGTTTAGCTTTCGATTGAGATTACTCGCGAAGAGATCTCCAATGTGAGGCTGAAGGGTCGCTTCTAATTCCCTGTCACCGGGATTATCTTCAGGAACGTATTCGTTCCTGCTCCTACTCGTGCTCGTGCTCGTCGTCGTGATGTCCCACTCGTCCTCGTCGTCCGGTTTTCGCGTGATCCGCGAAAACCCGAAATCCTCCGTCAATTCCGCCATCTTAGCGGCAATCTCATCAAATGCCCAATCGACGAAGAAGGACGACGAATGAAGATGACGAGAATGAGACGATCGAAAAGACCGGCGAGGAGATTAGTACTCTCCGCTAGTCAGCTGTCTTTTCGCCAACCGTATTGTCTGGCCGCCAGAATGGCTGCCTCGATCTTGCCTGTCCGCAAACGATCCAAAGGGCTGTGGCCTCCTAAAATCTCCATGCGATTGAGGAAAAAGATCACCGGCTCCCATTCGTTTTCAAAAGGGAGCTCAGCCAGGCAGTCTCTGATTCCGAGCATCACGCGCCTGTGTTTGCGGGCAAACTGCCAAATGGGGTACTCCCATTGGCCGGCGTCATTTCGGGCTGACACGATTTGCCGGTGATTGCGCCAGCGGTCAACGATGGACGTCTCTTGCAATCCCATGAGATGGACGACTTCGGTCTTGCTAATGCAGCCACCGTGCGCTTTTAATAGATCCTGCAACGCCGATTGGTCAGAGGCCTGGCTTAGTACTTCATCGGGCATTTCACAAGAGTAACGAATTCTTTTACTAATGCCAGTCCGAAACTCGGTTCTCTCGCATGGCTGCCTCGCATGGATTCGAACCATGACAAAGCGATTCAGAGTCGCTTGTGCTACCGTTACACCACGAGGCAATGTTCAGACGGATGAGCCGGGAGCCATTCGTTACCGTAAAACGGCAAGAAGTCAATTGCCTAAAGGAGTGGAAACTTTGGTCCCGGGTGGGGGCGAGAATTCGAAAGTTGAGGCCGGCAACGTGTCCCGTCGAACGTTAGTGTAGGTTTCAGTAAAGACCTGGTCCTTGCTGTCATGAATGACCACTCGCAACGGGGTGAGGTTCTCATCGATGGTCAAATTGACGGTTTTCACCAGTTTTCGGACAGCGGCAGTCTTTGGAGTCAGAGTAAGCTGGTACTCGTTTCCATTTTTCGATCCTTCGATGGCATAGTAGGTGGCGACTTCACGAAAATTAAGTCCTGCCGTCAGCGCTCGCATTGTATCCTTGATGATCGGACGCTTTTCCAGGTCGTAGACTTCAACCTGCTGGTAGTTCGGATAGTAGATCGACACTTTTTTCCCATCGGTGACGGTGGTGCTGGGAGTTTTTCCGCCGATCTCGCGACGAATTTTGTCCGGCAGCGTGAACCATACCTTGCCCTCGTTCACCACAGGATCTTTCAGCATTGCCAAGTGGCGTTCCTCCCGGAAGTTCGCCTGTAAAGAAGGTTGAGTATTGTGGAGCGCCTGCAGCTTTTGCACCAGTTGATCGATGTCGCTCTGCGTCATGGTAGCCGCGCCGGCAAGGGGAGCGATCGCTAATAGTAGAGAGAGGGCAAGTTTTCTCATGGGGCTGACGGATTCCAGATTGGTACGAAATTGAACCATTGCTCGGGAAACTCCCGGATGATCGCCTGAAACACATCGGCGACGCGCTGGCTATTTTGCTCGAGAGTTTGATTCGCTGTCATCTCAATGGGTGGATAGGCATAGCACCCGTACTGGCCTGGCTCTAATTGCAAGACGAAGGCGGGGATCACCGACGCTTGGGTATGTTGCCAGACACGCGCCGCGGCTGCCGAGAAAAGCGTTGGACGCTCGAAAAACTGGACCGCGATTCCACTGTTCAAGTATGGCCGGTCAACCAGCATGGCGACGAGTTCATTGCGACGAAGCGCCTGGATGATCTCCACGAACGCAAATTTGTCTGAGCCGACGGTGACGGTCTTGATTCCGAAACGTTGCCGGTATTTTTGCCGCCATTCATTGAGTTCGTTGGTCGGTTCCGCCATGGTCACGACGTTAACCGGGAATCCGTCGGAGGCTAAAACCATGCCGCCCAATTCCCAGGCCCCGAGATGACCGGTGATCAGAAGCGTCCCTTTGCCTTTGCGACGTGCCGCTTCCAGATGTTCAAAGCCGCGCCGCTCCACCATCAATGCGTTCAGCCGATCAACTCCGCTTTCTGCACAATCGCAGAAATCATGCAACATCCGTAAAAAATTATGGAAACAGCTTCTCGACAGTTTTTCACGCTGTTTTTGATTTTGCGTAACTGCCATCAGATTCCGCCGTAAAGCCTCTCGCCGGCTTTTGCAAAAAAGATACCCCAATTCCCCTGCGGCGATGCTCATCGATCGCGTCCAGGGTCTCGGAAGATGCTTAATCATCCAACCGGCCGTTTCAAAGCTGAGCGGGCTATACCAACCATTGTGCGTCAGTGTCAGATCCAGATCCGATGACTCAACTGGAGTGACTATTTCAGGCGCGCTCGGATTCATTCGATTATTGGCCAAAGCTGAAAACCATTGACCGTCTCCCGGAAAATTGAACATCGGCGCGCAGTAACATCCCACCTTTCCGCTCGAAAGTGGCGGACCATCGATGCGGCTTTTGTGCGGTCGGGACGTTGGAATCGAAATAAGGCAATACCTCCCTAAGCATCGCCCATGGTTTCAGGGGTCCGCGGGCTTCATCGATTTGACCTGCCCACCCATTTTTTGCAAGAAGTCCGGTGGCAGCCATGTGCGAACCACGAGTCTGAAATTCGAGTACCGTCACTCCGGCTTTGGAGAAATAGAGATCATAATCGCCTCCATTGAGATTGCGCAGAATGATATCGCCCACAACTGAATGACCGCCGTAGGAATACTGCAACTGCCCAATCCGCATTTTCGCTTCGGGACCAAGTCCAGACATCTCCTTCGCAGACTGACAACCTGCCAATACAATTGCGGTTAAAAGGATGAAGATTCGACTCGTCATGTCGTTTTTGGGATCAGGGTCAGCTTTGGCGCGATCTTTGATGTTCGCTTTTGAAGCGCAACCAGCGTTTGAAAAATGCAAATCCTCCAGCGCATGCTGAAATCACGAACCTCGTTTCCAGAAAGGACCGCGCTGACCGCCGGAACGAGTTCAAATATTTCCTTTGGATAGAGGAACACTTCGACAAACTCCTGGGTGTACCAGGCGGTGGCCCATCGCAGATAAAGATCCAGCACGCGGCTAATCCGTCGCTCGTAAGAGCGAAAGGCCTTGGCGCGCTTCTCCGGTCGATCCAGAACCAGATTGAGGGCATCCGCGGCTTTCTCGCCGGAGAGCAAAGCGAGATAAACGCCGCTGCTGAAAACCGGATCAATGAATCCGGCGGCGTCGCCTGCCATCAACCAGCGATCACCGAATAGTTGCTTATTTCGGTAAGAGAAATCGCCGGTGGCATAAACATCCGTCACCCGCCGGGCCTTCTCCATCCATTCGTTGACGACCGGTTGTTCGGCGATGCAGTGCGTGAGCGCTTCCTCAGGGCTCATCTTCATGTTTCGGAACTTTTCGGTATCCATGACGACGCCGATGCTGGTCGTATTCCCTTTCAGCGGGATCATCCAGAACCAGGAATCCTTCGTCCGAACCATCCTCGTGAGGGTTCCGTCGGGTCCTTCCTCACGTCCGACATCTTCGTAGTAGGCGTAGAGAGAAAATTTTCGAAGATTCGGGAGCAATTGCTTTAGACGGTATCGATTACCAACAAGGCAGTTACGGCCGGAGCAATCGAGTAGATATTTAGCCCGTACAACCGGTCCGCCGTTTTCTAGAGAGAGAATGACGCCGTCGTTACCAAATTCGAAGGAATCGACTGACGTCTCTTGTCTGACCTCACAGCCGCTTTCAGCCGCGTGATCGAGGAGGATCCTGTCGAATTCGGATCTCAGGACCTGGTAAGCCGTCGGCCGCTTTGCCTTAAGGCCATTGCGGAAATAAAACCGAACGCGCTGGCCGCAGGCGGAAACAATCTCGCCTCCATATTTGATCAGGAACCCGCCTGCATCGATTTTCTCTCTGACTCCCATTCGTTCGAGAGTGTTGAGAGTGGCCGGCAGCGTCGACTCGCCGACAGAGAAGCGGGGAAATTTGGTCTTCTCAAAGATGATAACGCGTCGGCCGGACTGGGCGAGAAGAGTCCCTGCAGAACTCCCGGCTGGGCCGCCGCCAATAATCGCTACATCAAACGCCTCGTTCATGCGCTGAGAAGAAAACAATCATCACATTGCCATATTAAGTTCTATGTCACTGGTTCCCTAGACGAGTTTCTGCTTGGTTGCATTCAGAAATGGCTGCAATTCAGAGATTAAACGAGAGAAAACCTCAAAATCAACCTGTTGCTGCCCGTCGCTCAAGGCCTCCGCCGGATGCGGGTGAACCTCGATCAAAAGCCCGTCTGCACCGACCGCGACCGCACCTCGGCACAACATCGGAACCAGATCGGCCCTCCCACATCCCTGGCTAGGATCCACGATCACCGGCAAATGGGATTCTTTCTTGGCAATCGCCACCGCTGCCAGATCCAGCGTGTTGCGGGTGTACGTTTCAAATGTTCGAATCCCGCGCTCGCACAGCAGGACGTTCGGGTTGCCGTTCGAAAGGATATATTCCGCCGCCAGCAACCACTCCTCGATACGTTCGCTCATTCCGCGTTTCAGCAGAACCGTCTTCCGGCTTTTCGCGCACTCAATCAGCAATTGGAAATTCTGCGCGTTTCTCGCGCCGACCTGGAGGATGTCAGCAGATTCACACACATGTTCAACGTCGCGTTCACTCAACACTTCAGTTATAACCTTGAGCCCGGTTTCCTGCTTGGCCGCCGCCAGGATTCTCAATCCTTCGCGACCCAGCCCCTGAAATTCATACGGTGAGGTCCGCGGCTTGTAGGCGCCTCCGCGCAGGATCTTCGCACCGCGCGCCTTGACGGCTCGTGCAGTCGAAATCAGCTGCTCTTCAGACTCCACGCTGCACGGTCCGGCCATGACCACAAAGTGCCCGCCCCCGATCAGGACGCCATCCACGTTAACAACTGTCTCCTCCGATTTAGATTCCCGGCTGACCAGCTTATACCGCTTCTGTACCGGGAGTACCCTTTCAACCTGAGGGAAAACAGCCAGAGACTCCAGAGTATGATGCGTGCGCTCATCACCGATCGCTGCGATGACGGTTTGCAGCTCTCCGTAGATCACGTGCGGGCTATAGCCTAACTTTTGAACTTCCTGCGCGACTTCTTCGACCTGTTCCTTGGATGTTTTCGGCTTGAGGATGACAATCATGAGAAGCGGAGCAAATATCATATCCCGCTCCAGAGGCAAATTAGAAAAGAAGGAGTTCAGGAGTTGCAGGAGTTCAGGAGTTCAGAATTCGGGCGAAACGAATCATCCTGAACTCCTGCAACTCCCTGAACTCCTGTAACTCCTTCTTCTAGACAATCCGACCTTCTCGATCTAGATCTGCTCGTGCAAGATTTTACAGGTGGCGGCATCCATGCGCTGCACACATCGTTCGCGTCGTCAGGAAATCCAGAATTCGACCGACGTATCCAGGAAATGGTTCAAGACTGGGGGGTTAACGATTCGCATGAGCTGATCGCAGAAATGATTGTCACAGCCCTTCGCATGGGGAGCGATTCGGTACCGGTGCCAGACCTCAAGTTAATCAATCGTTCGCTGAAAGAACTCAGACAGGCTGCCAAGGCGTTTGCCCCTTATCAGGGGATCCGTAAGATTGCGATTTTCGGTTCTGCGCGAACTAGCCCGCAGGTCGAAGTCTACCAAGCCGCGGAACGATTCGCAGGACTGATGCGCGAACGTGGATACATGATCATCACGGGAGGCGGTGACGGGATCATGGGCGCTGCCCAGCGCGGAGCCGGCAGACAGCACAGCTTCGGTCTCAACATCCGGCTGCCATTCGAGCAAAAAGCCAACGAGACCATCGAGGGCGATCCGAAACTGGTAAATTTCAACTATTTTTTTACTCGAAAAGTGAATTTCATTAAGGAAACCCACGCCATCGCACTTTTTCCCGGCGGCTTCGGAACGATGGATGAAGGTTTTGAATGTTTGACCCTGATGCAGACTGGTAAGGCCAGAATTATACCAGTCATTCTGATCGACAAAATAGAAGGAACCTACTGGAAGAGCTGGACCGAATTCCTGAGAACTCACCTTCTGGGCCAAGGTTTGATTTCGCCCGACGATTTCAGCCTCTTCTCCATTACCGAGGATGTGGATGATGCTGTCAACCATGTCCTCCAGTTCTACCGGAACTTCCACTCTTACCGGTGGGTCGGGCAGGAGCTCGTAATACGTTTGCAACGCCAGTTGACCAGTGGCGCCATTCAAGAGCTGAGCCGCTCTTTCTCCGACTTATTGGAAAGCGCGCCGCTTCGGACCAGCCGTGCACTGAAGCCGGAAAAGAATGAACCTGAGCTTTCTAACATGCCCCGGCTGGTTGCGGGTTCACACCGTCGGAACTTCGGCCGGTTGCGGCAGTTGATCGATGCGATTAACCAGGCTGAAACGATCGGACCGCTGCCGTAGCGATCGTTTCAATCGACGACGGGACGACGACGACGACGACGAGAACGGAAAGCCGCGGGATTTTTCTGATCATGCTCGTGGTCGTCGTCGTGCTCGCTCTGCCGACGAGGAAAGCAATCGACGACGAACGATTATGGAAGACGAGGGAGCAGGGCAGAAACCCTGAACCCTACAACCCCAGACCTACGACTGACTTCCCACTTGTCCAACGATGTAGTCATGGATGGTGTTCACCGTGGCCAGAGCAACCCGCGCGACGTCCGAATTTGGAACTCCGACGCCGAAGTTTTTTTCCATGCTGACCACCAATTGCAACGCGTCGATTGAATCTAACCCAAGACCGTCGGCGCTAAACAGCGGGAGATCATCGGAGATCTCCTCCTTCGGCGTACGCAACATCAGATTGGTGACGAGCATTTCTTTTATTTGCTCTTTCAGTTCTTCAGGCGACATAGACAAATTCTGACCGCAAGAACCGCATAGATTTGGCGGAATTGACTATTAATCAAGTCTTATATTCGGCGAAGTCCGAAATACGTTTAGCGAAAAATGGATAAGCCGAGGCGGATCCGGATTGATAAATTCCTGGTGGATCACGGCTACTTCAATTCGAGGGAGCGTGCGCAACGATCTATTCTGGCAGGCCACGTGCTGGTCGAAGAACATGTTATCGACAAGCCCGGGACCCTGGTGAAATCCGACGCTGTTATTCGCGTGGTGGCTGAAGAAAAATACGTGGGACGCGGAGGCTACAAATTGGAAGCGGCGCTGGATCATTTCTCTATTAGTGCGACCGATCTGGTCTGCTTGGATGTCGGGGCCTCCACGGGAGGCTTCACAGATTGTTTGCTTCAGCGCGGTGCCAAGAAAGTGATTGCCGTCGATGTCGGGCACAATCAGCTGGCTTGGAAGATTCGAAGCGACGTCAGAGTTGATGTGCGGGAGAGAGTCAATGCCCGCATCCTGAGCCCCGAGCTGTTGGGGACGCGCGTGCAACTGGCGGTCGTCGACGTTTCTTTTATCTCGCTCACTCACGTTTTGGCTCCTATCCTTGCCTGCGTGGAAAAGGGAGGAGTGGCGATCGCTTTGATTAAACCTCAGTTCGAATTGGAGCCGAACCAGGTCGGGAAGGGAGGGGTAGTCCGCGAGGAGCACCTGCACGCGCGTTGTGTCAGCAAAATCCAGCTCTTTGTGGTCGAACAATTGCAAAGGGAATGGCTTGGGCTGATCGAGTCCCCGATCACGGGTGCTAAAGGTAACAGGGAATTTCTAGCATGCCTTCGGTAAGCCTTGGCATTTATGCGCATTGGCAAAAGCCAGGCGCGGCGGCTTCGCTCAAAGCTCTTTTGCACGAGCTTTACGCCCACGACATCCACGTTCTGGTTGAACAACATGCAGCCAAACTGATAGGCCAGCCCGGCCATTCACTGGATCAGCTTTATCATCGAGTGGACTTGTTCGTTGCCTTGGGCGGCGATGGTACTCTCCTGCGTCTGGTGCGCGACCTGCGGGGAAAAATGAAGCCTGTGATGGGTATTAACTTCGGTTCGCTCGGCTTTCTTACCTGTTTCGGCGGACCAGAGTTCGCTGTCGCGGCTAAGGCTCTCGCGATGGGAGATTATCGAATCGATGAGCGGACGATGCTGGAGGCGTCGATCGAAAGGGAAAACAAAAGCACTTATTCTCAGATCGGTCTGAACGACGTCGTGGTCACTCGGGGTGAACGTTCGCGCCTGGTCCGGCTCGATCTCTTTATCGACCAGACCCACCTGACCGAATACAACGCCGACGGACTCATTATCGCCACTTCCACGGGATCTACTGCTTACTCGCTTTCTGCCGGAGGACCCATCGTCATGCCAAATTCGGGAATGTTTGTCGTGACCCCCATCTGCCCGCATGTCCTAACCAATCGTTCTGTGATCGTTTCCAATAAGTCGACGATCCGGTTGCTGCCGAGCAGGGGCGAACAACAGCTCTCCGCAAGCGTCGATGGTCAGGAATCCGTGCAACTCTCCTCCGGCGATGCCGTGGTGGTTCGACCG
>DATHPI010000373.1:0-6006 GCA_035484035.1 Chthoniobacterales bacterium
ATGCCCCTCGGCGATTATCCGGCGAACCAATTCCGGGTGAGCTTGGACGTTTTGGCCGATCAGGAAGAAGGTGGCTTTGAGGTGACGCGCTTTGAGCAAGTCGAGGAGCCGCGGCGTGTACTCGGCGCTGGGACCATCGTCGAACGTCATCGCCAGATAGGGCCCTTGGATCCGCGCGTGAGTATAAATCCCGTAGGTCGGGCCGGCAACGTTGGGCCCCCCGGGGGAAGATTCGCTTTGGTTTTGAGCCTGTGAGCAGTCGCTCGCGCAAAAGAGCGCGACGCAAAGAAATAAATAGTAACGCATCGAATTAGCTTAAATCTGCAACGAGGTTTCGGAGCGTCTTTCGGCCTCCGTGGCTAAATCCTGGCCGGGACTGTGCGCGTGGGGAACCCGGCGGTCAACCCCCAACGGCGTCCGCCAGCGGATGGATCGCTTCTATCGCCAGTTGCATTGCGCCGGATGCTGTCCACAGTTGACACTTTGCCTGTCAATGTAATTAACTGCAGTCCGGATGTCACCCGTCGCACCTTGGTCCGCGCACGATACGCAACTATTATTTTCTGTGTCTTTGGGTCTAGCGATCATTATCGGGTTGATAAGCGGATTCAAAATTGTGCCGTTCTTTTCCATCCTCATCGGAACATTCGTGACGGGACTCGTCGCGGGTGTCCCCGCTGATAAACTGGGATTCAATTTCACGCAAGGAGCAGGACAGCTGCTAGGCGATGCTGGTATCATTATCGCTTTAGGAGCCATGTTGGGCGCTTTACTGGCCGAATCGGGGGCGGCGGATCAAATCGTTTCTCGATTGCTGCGGCACGTGCGTGGTGCGATTCTGCCGTGGGTGATGGCAGCCGTTGCGCTTGTTATTGGGCTTCCGCTGTTTTTCGAGGTTGGGCTTGTCCTATTGGCGCCAATTATTTTTGTCGTGGCGCGCCGCTCAGGAAGACAGATTCTGACGGTTGCGATTCCCGCTCTAGCTGGACTGACCGCCTTACACGCGCTGTTACCACCGCACCCAGGTCCTTTAATTGCTGTCAGAGCCCTGCATGCTGATCTCGGCGTGACCATGTGTCTCGGACTGATCATCGCAATACCTGCGGTGATTCTAGGTGGGCCGCTTTATGGTCAATGGCTTGGAGCGCGGATGCCGATTTCTCAACCGGAACGAATTGGCCAGCTTTTCGATGCGAAGCAACCAATGAAACGGCAACCCGGTTTTATTCCCTCACTATTTGTCATGCTCCTTCCTGTCGTTTTGATTCTGGGAGAGACGATTGCCAAATTGGCCCTGCCGAGCAGCTCAGCGCTTTTTCAGGTAATCAGTTTCATCGGGGAACCGGTTGTCGCGCTTTCTATTACCGTTGCGGTGGCCATCGTTGTTCTTGCTTGGTCGAACGGTCTTAGCCTAGAGAAGGTCGCGGAAACCCTCCGGATGAGCCTGGGAGCCATCGCTGTGCTATTACTAACCATTGGCGCGGGCGGCGGACTTAAGCAGACGTTAATCGCGGCGGGAATTAGCGACACGATCACAAAGATCGGGGTGATGACTCACTTATCATTAGTATTGCTGGCATGGGTCACTTCGGTGGCTTTGCGCCAGGCTACAGGCTCTGCCACAGTTGCGACGGCTACCACTGCCGGGATTCTCGCGCCTCTAGTGACGGAGATCAGTGTGGTGCATCATTCTCTCATTGCGCTTTCCATTGGAGCAGGGTCAGTGTTTTTTTGTCATGTGAACGATGCCGGATTCTGGATGGTACGGGAATATTTTGATCTGAATCTGGTGCAAACGATCAAGGTATGGTCCGTGTTGCAAACCATCGTCTCAATCATAGGACTGATGATGGTGCTGCTTCTATGGAATCTGTTTCCTTAGAGGACTGCGGATCTTGGTTCGGACGCCCTTACCCAAATACCGGATTGTGTCTCCTATGTTTTGGTAGGCGTAACGGCATTAAAATCGCGTGAACAATTGCGTATTGGTCATCGGCCTCGTTTTTGGTGTCGGTGTTTAGAATAACCCCGACCCTATTCGCGGGTTCAGGGACAAAGAGGGTTTGGTCGGCAGGCGCTCTATCGGGTAAGAAAGCCGCCATCGACCGCCATCACGTGGCCGATCGTAAAGCTCGCTCCTGGACTACAAAGCCATACAACGGCTGAAGCGATTTCTTCAGGACGTCCGAATCGTCCAATCGGTGCCTGTGAAATCATCCGCTTCACAATTTCGGGATCATAGTTATTCGTCATCCGCATCGTCATCGGCGTGTCGACCATGCCCGGGCAGACAGCATTGATCACAATGCCCTTGTTCGCGTATTCAAAGGCGGCGCTCTGTGTCAGACCAATGATGGCGTGCTTGCTGGCTGAATATGCAGTACGCCCGGGGCTTCCAACAATTCCTCCGATGGAAGAACAGTTCACAATTGCTCCGCTGCCTTGAGTCACCATCTGGCGAAGTTCGCCCTTCATGCAGTTCCACGCTCCACGGAGATTGATATTGATGAGGCGGTCAAAGACCTCGTCGTCGGTCTCCACCATGGGCGTTGCGTCGCAATTGATACCGGCGTTGTTGAAGGCAGCGTCGAGCCGGCCATAAGTCTTGATAGCAAGATTGATCATGTCCGCCACCTGAGCCTTGTCCGAAACGTCGCACATTACGGCGAGAACGTTGTGACCTTCCCCGCGTAATTTCTCAGCCGCTTCGTTCACAAACTTTTCGTTGTGATCGGCGACCACCACGGAGGCACCCGCCAAGGCGAACGCTTTTGCTGTGGCGAGTCCGATGCCGCCAGCCGCTCCAGTGACAAGTGCTACTTTTCCTTCGAATGAAGTGTGCATTTAGTTTTCCAGGTCCTTACGGTTTGCCGGTCTCATCGGAGATCTGCGATCTTTCTGCCATGATTCGTTGGTTTTCTACGAGGTTGGGCCAATTGGGCCACGGCTAGACCTTCGGCCATCGACCAAATAACTGCTCTCGGGATCGTGCGGCACCTGTCGTATTCTTGCGGGAAAGCGGTCAAAATCTTCTACAGCAAGACAGCGACAGGCTGAGCACAATCCCGCAAGAAGCCTCGCAGCTGATGCCCCACTCTCATCACTTGCCCAACCAGGAGGAGAGCGATGGGAGCAACACCACTTGGATGGAGAAGGTCAGCGACGAGCAGTACAGCCAAGGGCCAGCGGCCACCCAGGAACCGCTAAAAACTCAAGGAGCAAAGAACATGAACCAAGAACCTATGCACTAGAGCTTGCTGCGGAACTCCGTAGGCGTCACACCAACCACACGCCGGAACACTTGAGCGAAATGGCTCGGGCTCGTGTAGCCCACGTCGAGCGCGATCTCAATCAGGCTGCGCGACGTTTCGCGGATCAGTTGCTGCGCATGGGTGACGCGTTCGCGCGTAACGAAACGCAGCGGCGACATGCCAGTCGACTGCTTGAAGATACGCGAGAAGTGGAAGGGACTGAGTTGAACGAGTTGGGCCAGGATTTCCACAGAGATCTCCTCGGCGAGGTGTTCCGTGACGAAATCCCCCACCTTCTGAAGTTGGCGGATCGGCAGTCCCCCGCGGAGCTCTGGTTTGCCTGAAGTGGTGCTGGTGTATTTCTCAGCGAGGTATGTTGCGAAAAGTTGCGCGAGATCAGCGACGATCCTTGAACTGCCCGGGACGCGCGCCGAAAGGAGGTCGGCACAAGCGGCGCACAGGTGGCTGAGCGCGACATCGCGTCCGAAGAAATCAATCACTTCCACTTCGCTAGTTTTGCCGGGATAGATCGCTTCCAACGCGGCTCGGAACGAATCAATTCCCACATGAATGGCGATTGTTTCCAGTTCTTCGCCTGCCGGCGAACGGAAGCGGACCTCGTAAGGAGTGCGTGAGCGCGTGATGAAAATGTCGCCCCGACGGATATGATGAGTAAGCCATCTCCCACCCTGATCGCGCTCAAGAAATTCGGCTGAACCGACGATGGTGCAGCTAATGTGCGGCTCGGCTGTCGCCGGCACAAGAAAGCGATCAACGACGCGCGGAAAGCGGCAATGTCGGACATAGAGGTCGGACCATTGGAGCGATCTGCTGTCCGCCAGAATCTCACCATTCAAATAGCGAGGAAATGCCGCTGCGGTCGTCCGATTAGGCGTGTTCACAAGTTAAATCCTCACAAAATGCCCGTTTGCCGCCAAGATGGTTCTCACCGGCATGCAGAGCGTTTATGTTCTCAGTTCGCTACAACAAGAGAACCTTCTGACCGCGACGGTCATGGAGTTTGTGGTCCTGACTTAAGTACAGTGCGACAACTAGTGCACCAAGTCAGTGACTGATGTACTAGGGCTGTGGATGCTGCCAGCTCTTATACACCACCTCGATGCTGTAGCCATCGGGATCGAAAACATTGGCAGCGTAATAGCGCGGATCGTAGTAAAGGCGCGCGCCTGGCTTGCCGTTGTCCGAGGCCCCCGCTGCGATGGCGGCCGCATAAAAGGCATTGACCTCCACCTCATTCTTGGCGACGAACCCGACATGAACGGCCCTGGCATCGGCGCTGCCATGCCGCAGCCAAAAGAATAGCCGGCCGTCGCGGCCGAAGCCCTTCAGATCCGGGTGGCCCTCCGGACCGTTCGCGCCTTCATAGTCGATGGAATGGCGGATGCCAAGCGGGGCTAGTGCTTTTTCATAAAAAGCGATCGATCGGTCCAGATCACTGACGGAAACAAAAACATGATCTAACATGGCGACTACCTTGGTTGTCTTGGGTCGTGCTGTCGAATTGCACTTAAATCGTAGACACACTCTCAAGGGAGTCCACGATTCAAAACCAGTAATCGCGGTCGCGCCGCGCAACGTAAGCGGGATGCCCGCTATCGGCAAAGCTCTTGAATTCTTTCCGCAGGCCAAAGTTTTACCTATGCGGGCCGCAATGGATTGAACCAAAAACGTGGTTGATGTCCGTGAGCATCAGTTCCTGGTGCTGTTGCTCATGTAGGATTAGGTGATTGTTGCCTCGATTTCACTTTCCTCTGGGAATGAACCCGGGAACGCCAGTCTCCACCACTGCATTAAATCTTAGCCGTGTCTTGATTCCCTCACTAATCTCTTTCATTGCCTCTTCAGGAAGCGTGGAGATGTCGAAGTTCTCCTGGATCCGACTGGGAGTTTTGGATGTGGTCAGGAGAGCCGTGCCGCGTTGCACCGCCCATGCCAGCAGTACTTGGGCAGGCGTTTTGTTGACTCTCTTGGCGATGGAGGTAATCACAGGATCATCTGGCAATTTAGGCTCTGAACTATGACCCAACGCCGCAAAGGCTTGGAGCACGATGCCGTTCTTGTGGCAAAACTCCAGCAACTCCCATTCCGGCAGATACGGATGGGATTCGACGTGAACGACCGCCGGCTTGATGGTGGCCGCTCCATGGATCTCCTTCAGCTTTTCCAAGCCGATGTCTGATAAACCGATCGCTTTGCACTTGCCCTCCTCCACCAGCTTCTCTAGCGCGCCCCATGTCTCCAACAGCGTCACCCCTTTATCATAAATAACATTTCCGTTCGAGTCCCTCGGATCTTGCACTTCTCCGGGTTGGAAGGCGAAAGGAGTATGGATGAGATAAAGATCGAGGTAGTCCAGTTGCAGTTTCTTGAGGCTTGACTCGAAGGCTGGCTTGACCCGCTCTGGCCGATGATTGGTGTTCCAGAGTTTCGTGGAGACAAACACATCCTCCCGCTTGGTCTTTCCTGCCTTGAACACTTCCTGCATCGCTTCGCCGACCTCTTTCTCGGTCCGGTAACGTTCCGCGGTGTCGAGCGCGCGAAACCCCGCCTCAAGCGCCGCCTTGGTCGCATTCCGGGTTGCGATGGGGTCGGGAATCAGCGTTCCAAAGCCGAGCGCCGGGATCGCGCCCGCTTCGTTACTAAGGGCGAGCTTCGTGTAGCGAAGATTGTCTTCAATCATGATCTGGATTCTCCGTCAGTTTCTAGTTGATTGTCAGCCCGCGGCTGGGAAGTC
>DATHPI010000374.1:0-3772 GCA_035484035.1 Chthoniobacterales bacterium
GCCCCAACGAATTGTCCATCACGCCGAGTATGCCAAGGCGTTGGATGTCATGGGGGATAAGACCCAAGCGCGCCAACAATGGGCGGAAGTCACACAACTCAAGCCGATCTACGCCCAGGATAAGCGTTATCAGGCGATGGCCATCCAACGCCTCCAAGGGCGATGAAAGGGGGATCCCCCCAATTCGTGCTCGTGATCGTGATCGTCTTTCCGCCCCTTTTTCCCTTTTTCGCCTGGCACCAATTGAGGATCGAGGACGAGGACGAGCACGATAACGAGTACGATTGAGGAATCGAAGAGGGAGGATCCCCCTCCCAATCGTGCTCGTGATCGTTCTCGTTATCGTCCTCGATCTTTGATCGCGGCCAGCAAACAAGAAATGGAGACGAGGACAAACTACGAGGCGAACCCCGAGCCTCCCCGCCTCAGACCACCTTGAGCATCCCGCCGTCCACGAAATAGGTTGAACCGACCGAATAGGTTGCCCGTTCGGAACAAAGAAAAACGAAAAAGTTTGCCAGTTCTTCGGGTGAACCAAAGCGATCGATCGGCGCGTGCTCACGAGCCACGGAATCGAGATATCCCTGCCAATCACCACCTTTATCGGCGGTCAGTTGTTTCGCCGTCTTGATCCAGTCGGGAGTGAGGATCAAGCCCGGATTGATGGTATTGACTCGAATATTGTCTTTCACAACCTCATTGGCGAGTGTTTTGGAAAACATCATCAGTGCTGCCTTCGTGACATTATAGATCGGCTCGTACCACAGCGGTTGAACCGCACAGATCGAAGCGTTGTGCAGAATCACACCGCCTCCGCGTTTCCTCATGGATGGGACCAATCCGCGCGCCAAACGGACCGCCGCCATCACGTGGAGATCCCAGTAGTACTGCCACTTCTCGTCAGAAGCTTCCATGATCGTCTCGTTACTGCCGGTGCCTGCATTGTTAATCAGGATATCGGCACCACCGAATTCGCGTTCAGTCTCGGCGACCACCTGCTCAACCGCGCCCGCTACCGCAACATCGGCAGGTACTCCGAGCGCTCGGACGCCGAACTTTTTGGCGACCCGCGCTGCTTCCGCATTAGCCCTGTCGCCCTGTCGCGCCACGATGACTAGATGCACTCCTTCCGCTGCCAACCCTTCGGCAACGGCAAGGCCGATACCGACACTTCCGCCGGTGATGACGGCTACTTTGTCTTTTAATTCAAGATCCATAAATTTTGAAGATTCAGCCGCTCAGCGGGCTATCTGTTCAGTTCTAAGATCAACGGTTTATTTTATTCCAAATAGTTAAGGCCCTATTTCACAATGAGTATCTTCGTGCGGTCGATCGTCACGGCTACGGCCAGAATGAGCACGAAACCGAACACAATCTGCTGGGCAAAAATGTCGATCCCGACAAAGGT
Source organism: Chthoniobacterales bacterium (assembly GCA_035484035.1). Classification (GTDB taxonomy): domain Bacteria; phylum Verrucomicrobiota; class Verrucomicrobiia; order Chthoniobacterales; family JAFAMB01; genus JAFAMB01. Next base: position 1,409 of record DATHPI010000374.1, read on the forward strand.
CATGCCCACGCGCACAACGGAAATGATCAGTGCACCAATAACTGTTCTCCCAATTCCGCCGGCGCCTCCGGTGATTGAAGTGCCTCCCACGACCACCGCGGCGATGGCTGGAAGTAAAAGTTCGTTTGCCAGGGTGGGGGAGCCGCTGCTCAGCCGGCCGGTCAGTAAGATTCCGGCCAGGGCTGCCAATCCTGCGGACAAGGAATAGGCAATGATTTTTTGCCGATTCACTTTGACTCCGGAGGCCCAGGTCGCGGCTTCTCCGGCGCCAATCGCAGTGCTGTAACGTCCAAAAGGCGTGTAACGCTGCAGCCAGATTCCAATGCAGGCGACGAGTGCGCCAATCAGAATGACACTCGGAATTCCGAACGGACGTCCGGTGATCCAGCTCAAGTACGCGCGTCCGGTTTCACCGATGGTGATCGAGCGTTCCTGCGAAAGCAGCAAGGCCGCCGCCGCGACTAGACCGCTCGTGGCCAGGGTGACAATGAAGGAAGGGATCCGTAACCAAACGTGGACGACACCACTAAAAGCGCCGGTGATAAATCCGACCAGCAACGTCGCTGGAAACGCCCAGTAGCCGACTCGCGACAGCGTGATGGCGACGATCACGCTGCTCAACGATGCGACGGCCTGGATGGAAAGGTCGATCCCGCCCAGCATCACCACAAAAGTGATGCCTGCCGCGAGGATGAAAAGGGTCGCGGTGTCCGCCATAACGACGAGAAGCGTATCCACCGTCATAAAGCTCGGCTGTAGCGAGCCAATCAGGATGACCAATCCGACCAGAAGCAAAATCGGAATGGAGCCCCGTACAGTGCCCCCCATTGAGAATGATTTCGTGTCCGCCGGATTCGAGGTCATTGGGTTTATACCATGTGCCGAATAAGATCGACCTGGGAAGGCTTGTGGCCCGGCGAAGCATCGAACCGGGCGGTGACCTGGCCGTCGCGCATCACCAGGATGGAGTGACACAACCCAATCGTTTCTTCCAAGGTGTCTGCGGTCAAAACGATTGCCACACCTTCTTCTGAGAGGTCTCTGATTAACTCGTACACTTCCTCTTTGGCGCCGACATCCAGACCACGAGTAGGGTGGTCGAAGATCAGAATGTGCGCTCGCGCATTCATCCACTTGGCAAGCACCACCTTTTGTTGGTTGCCTCCGCTTAGATTCAGACAGAGAGCCTCAACGCTCGGGGTACGAATGTGCAGCTTCTCCACCCAGCTTTTCGCTAACCGGTGTTCCCGGGCGAGATGGATGGTGCCCGTTATCCGGTTGGCGGGCAGACTCGACAGAGTCATGTTCATGGCAATTGGAAGGGAGAGCACCAGGCCTTCGGTACGCCGCTCGCGCGGGATATAACCAACACCATGGTCGGCTGCCTGAGACGGCACAGTCAGACGGACTTCTCGCCCATCGATCTGGAGCGTGCCACTGGTTTGCGGGACAAAGCCAAACAAGGTGCGCGTCAGTTCCTCCCGGCCTGAGCCGACCACTCCAGCAATGCCGAGAACCTCACCTTCATGGAGCGTAAAATCGACCCCCTGGAAGGCACCCTTGACTGAGAGGTTCCGAGCTTCCATCACGACTTCCGCTCTCGGTGGTCGTTGCCGAGACTCGCGATAGTATTCTGCATGCCGGTCCCGCCCCACCATCATCTGGTGGAGCTGCGGCACCGTGGTCGATCGAGCCTGCATTTGCCCAACTACCCGCCCATCCTTCATGACGTAAATGCGATCGCTAAGCTCGAGAATTTCGTCGAGCCGATGCGACACGAAGACAAAGCTGGCGCGTTGCTTAAGCGCGCGAACCCGGGCAAACAGAATATCGATATCGCGTTGTTCAAGCACCGAAGTCGGTTCGTCCAGCAGAATGACCAAATGTCGTTCCGTCCGCTCTTCCAAGGCCAGCGCTTTGGCGAGTTCGACCATCTGACGTGCAGCGAAACTGAGTTCCGATGTTCGGGTGCGAGGATCGATATCGACCTCCACTTTGTCGAGCTGGCGACGAGCTGCGGCGTTCAGGCGTCGGCGGTTAACTAAACCCAGCCGGGTAAACTCGGCTTCCTGTCCAAGATAAATGTTCTCGCCGACCGTTAGATTGAGCAAAAGCGACTGCTCCTGGAAGACGATCCCGATGCCATGGAGATTTGCGTCCCGGGGACTTCTGAGTAGGATCGGCGCGCCGTCCAGTTTCAGCGATCCACGGTCCGGCAAATAGACGCCGGCCAGAATTCGCATCAGGGTCGACTTGCCCGCGCCGTTCTCACCAACCAGGCCCACCACTTCGTTGACACCAATCTCCACGTTGACGTCGTCTAAGGCCTGGACGCCGGCGAACCCTTTGCTGACATGTTCCACC
>DATHPI010000375.1:0-12084 GCA_035484035.1 Chthoniobacterales bacterium
TCTTTGGCCCGGTTCCTGCCGTACCGCGGTCAGAAGCTCGCGGCCCAACGAAAAGATTTCTTCGGCATACTCCAGAACAGTCTGCCCGGTATCAGTCAGGATTAACCGCCGAGTTGTACGCGTGAATAAAGGAGCACCGAGAGATTGTTCGAGGTGTTTAAGCTGCGCGCTGATACTTGGTTGCGAGACGTGCAGTATTTCACCGGCTCGCCGCAGACTCCCTTCCTTGGCGACGGCCCAAAAATAGAGCAGATGATGGTAATTAAGATCACTCGGCGTCATTAGCTTTTTTGGAACATATTGTTCGTTTCTTCATATTATCACAAGCTATTGGCCAAGGTGACAATCTTTGAAACCATGACGACTAAAGTTACTAACTCTAAGGAAACTATGACCTCGGAAATAAGCAGTTTTATTGAGAGGCAAGCGCGCGCGGTATCCATTCAAGAGATCAACCGGTTGATTGTCGATCTGCCGGCGTTGCGTAAGCGATTCGCCAAGATTCCAATGGAGACATATCCTCATCTGGCAGACCAGCTTCAATTGCTTACCCACGTGGTCGAGGAGCAGGTCGTTCGCGACCCTGCTGGGCAGATGGTGGGTGAAGCGGCGTTCGCGCTGCTTTATTTCCAGCGCGCGACAGATCTGATTCCCGACTCCATCCCCGGCATGGGACTATTGGACGATGCGATGATAGTCCGTATCGTGCTGGGTCGCCACCAACAAGGATTCAAGTTTATTCCACACGGTTACAAGCTAAGCTGGCCCGCTCCAAGCTTCGACGTCGATCAACTGCTCGCAGTTGTCTCCCCACTGCGGCTGACCTCGTTTTACCAGTCGATGGCGACCGGGTCCACGGGCGGCTGAGCGAGATCTAGGATTATCCGCTTCTCACGCCATCGCAGATCGCAGGCGGCAAATTGTTCGGTAACGTTTCAACCTCGCGAATTTTAATGCACACGAGTCTCTGGTTCTGGATCGCCTTTAACGGCGGCGTGCTCTCCGTGCTGGCTATCGACCTGTTTGGCTTCCAGCGCAAGGCGCACGTGCCGAGTACAAAGGAAGCGGCGATCTGGACTGCCGTTTGGATGGCGCTCTCTCTCGGGTTCAATGCACTGATCTGGTTTCGGGAGGGTCCCGCGAAGGCGTTGGAGTTTCTGACCGGCTACCTGGTGGAATATTCGCTTAGCATCGATAACATCTTTGTTTTTGTTCTGGTGTTTTCCTATTTCGCCGTGCCGGCGGCTTACCAGCATCGTGTGCTGTTCTGGGGTGTTTTGAGCGCGCTGATCTTACGCGGTGTGATGATCGGTATTGGTGTCGCGTTCGTTGAAACGTTCCATTGGGCCCTTTATTTCTTCGGCGCCTTTCTGCTCTTCACCGGCACAAAGATGTTCTTTAGCAGGAAAAGAGCTGTCGATATCGGTCGGAGTCCTCTAATCCGGCTCGTGCGGAGGTTGTTGCCCGTGAGCGATACCTATCACGGCGCTCGCTTCACCGTGCGACGGGATCGCAGGTGGTCGCTCACGCCGTTGGCTCTTGTGTTGATCATGATCGAGGTGACGGATGTTCTCTTCGCTGTCGACTCAATTCCGGCGATCTTTGGCATTACGCGCGATCCATTCATTGTCTACACGTCCAATGTTTGCGCAATCCTTGGTTTGCGCTCGTTGTATTTCCTGCTCGCTGGTGTCGTTCACAAGTTTGTCTATCTTAAACCTGCCCTGGCAATCATCCTCACCTTTATCGGCGCCAAGATGCTCCTGGCTGACGTCTATCACATCCCAACCGCAGTTTCACTCGGCGTCGTTGGCTTAATATTATTGGCCGCCATCGGTCTGTCTTTAATCGTAAACCGTCAACGCCCGGAGAGTGGAGAGCGCACTACGGAAACCGACCATCATTCACCGCCTATCGCCAATTTACGATGACTAATCATGGGAGCCAGGATTTCAGAATTCAGAATTCAGAATTCAGAAACCAGGAGCCAGGAGCCAGGAGCCAGGAGCCAGGAGCCAGGAGCCAAACAGCCCACCAATGAACCGTCTCGTCCCCGCGCTAACGCCCCGAGCGACACTTTTACAAAATAGACCATCATGAGATCCGATAACTTTTCTCTCGAATTCCTCCGCCGCATTTCAAGGAGACGCCTGTCGGCTCAACACGGAGTGGAGTCAATCTCAGAGTACATTGAATGGCGCGCAGCGCAGCTCACGCAAGAGCACCTTGCCGGGCTTCGGACAGATCTGCCGCTCTTGAAAATCCGATTCACCGCCATTGTGGTGCCGCAATTCCCCCACCTGGAACAACAGTTAAAGCTGCTGTGTGACTTCTTTGAAGATACCACCGATGGTGTGTTCCCGGCCGGGCCTGATGCATCACGAAAGGAAACTGCCTTTGCCCTTCGTTATGCGGCCCAAGAAATAGACATCATTCCAGATTTTGTTCCTGAGATCGGTTATGCCGATGATTCGGTCATCGTGCGCACCGTCTTAAGCCGGCACCAGGATATCTTCCGCGACTATTGCCATTTTCGGAGAATTGGCTGGTCGAAGCTCTCAGTTGACCCTTAGGGAGCCGACCCAGCGCTGGCGACACGGAAGATTCTCAAATGACTTCGAGCGGTGGCGCGTTGATAGGCGCGGATGAATGGGCATATTTCATGTTAACGAATTGAGGGAACGGTGGGAAAATAAACAAGCGGGTTGCAACAAGCAAGACCTAGGGCCAATGGTCCCGCAAAGGCCTTAGTGCATCGTCACATAAGTGCGAGCCATACCGTTGGTTTTCAAAAGGGTTTGGATGTCAGTTGCCTCCCACTTATGAGACGATGCACTAAGGTCCAGTCCCTGAAACAGATTGGAGGAAATTCCAGATGACGGTCATCGAGTATGTTCTGTCCCGACTGCGTCAAATCGGTGTCGGTGACGTCTTCGGCGTCCCCGGCGATTTCTCGTTTCCCATTAACGACGCCATCTGCCTCAGCAAAGAGATGCGCTGGATCGGCTGCAGCAACGAACTCAATGCCGCCTACGCCGCTGACGGTTATGCGCGTGTACGCGGGGTTGGCGCTGTTTGCACGACTTACGGCGTCGGTGAACTCAGTGCCATCAACGGCATCGCCGGTTCCTATGCCGAGCGCCTGCCGGTGTTCCACCTCGTGGGTATGCCCAATCAAAGCACGCAGGAAGCCCGCGCGCTCGTGCACCACACGCTTGGCAACGGTGCCTACGAATTCTTCTATCAGATGACCGAACCTGTAGTCTGCGCGCGCGCCATCATCACACCGCAGAACGTCGTCTTCCAGACCGAGCGCCTCATCGCTGAGGCGCTCTACCGCCGCCGTCCCGTTTATCTCGCATTCCCCGCCGATCTGGCCCAGCAGCCGGTTCTCGGCGCAGCACAAAATCCGTTTGAAATGCCTCGAAGCGATCTCGTCTCGCTCAACGCCGCCGTCGAGACCATCGTTGACGCGCTTGCGGAGGCGAAGACCGCGTGCGTGCTGCCCGGCTTTCTTCTCGCGCGCGCCGGACTCCAGAGAGAGATTCGTGCCTTCATCGATACCTCGAACCTGCCGTTCGCCACGATGTTCATGGATAAGTCGATCATTGACGAGCAGCACCCCAACCATATTGGCATGTATGAAGGTGCGCTCCTCAACGAGCACGTCCGCGCCTTCGTCGAAAGCTGCGACCGCGTGATGGCTATTGGCACGATCTTGAGTGACTTCAACAGCGGAGCGTTTACGGCTCGGCTCAACATGGAGAAGTTTATCCGTATCTCCCACCACCGTGTTCATTTCGGCCGGAAGATCATCCCCAACGTGGAAATCCGCGAAATCGTGCCCGCGCTCACCCAGGCGTTGCCGAAGCGCGACTGGCCTCGCATTTCCCCCGCGTCGCCAGAATTGGTGACCGGCTCGGGTACCGATCCAATCACCGCTGACGCGCTTTATCCGCGCTGGGAACGCTTCCTCAAGCCCAATGACATCGTCGTCGCCGAAACTGGGACTGTCTCCATGGGCCTCGGTTTCACGCGTATGCCCGCCGGCGCCACCTTCTATAACCAGACGCTGTGGGGTTCAATCGGCTGGGCCACACCCGCCGCGTTCGGCGCCTCCATCGCGGCGCCCGATCGCCGTGTAGTCCTATTCACCGGTGAAGGTGCACATCAATTCACCGCGCAGGAAATCGCGCAGTTCGCACGCTATGATACCAAACCAGTCATCTTCGTCCTCAACAACTCGGGCTATCTCATCGAACGGCTTCTCTGTAAGGAACCTGCCATTGAATACAACGACGTCGCGAACTGGCGCTACTCTGAATTGCCAAAGGCCCTCGGCTGCGACGGCTGGTATACCGCGAAAGTAACCACCTGCGCCCAACTTGACCACGCCCTGGACGCCGCCAGCCTTACCTACAAAGGCGCCTATATCGAAGTCGTCACCGACGCCTACGCCGCTAGCCCGCTGGCCCTCAAACTCCATGACAGCCTCCGCACGCTCTACAATCAGTAGCCCCAATCATCGCGCATCTCATCCGTGATGACCCTCCACCAACTTGGAAAGAGTCTTTTGTATCTGGATTCGAGGAATCGGCGATCGACTAACAAGGCCGCCCCGTGATCGTCTTCTGACCGAATCAATCGGCCCACCGCCTGAAGCACTCGCTGCATTCCCGGATAGCGATAGGCATAGTCAAATCCCGGCCGCCCCTTTTGATCGAAATAAGTTACGAGCAGGTCACGTTCAATTGAAAGGCCGGGAAGTCCGACGCCGATCACCGTAACGCCTACGAGCTTTTCACCGGGAAGGTCGATGCCTTCGGCAAAAATTCCTCCCAGCACTGCTAGCCCGACTGAGCCGGTTCCGTTGATGAATTTAGCCAAGAACGATTCCCGCTCTGATTCGGCCATGCCAGCTCGCTGAGCAAACAGTGGGATTCCCAAAGCGGTGAGCTTTTGATGAAGTTGGTCCAAGTACGCCAGGGATGGGCAGTAGATGAGGTTGTTTCCGGGATTCTGACGGAGATGCCGTCGGATGGCCTCGACGACCAGGTCCATCGATCTGCCCCGCTCCTGAAAGGAGATGTTAAGGGGTGCGATGCGCACCGTTAGTTGATCGTTTCGAAAGGGAGACGGGTAGGAGCCTTTGGCCGATTCAGCTGATCCGCCCAGCAGGTCGATGAAATAGTCCAGCGGGGAAAATGTGGCGGAAAAAAAGACCGCCGTCCGAAGACCTTTCAGCGTTTGGGCGAGACGCTTGGATGAATCGACGCAAAACAGAGTTACGCTCTGACTACCGGGATCGATAATTATTCGATAGGTCTCATCAAGGGCATCGCTAACCTGCAAGAAGCGATGAACGGCAAAATACGGCTTCCGCCATAGCAGGAACGATTCTCGAGAAGATTGCTCAACCAGGAACGCTTCGATCGTCCCAGCCAGCGCGCGCAAAGTTTCGATGAATGCCTCGGGAAGAGCCTCCGCCGCAAACGCTCCCCGGTGGTAGGGTTTCGGTAGGGGTACGCCCGTTGAGGTGCTCTTCGTCAAAGCTTCCAATTGATCGCGTGCAACGCCGAGAGCCCGTCGAGCCTGTCCAGCCATTTTGTCCTCACGCGATCCAGTGGCGACAAAAAGATCATCGACCGCCAGTGACGCGGAGTACATCCCCCGACTGCGATCCACGAGATGATGCGCTTCGTCGATCAGGACCACGTGCTTCGCCCTGCTCTCACCAAAATAGCGCTGGAGCATGACGGTCGGATCAAACACGTAATTGTAATCGCCGATGATGACATCCACCCAGTTGGAAACATCCAGCGACAACTCGAAGGGGCAAATTTGGTACTTTCGGGCTACCATCGAAATGCTTTCGCTATCCAGCCGTTGGGTATCGAGCAACTCACGCATCGCCGGCTTGTAGCGGTCGTAGTACCCCTGTCGAAACGGGCAGGTGACCGCGTCACAGCCAGACGCGTCCGGCGCGAAACATATCTTGGCCTTGGCCGTCAGGCTGACGCTGCGAACCTGCACACCGGTGTCTCTCAGTTTTTCTAACGCGTCTTGCGCAGCGAGTCGCCCCAGTGTCGTGGGGGTGACATAAAAGACTTTTCCGTCGGAGATCAGGGGCAATGCTTTGATCGCCGGGTAGAGCGTCGCCAGGGTTTTCCCCATTCCGGTGGGTGCTTCCACGAACAATTTGAGTTTATTCTGCACCACTCGATAAACCGACCTCGCCAGCTCTCGCTGACCGGCGCGGAAATTGATGAAAGGAAAGGGCGCCTTCTCCGTCGAGGCGTTGCGCTGCCCGATCCATTCAACGTGAGGAATTAACCAGGAGAACCACTCGTCCACCGTTTCGTTCAGGAATTCGATTAGAAGTTCCCGGGACGTCTCTTCCCGGAAGAGGAAGACCTCGTTCGCATCGAGTTCCAGATAGGTCAACTGAAGCGATGCGTGTGGCCAGGCTCTTTCCAAAGCGAGAATCCCCGAATAAATTCGTAGCTGAGCCCAGTGCACAGGATCGGCCTGCCTCGACCAACCTGGCTCAACCGTTTTGATCTCCTCCACCAAGGGAGTGAGCCCATCAACGACACCGTCCACCCGACCTATCACGCGGAGACCGACTTCCCCTCTTACGAACGATCGCTCTACTGTTACCTCCGGGCGGTAATCGCTTCCCCGGGATTGCTGAATCCGCTTGTGCCCTTTCATTCCTTCGAGAGCGCGATTAGACCGGCGAAAATTGCTCTGGCTTTCAAGATCGCCTCGTCGATGCACGAATTCCGCAAGTTCACGGACACTAATGACGTATTCGGGCGGGTTCATCTATCTCTGCTCAAAATAGCAGACGGGCCATGATTTCCCTTACCGCGCCGCTCCGCTGGTGTGGCCGGAACGACCTTTCTGACGATGTCGCTTTTCATCCAATGGTTTGGCCGGTGGCTTTTCCTGGAGAATGAAGCGGTTCCCCTCGCCTCTTAATCTATGGGTTCAGACTTGATGAATTCCGTGCGGTACTTGGGCGCAAGTTCCTCTGCTTTTTTCATGAATGCCGCCTGTGCCTCTTTCCCGAGCTTAGGGGGAGGAGTGGTTCGTCCGGAGACCGGTATGCCGACTTGTGCGAAGAAGTCCTCCTGACCGGCGGGCGCACAGAGACACAGCAGACGGACTGTCTCTTTCGAAGCATTGGTAAACGAATGCGGTGCGTTCGCCGGGATGCTCAGGGTTTCGCCGGCCCGCACCGTGGATTGCTCGCCACGGCAAGTAGCTTCAATCTCACCGACAAGCAGAGTGAAGGATTCTTCAAAATCGTGGCGATGCAGAGGCGGGCCGCCTCCGGGTGGGATGTGCATGTCAATCAAGCAGTACCGGCCATTGGTGTCCTCACCAGAGAGTAGGATCGTGTAGGTATCTCCGACAAGTCCGATGTGCGGCAGGCCCTGCTCAATGCTGGGTCGCGCTACTTTGATCGGACGTTTTGGATTGTCAGCGGGGAGCGGCGTGGCGGGTTGGGAACCAATGGAGTGCTCGTTCATGGTGGACCTTATAGTCGGTTATGCCGATGGACTCTCTTCAATCCGGTTAACATGCTCTCCAATAGGAATGCGAATAAGGAGTCGTTTACAGGTTGTCAACTTTCCTCTTCGCTGATTGCTATCGATTCAGCGCCGATTGGATCGCGGCGAACAATGCATCTTCGCTGAAAGGCTTGAGCAGTAAGTCCACTGCACCTCCGGCCAAGGCCTGTCGCCGCTCGTTATCGGTCGCTTGCGCGGTGATAAAAACGATCGGAATTCGCTTGTCAGCGTTCGCCAGATATCGCTGCAGTTCCAAGCCGTGCATTCCCGGCATTCGTACGTCAAGGATCAGGCACGTCGTCTCCTCGACCAGACTTGAACTCAGAAATTCCCGAGCGGATGTGAAGGCTACGGCCTTGAAACCAAAGGCTCCAACAAGGTATCGCGTAGAGTCTGCTATCGAGGCATCGTCATCTAATCGAGAGCCTTGGCTGGGGCATCTCCGACAATGATGCGGGATATTCTTTTTCACTCCCCTCCATCGCTCCCACAGTGGATTGGGTTCGGCTGACTCAGCGCTATCCGGTTCGCATCAAGCTTGACGCCGACGCTCTCAACCTTCCCTTGAAAATCGGCGTCACCGCATCGGTCCGCGTGCTGCGTTAAACCATCCCCTCAATATGCTCGGGCCTCGTTTCCGTACCAGTCTTCGGTCCGCCGTCGCGGCATCAGTGGCTCTAATTGCCCTGGCCTTCCAGTGGCCATATCCGTATTGGGCCGCCATCATGGTCATCGTTATCATGAGCCCGTCGCTCTCGGCCGGTATTCCGTTATTTCCAGTCCGTTTGGCCGGAGTGGCAACGGGGGCGGCTCTCGGCTTCCTTGCCGTCGCCTATTTTGGCCAGGACCGTATCCCCTTTCTGGAACAACTCCACGTCGGTAGCGCTCCACTCCATTGGTTCAAGCTCACAGCCGGCATAAACGGCATCCTTCCCTCCTCCGGCGGGCCCCTGCCATTTATTCCGTTGCTCGCTTGAGCCAATTACGTTGCGCGCTGGAAGCAGTCACTGACTTTGGCGTTTGATCTTTGTGGTGCTCAGAGGCCGTCGCACCGCAAAGATCAGGTGAGGTGTTGTCAGATGTCGGCCAAAATGAATTCCAAAATAAAAAGAAATAATTTTCCAGCGGGTCTTGACAAAGTCGGCGGCTTCATAGAAGCCCAGGGTTTCGACCCTGGGATAGGCTACTATCGTGCCGTCCCTTCGGGACCAAAACCAGCGCTTATTGTATTGAGCCTTGGGCTGAATGGCGCAAAGATAAGGGCGGTTGGGACGATTTATTGCCCCCGAAGTGGGCTAGGATTCAGCTCAACGTTTCAACCCTGATCATTACACACATCGGCCGGGATCTAAGTGATTGCGAGGCGGCCAACCACTCCCATTATTTCCAAGGTGTTGCCCGTTGCCACCCCGACACAGGCTGGAAGCCTATGCTATGCTTTACTAACACCGTCGCGCGGTAGCGGTGGGGGACTCCCCTCAGGAAGCATTTCGACACCCGAATTAGCCCTGTAGGCGAACGCGAGAATCGACTCCCACCGGACCGCGCTCGTTCTCGTTCTCCTGGTGGTCGTGATCGTCGTCCTCAGCCACAATGATCTTTACCATGGAACGGAATGGTGGGTGTTTGTCGGAAGTTTAAAATTCGAGCACCCGAATCCGGCGCGAGATGCGAATCAGGGTGTATTGCCTCAGTCGCCGAAAGCCTGAACTGCAATTTAGCATCCCCCCATAGCACTAACCGCGTCAGGAAAGTGATATTTCAATTTAAAAGCATTCAAAACATTCGAGAAAAATGGCTACCACACATGCAAATCATTCTGTCCGCACCCTTGTGCCGATCCGGATGGATCGGCTACCGTGGGCTCACTTTCATTGGATGGTCGTTCTGGGTCTTGGCGTCAGTTGGATCCTGGACGGTCTCGAGATTCAGTTAGTCTCAGCGTCCGGATTCAAAAACTCGTTGGGCATGTCGAGCGCGGACATTGGCTTCACCGCGACCATTTACCTGATTGGACAGGTTTGTGGCGCGCTTTTTTTTGGCCGTCTCACTGACCGATGGGGCCGAAAGAAGCTCTTCATCATTACCCTTGGCATCTATCTGGTCGGCTCTGGAATTGCAGGGCTGGCTTGGGCGCCGTGGTTCCTTTATATCTGGCGTTTTGTGGCAGGTATGGGGATCGGCGGTGAATATACTGCGATCAACTCGGCCATCGACGAACTCATTCCCGCCAAATATCGTGGGCGGGTCGATATCGCCGTGAATGGCACGTACTGGGCCGGAGCAATGCTGGGAGCCGTCTCAAGCTTCTTCCTGCTCAATCACGCGTTAATCCCTGAGGGCCTCGGTTGGCGCCTTGCGTTCTTCGTCGGGCCGGTGCTGGGGTTGGTTATCATCTTCGTACGCCGGCAGATCCCGGAAAGCCCCCGGTGGATGGTCACCCACGGTCTCGGAGACGAAGCAAATCGGATTGTCGACAATATTGAAGCCAGTGTCCGTGCACAAGGCGTCACCTTGGAACCGGTCGATGAAAGCCGTGCCATGCTCGTCAAACCGGAGGAATCAGTACCCTTCGCGAAGGTGGTCGATGTCTTCTTGAGACAATATCCGTCCCGGACTTTCCTCGGCATTTCGATGATGGTCACGCAATCCTTCCTCTATAATGCGATCTTCTTCACCTACGCGTTGGTATTACAAAATTTCTATCATCTCAACGCGTCCGATTCGGCTCTCTATTTCTTTCCCTTTGCCATCGGGAACCTGCTCGGACCATTATTGCTCGGGCCGTTATTTGATATTTACGGTCGCCGCAAAATGATCTTCGGCACTTATTTTCTGGCTGGCCTTGTCTTGCTGATATCGGCCTATCTATTTAAAGCAGAGGCTTTAACAGCGACGACACACACCCTCTTCTGGTGCGTCTCGTTTTTCTTTGCCTCTGCGGGTGCCTCTTCAGCTTATCTAACTGTCAGTGAAATCTTCCCACTCGAAGTTCGGGGACAGGCAATTTCCTACTTTTTCGCCATCTCCCAAGTCGTCGGCTCGATGGGGCCGTTGATTTTTGCTAACTTCGTGGGCAACGGCACCGACCGCGTTCCACTCTTCTGGGGCTATGTCCTAGGAGCCGGGGTGATGATTTTCGGGGGTCTCGTGGCTTGGTTCTTCGGCGTCAACGCCGAGGGCAAAGGCCTTGAAGATATCGCCGCTCCTCTCACGTCGGTGACGGCGGCCCACGCTTAGAAACTGCTCCCGTTCATGAATGGGAATGAGGTAAATTTTGTTGGCGGCCGGCACATAGCCGGCCGCTAACGTTCTCTCGGAGGAGCTAAGAGCTTGCCTTGATGAACAAAGCGGTAGTGCATCGTCTCATAAGTAGGAGGCATACCGTTGGCTTCAAAAGGGTTTGGATGCTAGGCACGAGTGAGGAGCGTATTCTGTGCAATACGTAACGAACGAGCAACGACGCAGACGAACCCTTTTCAAGCCAACCCGGAGGGCCGATGGCGCTTTTGCCGATTTTCTGCATTGCTCGCTTCTCACGTACGGATTTAAGCATGCTCGTCGCTCGCGCCTTGAAAATCGGCAAAATCGAATAGCATCGTGACCGGTAGCAGAGTCGCGCCGGGTTCATCGCCGACGGGCGGGAATTGACGCTGGTAGATTTATATTGACGTCCCACGGCGCATTTGTTCTGCTAAATGACTGATATTAGAAACTTGGAGGTTCTCCCCACTGAATCATTGCTCTGGCTAGTGCCCGACCCCCTCTCCTTCCTCACAGTTGAGTCTTTCTTTTTTTTGTTCTCGCTGAAGGGAGGCCTTTGTATGGCTCGGGTGCCTTGGCAGCATCGGTGTTAGGTGGAGTGATCCCAAAGTTTTCTGTTTGCCATCGTCATAATCGCAGAGACGGCTAATATTATGAAGTCAGTAGACCTATACCGTATCTATCAAATCGGGATATTGGCGTGTACACTCAATGTGTATGGCCAAGAGGGCTCAAAGAACGTGGAGCAGAGGGTCAATAGCATCCTCTCTCAAATGACCCTTGATGAAAAAATCAGCTATATCGGCGGCACCCCTTTCTTTGACGTCAAGCCGGTTCCACTCCCTAGTCTGCAAGCGCCGCTCAACCCGCAGATCTTTCAGACAGATGCGGGGTTAGGCGTGCGGAACAGTCCTGCGAGCGTGCGCTATCCCTCCGGTCTCATCTTGGCCGCGACATTTGACCGCGATCGCGCCAGGGACGCTGGAGCCGGTCTGGGGCGAGACACCCGGGCACGAGGCTTTTTTTCAATCCTGGGTCCCGGCATGGATTTTTACCGGACACCCTATGGAGGGCGCAACTTTGAGTATATGACCGGTGAAGATCCTTATCTGGGAAGCCAGCTCATACCCAGAGTCATACGAGCGATTCAGAAGCAGGGGGTCTGGGCGTGCGCGAAACATTACGTCTGCAATGACCAGGAAGTGAACCGTACGAACATTAATGAGATTATCGACGAACG
>DATHPI010000376.1:0-10075 GCA_035484035.1 Chthoniobacterales bacterium
GCAGTTGATCTGCCGATCTATCCAAACATCTCTTTTGAAGAATTCGAATTCATCCTCGGCGATTCCGAAGCTAAACTGATTTTTGTCTCTAGCGATCGGTTATACCACTTACTTGCTCCACTGCAGGCCAAGCTCCCTGCCCTGCGACAGATCTACACCTATGATCCGGTCGCAGGAGCTGAACAATGGACTCAGCTAACGGCTGCAGGTCTAGAGGGACTCGGTCAGCAAGACAACAAGAGTGCGTTGGAGAAAATTAAAGCGAACGTTGGTCCGGCAGACCTCGCGACCCTGATTTATACCTCTGGAACCACCGGTGCGCCAAAGGGCGTCATGCTCTCGCACTCCAATCTGATGACCAATTGCTTTGCTGTCGCTACCCTCATCCAGGGTGCGTCGCCAGAACGTGCGCTTTCGTTTCTTCCGCTGTGTCACATTTATGAACGCACCTTAGTCAACGTCTATGTCTATCTGGGGACTTCCGTTTTTTTTGCGCAAAGTCTTAATTCTGTCGGCGATGATCTCCGCGAAGTGGGCCCGCAGGCGTTCGCCACCGTGCCACGACTGCTGGAAAAGATTTACGAAAAAATTGCAGCCAGCGGAAACCAGCTGAGGGGGCCGAAAAGGAGCCTTTATTTTTGGGCACTGCATCTTGCCGAACAATTCGAACCGGGTGCGCCGATCCCTTGGGTTCGGCGGCTGGAGCTAGCGGTGGCGGATCGACTGATCTATTATCATTGGCGGAAAGCCCTGGGCGGGCGCGTTCGCGCGGTCGTCTCTGGCTCCGCGGCTTTGCAGCCGCGTCTGGCTCGCGTTTTCTGGGCCGCGCGCATACCGATCTATGAGGGCTACGGACCAACGGAGGCTTCTCCGGTCATCTCAGCGAACTATCCAGGACAAGGCCATTATAAAATCGGAACCGTGGGGCCGGTGATCCCGGGCGGCGAGGTCAAGATCGCTGCGGACGGCGAAATTCTTTACCGCGGCCCGAACGTGATGATGGGCTACTACCACAGGCCGGAATTGACCTCCGAGGTCCTTGACGGCGAGGGATGGCTGCATACGGGTGACGTCGGTACCTTCGATGGTGTCTTTTTGAAGATTACGGATCGAAAAAAAGAGATCTTCAAGACTTCCGGTGGCAAATACATCGCGCCACAACAGATCGAGAATCGGATGCGGGAATCGAAGTTTATCGCCCAGATTATGGTGGTCGGTGAAAACCGCAAATTCCCGGCGGCCTTGATCGTGCCCGCATTTCAGATGGTCGCAGATTATTTTAACCAGAAAGGTGTCGAGCTGCGCTCCAGTCGGGAGATAGTTGCCGATCGCCAGGTGCACGCCCTGATCGAATCCGAAATCCAGCGGTTGAACGAACATTTTGGCCATTACGCGCAGATCAAAAAATTCGTCCTGCTCGCAGAGGAATGGTCCTTGGCGGCCGGTGAGTTGACACCGACATTGAAGCTGAAACGGCGACAACTAGTTCAGAAGTACAGTGGAGAGATTGAATCACTTTACGCCAGCGAAGAAACAGGAATTGGCAGTCCACAAACCCCGGGAGATGAGCAACTCTTAAACGCAACCGACCGACGATGAAACTATGAAAGAACCAATTTACATCGTGGACGGGGTGCGGACTCCGTTTGCCAAGGCCGGCACAACATTAGCGGATAGCGATGTGGCGGATTTGGGCAAAATCGCTCTCAGCCTGCTGGTCGCCCGCACCGGAATTGATGCGTCCAGGATTGAAGAAGTGATCATTGGCTGCGTGAGCCAACCGGCCGATTCGGCGAACGTGGGCCGAGTTGTCGCCTTGCGAGCCGGCATACCCGAGTCGGTTCCGGCGATCACCGTCCATCGGAACTGCGCCTCGGGGTTCGAAGCGGTGACTCAGGCCGCCGAAAAGATGCTCGCTGGGCGGGGCGACATTTTTATCGTGGGTGGCGTTGAAAGCATGTCGCACATTCCTCTGCTTTACTCCCACGAAGCCGCGAAAAAATTTGGGGCGTTCGCGCGAGCCAAGAATCTTTCACAGAAGCTTGGGGTGCTAAGCAGTTTTCGACCAGCGGATTTTCAACCGCAAGTCGGGCTCCTCCTTGGACTCTCAGATCCGGTCTGCGGATGTAACATGGGGCAAACGGCGGAAACGGTCGGTCGTGACTTCCAGATCGAGCGCGAAGAGCAGGACGCATTTGCGATGCGGTCACACCACAAGGCAGTTGCCGCTCGAGAAAGGCTAAAAGAGGAGATCACACCCGTCTATTTGCCCAAGGCGAAAAATGGCCAGACATTCATGGACCAGGACAATGGCCCCCGCGAAAATCAAACGATGGAAGCATTGGCAAAACTTAAGCCAGCCTTCGAACGGGAAACCGGAACTGTGACCGCAGGCAATTCCTCCCAGATTACGGACGGAGCAGCGGCTTTGCTCTTAATGACAGAACGGGCCCTGAACGAATCGGGCCTAAGTCCACTTGGCCGCCTCGAAGGTTACGCGTACGCCGGGTTGGACCCTTCACGGATGGGGCTTGGCCCGGTTTACGCGATTCATCGCGCAGAACAAAGAACCGGTCTCGGCTTGAAAGACGCAGAGATCATTGAGATCAACGAAGCATTCGCAGCCCAGGTGATCGCGTGCCAAAAGGCAGCCAGGTCGGAAACCTACTGCCGTGAACATCTGCAACGTGAAACACCGCTTGGAGAAATCCCGGATGAAATCTTGAATGTCAACGGAGGCGGAATTGCTCTGGGGCACCCAGTAGGGGTCACCGGTGCCCGGTTAGTGCTGACCGCCCTCAAAGAATTACACCGCCGCCGAGCAAACCGCGCCCTCGTCTCGCTCTGTGTCGGAGGCGGACAAGGCGGAGCACTGTGGCTCAATCGGAATTAAGGAAGACCGCTGCCGTGAATCAGAATATTCAACGCGAAGTATCGGATGCGGGCATCGCGATCCTGACATTCGACCGACCAGATTCAACGGCGAATCTCTTCGATCAGCGCACATTGGACGAGTTAAACGAGAATTTGGACTTCCTCGAGTCCGAAAAAAGCCTGAGGGGCCTGATCCTTCGAACCGCGAAACCGAGGATTTTTATTGCCGGCGCGGATCTTCACACCTTCACGCAGGAGATCAGTGCGGAGCGGATGGCAGTTGTAATCGAGCGGGGTCAGAAAACGTTCGATCGAATTGCCAGCCTCCCCTACCCAACTGTTGCCGCGATTCATGGCGTCGCTCTGGGAGGCGGTTTTGAGATTGCCCTGGCGTGTGACTATCGGGTCGCTTCTTCCGATGCGGTCACCAAAGTTGGCCTTCCTGAAATAAATCTCGGCATTTTGCCCGCCTGGGGAGGTTCAACCCGGCTACCGAAACTGATCGGACTCCCGAACGCGCTGACGGCGATCATGAATGGTCGTCAGTATCCCTCCGCGCAAGCGCTCAAGCTGGGAATGATCGATTCGATCGTGCCACGAGAGCGCCTGACGGCCGCAGCGACCAAGATAATTCTCCAGAGCAGTGGCAAAAAGAGGTCCACCAAAATGCACCTCTCAAATCGATCGCCGCTCGTTCAGGTCATCAAATCGCAGGCCGAGAAAAAAGCGCTCGCGCGAACACTCGGCCATTATCCTGCTCCGCTCAAAGCGCTGGAGGTCGCCTGCGCAAGCCTCAATGTTTCGCACGAACAGTCACTGGCGAACGAGAAAAACAGGTTTATCGAATTGGCTCTGAGCGAAACCGCGCAAAACCTGATTGGAGTCTTCTTTCTTCAGGAGCGGGCCAAAAAACTGAAATTACCGAAAGAATTCGAACCTGCGCCGGCAGGGCCATTGAAAACGGTGGATCGCGCCGTGGTCGTTGGTGCGGGCCTCATGGGTGCCGGGATCGCCCAGTGGCTGAGCAGTCGAGGAGTCCGCGTCATCCTGAAGGATGTCGGACCGGGTCCGCTGGGCAAGGGAATCCAATCCATTGCGAAGATTTATGGCGAGGCAGTCAAACGCCATGTCTTTTCGGAGATAGATGCCAGGAACGCCTTCGATCGGATTCTTCCAACCTTCGAAGAAGTCCCGTTCCGGGATGTTGACCTAATTGTTGAGGCAGCGGTCGAAAAAATTGATTCAAAACAACAAATATTCGCTCACCTCGAATCGAAAGCAGCTCCTGACCTGGTGATCGCCTCGAATACTTCCGCCCTCTCGATCGACGCGATAGCGGCGTCTCTCAAGCATCCCGAACGGGTCGTAGGTATCCATTTTTTTAATCCGGTCCACCGGATGCAACTAGTGGAGATCGTCCGCGGCACCAAGACAAACGCGGCCACTCTGGGCGCCGCCATTCGTTTTGTAAAACAAATCGGAAAGCTCCCGGTGCTGGTTAAGGATAGCCCTGGATTCCTGGTTAACCGTATCCTGCTTCCGTACATGGTCGAAGCAGTACGGTTATTTGCAGAAGGCTATCGAGTCGAGAACATCGACCGCGTGATGCTGGATTTCGGGATGCCGATGGGCCCATTGCGCCTGACCGACGAGGTCGGTCTGGATGTCTCTGTGCACGTTGCGAAAGAACTGGAGAGTCGCGTTCAGAACCTGGGGCCCATGGATGGCACGCTCGAAAAGATGATCTCGAAAGGATGGCTTGGGCGGAAATCGGGGAAGGGCTTTTACGATCATGGCGCCAGCGACGATGGAAAGATCAACCATCAACTCGGTGACTTGCAACCTGCCGAACCGACGACAGCTAATGAAGGAGATCTCAGGGATCGACTGGTCCTTTCGATGGTCAACGAGGCAGCGCGCACGCTTGAAGAAAAGGTGGTGGACGCTCCTGAAGATGTGGATTTTGGAATGATCATGGGAACCGGGTGGGCGCCTTTCCGTGGAGGTCCACTGCGATTCGCCGACCATCTCGGCATCGCAACGGTGGTCAGCCGGTTAAATAATCTTCGCGACCGTGTTGCACCCTACTTCGCCCCTTGCCCGCTTCTGTTCGATATGGCAAACCGGGGCGGCAGTTTTTACCCTCCGAAGGAAGCAGTTCCTTCGACTCCATCTGAAGCCAATTCGGAGACCGGGAAAGTCGATGAGAGAAATGCTTGAAGACCCTTTATTCGTCGATGAAGAGCCGACTCCAGTGTGGGCTGGGGCACGGAGCTATCCACCGATCGAAAGGAAACACGCCAGCTTCGAACCGAAGCTCCTACAGCTTCTGTTGGACGGAAATCACGCTGAGACCCGGAATTCTGTCAGGCAGCTCATGATTCAACCGGAGTTCCGGTATTATGACGGAAATGACGTCGCCGTTTACCGGAAACAGGTTCTGACTTGGACCAAACGACTGGCTGCAACGGGGATCGGCCAGATATTCATGCCACGTTCTCTTGGAGGGGAAGAAAACCTGCCCAAGTTCATCGCGGCATTCGAAACACTTGCCTTCCACGATATCAGCCTGGTCATTAAGCTTGGAGTCCAGTTTGGTCTTTTCGCAGGAAGCATCCAGCGACTCGGTACCGAATACCATCATCGCAAATATCTGCCAGATGCCGCCTCGGGGACTTTGATGGGCTGTTTTGCGATGACAGAGATTGGTCACGGATCGAACGTGCAGGGCCTGGAAACAACCGCTGTTTACCATCGTGAGAGTGATTGTTTTGTCCTCCATAGCCAAAGCTATTCCGCGGGCAAGAATTATATCGGGAACGCCGCCGAGGATGGCAGGTTGGCGGTCGTCTTTGCCCAGCTCGAAATGCACGGTCAAAAACAGGGTGTGCACGCCTTTCTGGTTCCGATCCGAGGCGAGAACGGCGATCCGCTGCCGGGAGTGTCGATAGAAGACAACGGTTTAAAAATGGGTCTGAACGGTGTGGATAACGGCCGGATCTGGTTCAACCATGTCAAAGTGCCGCGCGTCGAAATGTTGAATCGCTTCGCGGAGGTCACCCCCGACGGCCACTATCGCAGCGATATTCAGAGCCGGGCCGCACGCTTTTTCACGATGATCGGGACCTTGGTGAGTGGTCGAATCAGCATTGCCGCAACGGCTAACAGTGCGACCAAAAGCGCATTGACGATTGCCATTCGATACGGCGCTCGCAGGAGGCAGTTCGGTTCACCGAAATCGCCACAGGAAACTCTCCTCCTTGATTACCCGGCTCACCAGCGGAGGCTCTGCCCGCTGATCGCCAAGACTTTTGCTCTCGACTTTGCCCTGAAGCACCTCGTCGAACTGAATGAAACATCTCCATCGGATGATTCGCGTTCGCTGGAAACTCTCGCCGCAGGATTGAAGGCCGTTACCACCTGGAACGCTACTCAAACCATCCAGACCTGCCGCGAAGCCTGTGGGGGCGAAGGATACCTCGCGGTGAACCGAATTAGTGCACTGAGAGCCGACACGGACATTTACACCACGTTTGAAGGAGACAACACAGTGTTGATGCAGCTGGTTGCCAAGAACCTATTGAGCGAATTGAATGATAAACTCAAAGCGATGCGGCCGGCTCAGATGGCCGGGTTCTTTATCGATCAGCGATTGGCCGCCATCGCCAAGCGCAATCCGCGGTTCACACTTAATCTCCAGGAAAGTCATCTTCGTGACACAGATTTTCAGATGGTCATGCATCGCTTTCGGGAGTCAGCCGCGCTCCTTTCGGCTGCCCAGGAGTTCCGACGTTTAACGTCCAAAAAGCGGTTGGACCACTACAGTGCCTTTGCGCAAATGCAACGGGAATTGATTGACCTAGCCCACGCTCACATCGAACGAGTGATCCTCGAACGATTTGTTCGAGTAATCGCCACGGTTCAGGCAACACCTTTGAAAATTGTCTTGAGACGGCTCTGCGATCTCTTTGCTTTATCCCAAATAGAATTCAATAAGGGATGGTATCTGGAACATGGTGCCCTCACCGGCTTGAAATCGAGAGCCGTCAGTCGGCAGGTAGACAAGCTTTGCCTGGAAATCCGGCAGGAAGCAGTCCAATTGGTCGATTCGTTCGGTATTCCAGATGCGTGCCTGGCCGCGCCCATCGCGCTGTAGAGTCAGGAGTTCAGGAGTTGCAGGAGTTTAGGGTGTCAGAAATCTCCATTCTGCAACTCCTGAACTCCTGCAACTCCTGACTCCTACTTTTGCCTTATCTCCTCTAACTCCCGACGCACGGTCCGGTAGCACTCGATAAATCCCGGTGCAAAATCCTGTGGGCGCGCCGAAATCCAGCTATCGACCATCTCGGGCTGAAAAAACCCACCGGTCTCGATCTCGTGTGGATTCCAGCGAAAAGGACCGTTGTAGACTCCGGCAAAAATCTTGATGAATTCGTGACCGGTAGCCTCGGAAGCAGCAACTCTGCCGATTTCGGCCAGGGGCGTTGTCACACCAATTTCTTCCTGCAATTCCCGCATCGCACACTCTTGGTACGATTCATCGGCATCCACGTGACCCGCGGCGCTCGAATCCCAGCGCCGCGGAAATCTGTCTTTCTGATGGGAACGCTTTTGCAGGAGCAGTTCACCGCGGTTATTGACCAGCAGGATATGGACGGCGCGGTGCAGCAGATTTTCCCGGTGAATTGTCGCCCTGTCCATCGCCCTGAGAGGTTGATCATCCTGATCGACAACCGCGAGGAGTTCACCCGGATCGCTGCCATAGGCGATCGTCGGTTGCAGAAAGTTCAGAATCCGAATCCACTGGTGGAGTGAAATCTCTTCCGCTCGGACAGTTAAAAGAAGACCTGCCGCAAGCAGGGCAGCTTCAATCCTTTCTGAGTCGCCGTAAGAACTCAGAAGGTTCCTTACCTGTTTCCGGCGTTCGGAAAATCCTGCCTTTACCAGCTCAGAGAATTTGCCGGAGTCAGTCTCTTCAAGCTCCCCAGGGGCTCGCCCCTTGAACAAAAGAACAATGGAATCGACCTGCGGTTGCGGGAGGAATACCGAAGGAGGCAGAATCTTCAACCTGGTCACTCGCCACCGCCTCTGAATAATCACGCTCAAACTTCCATAATCCTTGCCTCCGGGAGACGCGCTTAACCGATCTGCCATCTCTTTCTGCACCGTGAACACCATGTGTTCGAACGGGCAGGGGTCCGCCGTGAAATGAAACAGAAGAGCTGATGACAGGTAATAGGGCAGATTTCCTATTATTTTCGACGGTGGACGGAGGAATTCGACCCGGGTGTCGTACTCCAGGGCGTCACCTTCGATCACTTCGATCCCAGGGCCGGCAAATTTCTCACGAAGGTATTGAGAGAACGCCCGATCCTTTTCCAGCAAAGTTGCCGACACCCCGCGACGCAATATTTCCTCCGTCAAAGCCCCTAGACCAGGACCAACTTCTACGACATGATCGCCGGATTCAATTTCAAGTTTCTCAACGATCCAAGAGGCGAGGTTTCTATCGTGTAAGAAGTTCTGTCCCATGGACTTCCGTGGCGCTGCGCCAAGTGAATCCAACGCTGACATGATTTCAGTTAATTTCACTTGGCAAATATTCTGCAATCCGGCACGGATGCAGAAATGTTGGCGCCTTATCGGAGCTTACTCACAGGTTATTGACAAGCGGGCCGGGGATAGCATTGGCCTCCCGGAAGGCTCTGATTAAGGCGGGCTAAGGCTTCTTCGGCAAGTTTGGGCGGTGGAAAAGCTGGCGTGCTTCTCCGAGCGAAATTCCTTCCACAAAGTAACCAATCGCCGACCGGCCAATGGCGTAAGTTCCGGCCGCCGCCACTCCGCTGGAGATTGCATTCCCCCATCCTGGCAGCAGCTTGATACCGGCCCGTGCACCCTCTCGCAAAACCATTCCGACTCCAATGTTGGCTCCCATTGCTCCAAAAAACTCGGCTGCGGATTTCAATCCGAGTTCACGGCCGCTAACGTGCATGATTCCAGAGACCATGGCAAACTGAATTGCGGTCAGGATTGGAAAGTCGGCAAATGGGATCGGCTGCAGGCCGATCGCAGCACAGACAGTGGTGAGCGATCGGACAAGATGCTGTGAAATTTCTAACTGAACCTTTTTTGCGGAAACTAATCGCGCCATTTCGACCTGCGCCTCCCCGGGAAGTTCGCGGGTCAACACCTCACCCAGGGCGTCAAGATTTCGGCGTTCGTCACGATCCGGATCGATCGAGCCATCTACTCTGAATCGGACGAAGGAACAAACCGCGACGGTTTTGACGAAATGGGCAGATAATTTTCCGGGACCGCTCAGCCAGGCTTGCAATTCGAGTCGCCGGGCTTCAATGACTTCCGGCGGTGTCGAGCCAGGCAAATCAATGACTCCAATCAGGCCGGCTTTTGACTGATGGCGAAGCTCTGCCATCTCCAGCAGTCTGACGGCTTGTTCGCATTCGAGAGTCAGATCGAGAGGTTGAGTTCCGTCGACGAGAAAGACAAACAAGTCGGGACTTTCTTCGGCAATAGCACCCGCCAGAGCGTTCCAAGCCAAGCTCGTCTCATTTAACCGGCGCGCATCGAGAACTCGGAAACCTCCTCTCCCTCGCAACTCATAGGAGACCCAACCTCCAGTCTGTTTGACCTCGATCAACTGAAGATCGCTGCCCAACAAGCCGGACAGAAGGGCCGATGCATCCGCAGTCGGTTTGCCCAGCAAAGCAATCCTGGCAAGTCTTTGCGAAAGAAAAATCTGTTTGATCGGCTTTAACTCCCCAATCACAGCGTTCTGAAGAGGGACGGGCAATTTGGAGATGATCCCTTCGAGCCGTTCGTAGATGGTAAGGAGCGTTTGACGATTCATAAGGATCACATTTCATTTTGAGAACCGTTGCCCATCACGGGATCTCGTTCAGTCTGCCGCATCAACCAGTTACGAAGCCAGTGCCTCAAGGACTCGATCTACATGACCCGGAGATCTCACTTTCTGCAGAATCGACTTTATTTTCTGGTCGGGGCCAATGATGTAGGTCGTCCGGTCGGTCCCCATGTATTTCTTTCCATACATGCTTTTCTCGACCCAAACCTGATAAGCCTTGACCATCTCCTTGTCCGGGTCGCTCAACAACGGAAACGGAAGGCCATGCTTTTCGATGAATGCATGATGGCTTTTCGTGCTATCGACACTTACGCCGAA
>DATHPI010000377.1:0-11250 GCA_035484035.1 Chthoniobacterales bacterium
GCGGGAAACACACGAGTCAGAGAGAGCATCGCACAGAGGTCACAGAGGCCACAGAGAGGTTGTACTGGGTGGACAGCATGGCTTCCGAGCGGGAAACACGCGAATCAAAGAGAGCATCGCACAGAGGTCACAGAGGTCACAGAGGGGTTGTACTAGGTGGACAGCATGGCTTCCGAGCGGGAAACACGCGAATCAAAGAGAGCATCGCACAGAGGTCACAGAGGGGGATTTGGGGGATATTTGGTGGACAGCGTGGCTTGTGGGCGGGAAACACGCGAATCGGAGAGAGCCCCTTCAGCATCTCCAAGCCGGGTGGAACGGGTGTTTCTCAACGAGCGCACATTCGTGTGTCGCGCGACAGTTACAATGGGAGGCCGGCGACAGTTATAATTCCCGATTTTTCGGGAGGCTGTAGAGGGCGATGATCGACGGCTACCGGAGACCGCTCCCTGACCTCTGTGCGGTGCTCTCCCCTAATCTTATTTGCCGCCCAAAAGCGACGACGTCCACCTAAAGCCCGCTCGCACCATCGCCCTCCAAAATCCTCCTCTGTGACCTCCGTGACCTCTGTGCGATGCTCTCCCCGATGCGCGTGTTTCCCGCCCAAAAGCGATGACGTCCACCAAAAGCCTGCTCGCACCATCGCCCCAAAAATCCCCCTCTGTGACCTCCGTGACCTCTGTGCGATGCTCTCTCCGAAAGGTGTGTTTCCCGCCCAAAAGCGACGACGTCCACCTAAAGCCCGCTCGCACCATCGCCCTCCAAAAATCCTCCTCTGTGACCTCCGTGACCTCTGTGCGATGCTCTTTCCGATGCGCGTGTTTCTCGCCCAAAAGCGATGACGTCCACCAAAAGCCCGCTCGCACCATCGCCCTCCAAAATCCCCCTCTGTGACCTCCGTGACCTCTGTGCGATGCTCTCCCCGATGCGCGTGTTTCCCGCCCAAAAGCGATGACGTCCACCTAAAGCCGGCTCGCACCATCGCCCCCAAAAATCCTTCTCTGTGACCTCCGTGACCTCTGTGCGATGCTCTCTCCGAAAGGTGTGTTTCCCGCCCAGAAGCCTCGCTGTCCCCAGAATATTCTTCCTGGAAAGACTCGAAGGTTTTATCGTTTGCCGGGTACGCAATGAAAAGGTTCATCGCCATCCTGACACTCTTGTTTGCTTTTCTAATCACCTGGCCGCCGTCCGCTTTGGCCAAGGATTGGAAAGTGATTCGTTTCGGGGTTGACCCGAGTTATCCACCTTTCGAATCAAAGGCGCCGGACGGCAACCTGGTCGGATTCGATATTGATCTAGGTAAAGCGCTCTGCGCAAAACTAAATGCCAAATGTGTTTGGGTGGAGAACGACTTTGACGGGATGATCCCAGCGCTTCAGGCCCGCAAGATCGATGCTGTTTTATCCGATATGTCGGTTACGGATAAAAGAAGACAGCAAATTGATTTCACTAACAAGATTGCCTTCTCGCCCACCCGGATGGTGACCAAGGCCGGTTCCAATTTGCAGCCCACGGTGGATTCACTACGGGGAAAAAACATTGGAGTTGAGCAAGGCACGATTCAAGAAACATACGCCAAGACTTATTTTGAGCCAAACGGAGTGAATGTGGTGTCTTACCAGAACCAGGATCAGGTCTATGCTGATTTGAAATCAGGCCGACTCGAGGCAGCCCTTCAAGATGAAGCACAAGCCAGTGTAGGTTTCTTAAAGACGTCAGAGGGCCACGGCTACGAATTCAGCGGCCCTGAAATCAACGACACCAACATTCTGGGCAGCGCGGCGGCGATCGGGCTTCGCAAAGGAGATACGGATCTGAAGGATGCCCTGAACAATGCGCTTGCCGATCTGTTGAAGGACGGAACTTACCAGGCCATCGCGAAGAAGTATTTTGACTTCAACATCTATGGCGAGTGATCTCAGGTCATACGGCCGAAGGACCGCCCCGAAGGCGCAAGAAAGCTTAGCCCAGGGTTTACCCTGGGTTAAGCAAAATAAGCGTTTTGCCCTGAAGGGGCTAGAAATGCGCATGCGATCCTGTTCTAACGTTTGGAACCGATTCTCGCCGCACTTGGCGGCCCCCTTCAGGGCTAACTCGGGTGGGGAATTACCCAGGGTAAACCCTGGGCTATGTTTTCTTGGCCACTTCGGGCCACGGATCGGAAACCTCCTTCTCGTTCCCGTTCTCGTCCTCGGGGTTGTCGTTTTCATCCTCGACGTCGTCCTTCGTCCTCGGTTGGGGATCGAGACGTTCTGCCAGATGGAAGAGGGATGAACGGAGAAAGAAAGTAACGGGAATTTCGCTCGTACCACCCGGAAAACGCACGACGACGAAGGACGATGACGACGACGAGGAGGAGTACGAGGACGAGAACGGATAGGGGTGACGCTAAAAGATACCAGGCATTTAGGAAACATTGCACAACACGCTTTTCGAAGGTTACGGAGGGTTGTTATGGAACGGGACGCTGCAGACCATCCAGATTGCAGTGCTCTCTCTTCTCCTGGCGTTTGTCATCGGCCTTCTTGGGGCCGCGGCCAAACTCTCCCGCAACCGGTGGCTATCCGTTCTCGCCCAGATCTATACCACGCTGATCCGGGGCGTGCC
The DNA here is from genome assembly GCA_035484035.1 of Chthoniobacterales bacterium. Classification (GTDB taxonomy): domain Bacteria; phylum Verrucomicrobiota; class Verrucomicrobiia; order Chthoniobacterales; family JAFAMB01; genus JAFAMB01. The sequence goes on from DATHPI010000377.1 coordinate 2,608, forward strand.
GGATTTGGTCCTGATGCTCCTTCTGTACTACAGTTTTCAGGATTGGTTGAATCGGCTTACGGACGCTCTCAGCTTCCAGCAGATTGATATCGATCCATTCTTAGCAGGCATCTGCGTGCTCGGATTTATTTACGGCGCCTATTTCACCGAGACTTTTCGTGGGGGTGTGCTCGCGGTTCCAAAAGGGCAACTTGAAGCCGCCGCAGCCTACGGACTCACTCGCTGGCAGGTCTTTCGTCGCATTCTCTTTCCGCAAATGATGCGTTTTGCGTTGCCTGGAATCAGCAACAACTGGCAGGTCATCCTGAAAGCAACTGCTTTGGTCTCCATTATCGGGCTGCACGAGGTGGTCAGGGCAGCGCAGGATGCCATTACCGGAACGAGTTCCAAAGGAGCTTCCCAGGCCTTCTTCTTTTTATCGATCGCCGGCCTGATTTACCTGGCGCTCACCACTCTATCGAACCTCGTTTTCATGTCCCTGGAACGCCGCTATTCGGTTGGCTTCCGGAGACCGGAGCTATGATCGATCTGGTTAAGCAATATTGGCAACAATACCTGTGGGGCACGCTAGCCCATCCGACGGGGCTGGTCATTACTCTCTGGTTGTTGGTCGCGTCACTTGGTTTGGGATTTATGTTGGCCGTGCCGCTGGCTGTGGCCAAAGCTTCGCGGAATCGGTGGTTCTCTATTCCTGTCTCGCTTTATGCTTACGTCATTCGCGGGACACCGTTGTATGTCCAACTGCTGCTCATCTATTCGGGCCTCTACAGCCTGGAGGCCGTCAGGTCCACGCCCTTCCTCAGCACCTTCTTCCGGGACGCGTTCAACTGTACGATCCTCGCTTTCACCCTAAATACCGCCGCCTACACAACCGAGATTTTTGCCGGTGCGATTAAAGCGACGTCTTTGGGGGAAATCGAAGCGGCGCGTGCCTATGGGATGTCCGGATTGACTCTCTACCGATGCATCATCTTGCCCTCGGCATTACGCCGGGCTTTGCCGGCTTACAGCAACGAAGTCATCCTGATGTTGCATGCGACGACCTTGGCGGCGACGGCGACAGTTCCGGATCTCCTGAAGGTCGCTCGTAATGCCTCCTCCGATTTTTACATGCCTTTCGTCGCCTATGGGTTGGCTGCAGTTCTTTATCTTTGTGTCTCCTTGGCTCTCATCAGGGTCTTTCGAAGCGCTGAACGGAAATGGCTCGCCTACTTGGGCTAGTTTCACGGACAAACCAGTCGTTCTCGTGGTCGTGCTTCGTGCTCGATTACTTTCCACGAACAGACCAACAGACCGAGGACGACGACGACCACGAGGACGATCAGGAAATTCGGCGTGTTCCCATTATCGTCATCGTCGTCGTGCTTCGTCCTCGATTGCTTTCCTCACGAGTGGACCGAGGACGACGACGAGCACGAGAACGATCAGGAAATTCCGCGTCTTCCCATTGTCGTCCTCGTGGTCGTCGTCGCGCTCGATTGCTTTCCTCACCAGCAGACCGAGAGCGATGACGACCACGAGCACGATGAGGAAATTCCCGTGTCTTCCCGTTATCGTCCTCGTGGTCGTCGTCGTCCTCGGTTTAGGATCGAGGCGGTTTACGGGTTTACGACAATACGGGGAGGATTAGTGACGCAAACAGATAAAAGGGATTCAGGAGACGGTGGGTAAGTTTCATGGACAAACTAGTTGTCGAAAATCTTCACAAGAAGTTTGGCAATCACGAAGTGCTGAAAGGGGTTTCGTTGCGGGCGCAAGCAGGAGACGTTATCTGCATTATTGGCTCCAGCGGTTCTGGAAAAAGTACGCTTCTTCGATGCATCAATTTTCTGGAGCGTCCGGATGAGGGCCGGTTCGCCTTGAATGGTGAGGCGATTCAGCTCCAACGAAATAGGAAAGGGGAACTGGCCGTTGCAGATCCCGGCCAATTGCGGCGGATGCGTGTGAAGTTGGCGATGGTCTTCCAGCACTTTAATCTTTGGCTGCACCTGACTGCTCTGGAAAATGTCATCGAAGCACCTGTCCAGGTGCTTGGGTTGACGAAAGCCGCAGCAATTGAGCGTGCTCGACGCGACTTTGCCAAGGTCGGGCTAGGCCAGGAAATTGAGAAAATGTATCCCGCCCATCTTTCGGGCGGCCAGCAACAGCGCGTGGCAATAGCGCGAGCCTTGGCGATGGAACCGGAAGTGATGCTGTTTGATGAGCCTACTTCCGCGCTCGATCCCGAACTCGTCGGTGAGGTGCTGCGGGTCATGCAAAAACTGGCATCCGAAGGGAGAACCATGGTGGTCGTCACCCACGAGATGAGTTTTGCCCGCAACGTTTCCAGCCACGTGATCTTTCTTCATCAGGGACGAATCGAAGAGGAAGGATCGCCGGCCGAAGTCTTTGAGCGACCGAAAAGCGATCGCCTCAAGCAGTTCCTGGCTCGAGGGTAGGGAGAAACGGGTCGGCGTATCGGCGTGATGACGTGTCGGCGTTCGTATGCGAAGCGTCTCGCTTTGCTTCTTCAAGCGCCAAAGCCGGATCTTTCGTTGCTCAATGTTCTCACGTTCACGATTTAAACGCCGACCCGCCCCCACGCCGACCCGCCGATCCGTTTCTGCCGGTGTTGCTATTTGAGCGGATAGGATCATGTTGCGGGAATTGCTGAAGATATGACTACGCTTTCACTGAACGATATGGAGCTTATTCGCCAGCAGGCTTACATCGCCGGTCGCTGGTGCGAAGCGGATAGCGGCAAAAAATTTCCAGTCACTAATCCGGCTACCGGTGAAGTGTTGGCGGAAGTTCCTTACATGGGCGCTGCCGAAACGCGCCGGGCTATCGAAGCCGCGAAGGCCGCCTGGCCTGATTGGCGTCGGAAAACCGCGAAGGATCGGGCCGCCATCTTGCGGAAATGGTATGAGTTGATGATGGCCAATCTGGAAGACCTGGCCCGGATCATGACGGCCGAGCAAGGCAAGCCGTTGGCCGAATCCCAAGGCGAAATTGGATATGCTGCTTCGTTCATCGAATGGTTCGCTGAAGAAGGCAAACGCGTTTACGGCGACACCATTCCTTCTCCGTGGAACGATCGCCGGTTAGTTGTCGTAAAGGAGCCGGTCGGAGTTTGTTGCGCGATTACGCCATGGAATTTTCCAGCAGCCATGATCACCAGGAAGGCAGGACCGGCCTTGGCAGCCGGGTGCACCATGGTGCTCAAACCCGCCGAATCCACGCCCTTGTCCGCATTCGCTCTCGCCGTACTCGCAGAACGGGCCGGAATTCCGGCCGGCGTTTTCAATGTTCTGACGGGAGAGCCACCAGCGATCGGCGGAGAAATGACCTCCAATCCCGATGTCCGGAAGATCACTTTTACCGGTTCTACGGAAATTGGACGGCTTTTGATGCGCCAAAGCGCCGACACCGTCAAAAAAGTCTCCCTGGAATTGGGCGGGAATGCTCCTCTGATAGTCTTTGACGACGCGGATCTTGATGCGGCCGTCGAAGGCGCGATCATTTCAAAATTCCGGAACACCGGCCAAACTTGCGTTTGCGCAAACAGAATTTATGTCCAGGACGGGGTTTACGATGCTTTCTCCCAGAAACTGTCGGAAGCCGTGCAGCAGCTAAAAGTCGGTAACGGTTTCGAATCAGGTGTGACACAAGGTCCGCTGATTGACGAGGCGGCCGTAGAGAAAGCCGAAGATCATATCTCGGATGCCGTTTCCAAAGGGGCACGCGTGTTGCTCGGCGGAAAGCGGCACAGCCTTGGGCGCACATTTTTTGAGCCGACCGTCCTCACCGACGTAACCGCCCAGATGAAAATCGCCCGGGAGGAAACCTTCGGACCCGTTGCTCCGCTTTTCCGCTTTTACAAGGATGAAGAAGTCGTTCAACTCTCGAATGACACCGAATTCGGTCTCGCCAGCTACTTTTTTAGTCGCGACGTCGGGCGGATCTGGCGCGTTGCTGAGGGTCTCGAATACGGAATGATCGGTATTAACACCGGCTTGATCTCCACAGAGACCGTACCGTTCGGGGGCGTTAAGCAATCCGGACTGGGGCGCGAAGGCTCCCATTATGGCATCGACGAGTTCCTTGAGGTAAAATATCTCTGTTTCGGTGGCTTGGACCGGTAGGGAGGGATGACGCGGGAGGTTGGAAACGCATTCCCTGGCACATGCAAAATCCAGAGGATTCCCACGAAGGCCATTCCCATAGCGGTGAAGGGCATGCGGGGCATGCGCATCATCTCCCGGAGACTTTCGGTAAAGCCTTTGCGATAGGGATAACACTGAACATCCTTTATGTCGTGGCTCAGGCGTTGTTTGGTCTGGCTGCGCACTCGTTGGCTTTGATCGCGGACGCCGGTCATAATCTGGGTGACGTTATGGGCCTCGGTATGGCTTGGGGAGCCAGCGTACTGGCTCGACGGCAGCCTGATCTACGGTACACCTATGGATTGCGGCGGAGCACTATTCTGGCTTCGCTGGCCAACGCGATTCTCTTGCTCGTGGCGGTCGGTGGGATCACCTGGGAGGCGATCCGACGCTTTGGTGAACACCAACAGGTGGCTGGCTTAACGGTTATTTGCGTCGCCGCAGTAGGCATCCTCGTCAACGGGATCACTGCAATGTTGTTCGCTTCCGGGCGAAAAGGTGACCTGAACATTAAGGGCGCCTTTATGCACATGGCTGCCGACGCTGCTGTTTCCGCTGGGGTTGTCATCGCCGGATTTGTTATCCTTCTCTCAGGTCGGTGGTGGCTCGACCCGGTTGTCAGCCTGCTCATCAACGCGGTTATCGTATGGGGCACTTGGGGTTTGCTGCGGGATTCCCTGGACATGACAATGGATGCCGTCCCTCCCACTGTCGATGTGCCAGGTGTTCAGAGTTACTTCCGCGATTTACCGGGCATCAGCGACGTCCATCATTTGCATATCTGGCCGCTGAGTACCACCGAAACCGCTTTGACCGTCCACTTGGTTAAGCCTCAATCAGAAGGTGATGATGCCCTGCTTCTGACGGTCTGCGGCGAACTGAACACCCGTTTTGGAATTGAGCACGCGACCATCCAGTTCGAACGAAGCCGTTCCTTAATTTGCCGATAGTTATTACATTTACAGTAAATCACTTAAACCCCTTAAGAAACGCTCCCATAGGCCGAAGTAGTGGTTGAGCGCTCCAAAATTTGCAGTCGTCCAGCGGGATTGGATTCGGAGCTGGCTCCATTAAAAAATGAACTCCGCAAAAAAGGCTTCAGGCTGGATACTGGCAGCGCTGCTTGTTGCGTTGGCAGTTTTTCCAGACTGGTTCGGCGGTGAATATTTTCGGCTCAGCGTCTTGCTGGCGGCCTTCGGGACGCTCATGTTGTGGGTCTCGATTGTCCTCCTTTTCTCCTGGGTTTTCAGTGCCTGCGGTTCCTGGACCCGACTGGCACGAAGGGCCAAGTAAGCGAAGCGTCCTCGCTTTGCCTCTTGTATTTAGCGTCGGTCACACGCCCCGAAGGGCCCGTCTTTAAGGGCCGAGAAAGCTTAGCACAGGGTTTTTAGGTGTTTAGCGTCCCGAGCAAAGCGAGACGCTTCGCCTACCTCCTGCCTAAAACGGTGGGTTCCCGCGATGGCTAACGGCGATGGTCGTGGATTTCGGACGGCGAAGTCGGCTGAACGTGTTGTTATCCCCGTAAAGCGCCCAGGGGCCAGCCGGCACTTGAAGGAAATCGACGAACTTCCAATCGCAGGAGCCGATGTTGTCGAGGCCTAAATATTCGCGAACAGCCGGCGAAACGTCCAGACCAGCATTCTGGTTCCTGTTCGGTCTCGGGCGCTCATTACCAAATACATATTGCCAGTGATCCGTCTGGAAAGGTCCGACATCTTCCCACTGCGCGTAACAAACCTTAAGCCCGTGCCGAATTGCTATCCAACGGCCCTTGCAAACCGATTGGCCGTCCCGGACAAAAGAATTATTGAACCAGGGAATGATCTGCGCCGCTTCTGGCTTGGTGTGATGATCGTCAACGTCGTTGTAGGGAAGCGCAACATAGAAGGGATTTTGCCGCGGAACGAAATTAAGCGGCACAAAATGGAGGCGAGCCCCCGAATCTGGACTGTCGATCCCCCCATAATTTGATGTCCAGGCGGCGTCCCAAGCGCTTTTATCATTTCCAACGGGATTATTGTCAGTCGCTTGTTCTCCAATCCAAAAAACCGTTGTGGAGATACCTACCTTCCATGCGTATTCCCCCGTTCCCGCCCCGAGACTATTCCTTTCGCTGACCGTCGAGCCGGTTCCGTCGATTAGCCCTGGAACCTGCAGTCCGTTCCTCGCCGGCAGTCTGATTATCTTCGGCTCTAACCTGACCAAATTCTTTTCGGGTAACTTCATTGCGTATTTCGCAATATCTGCCGTGCTGTCAGATCGTGACTGCGCGCAGACGTGGGTTCCCAGGATGGCCAGAAATGCAGCACCCAAAACAAGCGGAACCTTCGATCTAATCCAAGGCACGGGATTAATTCCGGCCCGGTCCTCATTGTTCTGCAAAACTTTTGGATCCATCTATCAAGGAAGGATTCGACAAATACGTCGAATTGTCGATGCACGATAGCCGTTTGCAGCCTTTTCACCAATCCGAATGCTGGCAAAATGCAAGCCGACAATCTCCGCTAAACATTAGGCAACCTTTTGACTCGAATCATCGAGGCCGGTCCGCCGGAGTTCTACCCCGAGCAAGCACATGTCATCGGTGAACTTCCCGGAAATGCAGGATCCTTGAATCTCGGCCACTACCTCGCCAAATAGTTGTCTAGCCGCCAGGTGCATTCGCTTTCGAACCGCAGCCAGCAACCGGTCCGCTCCGTAATAATCGTCCTCGGCGGTCTCGACCTCGAATAAACCGTCGGTAAAAAGGACGACCAGATCATTGGCAGAAGCGGTCCCGTGACTGTTAGGGTAAGTAGCCGCTGGAAAAATCCCAAGTACCGGTCCTTGTGCCCCCTGAAAACGCAAAGGTTCGGCTATCCCTGTCGCTCGATGAATATGAAAAGGTTGAGGATGTCCCGCGTTGGAGTAGCACAGTTTGCCATCCACCGTATTGACGACCAGGTAGAAAGCAGAGACCAGCATCGGAGTCTCAGTTTGCCGAAAGATAGCAATCAGACTGCCATTGATCTCGGAAAGCAGCCGGCCGGGATCCGTCCCAATCGGGGTTAATTCTTCCAGCAGCCCACGAACGATCGCAGTCACCAGGGCGGCCCGGAGTCCATGGCCAAGGACGTCGCAAATGAACACGCCTGCTTCCGTATCTGACAACGGCAAGACGCAAAAAAAATCACCGCCCACCTGCTCAGCCGGCTGATACCAATGGCAAAAGCTCAGCCAGCTCTCTTGCGCGGTCATGCTTCGTGGGAAACTTGGAAAATTCTGGGTCAGAAAAACCTGTTGGATGTCGCGCGCCATTTCGAGATCGGCGTTGAATTGCGAATTCTTAGCCCGTAACTCCTCCGCGTAACGGACAAGGTCCTCTTCGGCCTGTTTCCGTGCCTCCTCTGCCGATTTGCGACGGGTGATATCCTGGACCATCCCTTCGTAGTACAAGAGTTCACCGGTAAGCTCGTCGTGCACGGCGTGAGCATTTTCCGAAATCCAAATGATGGTCCCGTCACGCCGGTAGATTTGCGATTCAAAATCGTGGATGCGCCCGTCGTTGCGCATCGCCAAAGTGAATTTCCGGCGACGATCCGGTTCCACGTAAAGCTGGCGGCTGATGTCGACCAGGTCTGCCAGGAGTTCCCCGGGTGAATCGTAACCGTACATCCGCGCCAACGCCGGGTTAGCGCTCAGATACTTACCTTCCGGAGTCGTTTGAAAAATGCCTTCCGTTGCATTCTCGAAAATGCTTCGGTATTTCTGCTCAGCGCGTCGGAGAGCTTCGATAGTCTCCTCGCAACCTTGGCTGCGATCGGTCTTCGCCTGGCTCATTGAAGATTATATTTTCCAAGACTCATGGGTTCTTTTGCTCAGACTATTAAAATAGCGTTTTTAGAAGAGCATTTGGTATGCCGGACCTTCTTCAAATCGTCTTAGCGCCGGTCAAGCGGCCCGAAGCGGCCAAGAGAGCCTAGCCCAGGGTACCCTTGGGTAAGCCAAAATGCGCATTCGCCCTGAAGGGGCCAAACTCTGCACGCGATCCGGCTATCCTTCAGAGGTTCGGAGCCGATTCCTGCGTACCCGCCGGGCCCCTTCAGGGCTCGTTTCGGGTGGGGAATTACCCAGGGTAAACCCTGGGCGTAAACCCTGGCTATGCTTTCTTGGCCACTTCGGGCCACCGAGTGGCAGCTATCGCTTCCGCTTCAGCGAAGACTTCTGGGTCGGTGTTCGTATAGGATAAAGTCCTGGACAGCATCCAAAAGTGTCGTGAAAAGCCTGGCTGAAATGGCTCAGACTCGAATATCCCACTTCCATGGCCGCTTCGGTGACGTTGAATCTTCCGGACCGCAGCAATGAAGCGGCGCGTTCCATCCGGAGTTGCCGCACGTACTGAGGAATCGTCATTCCTGTGGCAGCAGAAAAGGTTCGGCTCAGATAAAATGGACTGCACCCTGCCGCCTGACCGATCTCCTCAAGGCTCGGCGGATTCGCTAATCTCTCCCGGAGCAAC
>DATHPI010000378.1:0-17010 GCA_035484035.1 Chthoniobacterales bacterium
AAAAGAGCAGCTCATGTCAAATATCGATCAGTTATCGAATTGTCATCCTGTGGCTGAGGCCCAATGGTTCATGGAACGTACTGCTTTTCTAGAACGACGTTCGATGGAAATTCTGGCGGCTTGGATTTGGAATACGCCGCACCTGGATTCGAAACTTTCGTTCGGCTTGCACGCTTACGAGGACGCCGCGCACGCCGATCTTTGCTTTCACCGAAAAAAAGAGCTGCAACCCGGACTTCCCTCGTACGGATGGAAACCTCGCTCCCTCGACCTGGCTGCTCTTGACCTCATCTGCCGTGACGTAGTGCAGGCGGTCACATTGCCCTGCAAGCTGAGCGGACTTTATGGGGCGCTGAAGCCATGGCTGTTGAATCGATACGAGGAATATCTCCACGCAGCTGATCCCATTCTTGAAGGCCCGACCTTACGTATTCTTGACCGGATCATCCGGGAGGAGCGTCTGCAGATCGACTGGGCGAAAGAATGGCTGGAGAAACAGGTCAAGAATGATTTCTCAGCGCGAGAAGAAGCAGAACAGTGGCGCCGGCGCATTACCCATAGTTTGGACAACCTGGCTGATCTTGCCGCCGGCGCGGACGGTCAAGTTTCAGTCGGCCAGCCTCTGATGGATTTTACCGGTCAACCGCCGGCTTGTGATCCCCGTCTGAACATCGTCTTCTACACCCCCGGGCGAGGTCCATCCGCGCCGGTGGAATTCGACCCACAGAACGAAACAGAAATCCAGCAGGTGATGCTGTCGACTCTGGTCGTCGTGGAGACGGAAGCGGCTGAGTTGGTAGGCAGGATCCTGGTGGAATTCCCGGACCTACCCTGGCAAATGAGATTCGACCTCTGCCGGCAAATGTGGGACGAATGCCGGCACGCCGCCTCTCAATGGCGCCTCCTGCGTCATCTCGGAGCTGATCTCGGGGTGCATCCGTCGATTGCCTATATAAACCTATTTGTCGGTGACGAGCCCGATGTCTTGAAGCGACTGATTGTTTTGCAGCGAGTCGTCGAAGGAATCTCTGTCGATCAGCATCGTCCGCGCGGACGATATTTTTTAAAGGAGGGAATTTACCCACTAGTGCAAATGTTCGACTACATCCTTGCCGATGAAGATAACCACATTGGCCTTTCCTCTTGGATTCGTGTGGTGGCAGGCAAAGACCAAAATCGTCTCGAAGAACTCGCACGCTACCAGACTATTAAGGAACAAGAATATTCCGATTACTCGGACTGGCTTATCTCGAAACGCCGTGACTTGGCTCGTCTTTATCCCTCGGTTAAAAATGCGGGACGATAAAGGAAGAAGCGTGATGAAGAAGACCCAGTTCAACTATTACATCGATGAGGAGGCCTGTATCAATTGTGGTAGTTGCCGTCGATTCTGTCCGGTTGATACCATTCCTTATCTTAATCTCCAGCATCAAGTTGATATGGAAGATTGTATCGGTTGCACCATCTGCTACGCAGTCTGTCCCGTGGATGCCGTGGTGGTTACAGAGACAAATCCTCCCCACGCCAAAGTGATATTGGATCCCGACGACATGGAACGAGTGCGCAAACGAAACTGGGCCCGAGGACCGTTTTTTCAAATGAAAAAGCGGCAAACAATCGTCTAGTTCTAGTTCTAGTGTACTCCTCCTGGGTTTTACCGCGCAGGAAATCGGTTATTCAAGGCCCTGTTGACAGCCTCTCTTATCAGGGGGTGGCGCAAGGCCCATTGGTATTGGTAGACCGTATTTTCGTACTGCTCTGCATAGTTGAGATTGAGGGCGGTCTCAAGGCGGGCTAACGACGGTCTGCCTTGGATTTTGGTTTCCGCTTCCTCCAGAATCTCCAGGCAATACTCTATTACTAGTTTCATGGCCCTCTGTGAGAGGTCGTCCATTTCTTCAGTGCAGACGCGAAAAAAAGTCTGCCAGCTGAGTTTCTGGATGCCCACCAACCACGGTTCTTTCCCAGTGAAAAATAGATCGGGATCCTGTTCAGCCAAAAACTCATCCAACGAAAGGGGTGTGGCGCGACGAGAGTCGCTAAAATTCCAGCGCGGTTCCCGACCAGTAGATTGTTTGCCTGTCGCGGCTGTAACCATTATAAAAATGCGTTGTTCAGTTTACGTTGTGAAGTGCGTTTTTAAGTAAACTTCCTCTAGGATGTAAAGATTAATTATCTTCAAGAATTACCCAGCTTCCCGGCGACGAGAAAAGCTCGCCTCTTGCGTCAGATTGTGGCTCAAATCTATTTGCTCATTGTTCACAATTGACATTTTTGGGGCAAGAAGGGGAAATTCAATGTCGCTATGACCGGATCCTCCAGAACAGAGAGTCCACCTCCGTCGGGACGCTCAAAACCCAAATCGCGCATCAAGCTTCAATCCAGTTCTATTGTCGTAAAAAGTGAAGAGGAAAGCGAAGGGCAAGGGATTCTGGAGAGCTTCTCGAAACTTCCTCGCACCGAGAGTGATCTGATCCGGCGGCTTTTGGAACAATTTGCTGCGGAAGGGGTTGGTGTTATCAGGTTCTCAATTCCTTTTGGCCGTGAAAGGATCAAAGAGCGCCGGCAGTTCCTTTTGCCGATCTATCGCTTGATCCGGTATCACCGTCTGACTTTCGATAGCATCGTCGATGGTGCCATTCGCTCGACTTACCTGCCTTGGATAGAGTCAATCACGACGATCAAAACTGGAAAACAAGAAGAACTCGAGCTTCGCCTTAATGGAAATTACAAGAAAATATGGCGCACCTTGAAGGAGAGCTTGGGCAACACTGGAGTGCGGCTCAAAAGCCAATACTCTAGCCGGCTTTATCAGTGGGCGAAACAAAACGTTAAGGTCGGATTCAGGCGGGTAAGCCTGGCGAATTTGCGAAAAATCCTGGGGTTGGAAGACATTCGCGATGAATCAGGGAACGTCGTCCAGGAAGCGCCTCTTGAAGCTTGGGCCAACGTCAAGCAGCGGGCCCTGGATCACGCCCTTCGAGAGATCAATGCACGCAGCGACATCGAATTGAAAGTCGAATTTACTGGCCGAGGCAACTATCGCAAAGTCAACAGTCTTGGTTTTCGTATTACGGCTAAAAAGAATTTTCCGGTTTAAGGAAAGCACGCTTGAAAACATCCGGGCGGGATTGACTCATTACACTCGACCGAGGCAACAACAACAAAGTGGAGATTTAAACGTGACGAAACGATCCAATAACGAAATATTAAAGTATGAATCGGCCCTTGATTCTTTTTGTTGGCGCGTTTCTGAATGCAACACTTTGTATTTTAAGTTGTTACTCCGCAACCGACCCGAACCAAAGCTCGCTTGATCCGCCGCCGCCAGCCCTGGTTCAAGAATCTAACCAGACGAAAAAGGGCTCCCTGAGTAAAAGAGTGGTCCGGATGCCCCTCAATCAGAATGAGCCGACCGAAGTGAAGGTCGGACTTCAGGGGATAACGACCCTCCAGTTTCCAGCCAGGATTGAGGCGATCAACGGGTACGGGTTCGCATTGCAGCCAAGTCTTGACACGGATGCTTTCAGTCTCATGTACGAGAAAGGGACGAACTTTTTGTCTTTGAAAGCGCTAAGGGCTGGGGTAAGCGCAAATCTCACCGTGGTCATCAATGAAAAAGTCTACTGTTTCTTCTGCGAGCAGGACAATGATCCGAGTTTCGTGATGATCTTTGGCGCGCCCGGGGAACAATCAATCGGGGAGGAGGAGGCCCAGGCACAATTCGTGCCGCCGCAAAAAAAGGAGGCCAGCCGAGAGCAACTGGTCGGCTTCTTGGATAAGCTCAAAGACTACATGAGGTTAAAGGCTCTGTCGGCTGACTCGATTTCGACGTTGAATGTCGCCGAACCGAATAAAAAGTCGGCGATCGGTGAAATCGAGACGGTAATCAAGCGGGTCGTTCGCGATGATTCGCTCGGGCTGATTGGGTTTGATGTTAACCTCTCCAATCGGGGTCAGTCGGATTACTATCTTGACCCTGAGGGATTTGCCGTTCGCGTTGGTGATACGAGGTATGAGCAATCGCTTTCGGATTGCGGGGGTATAGTGCCAGCAGGGACCTCTGTTTCGGCTTTCTTTGTGGTAAGCAAAGCCGCGAATGGCGGACAAAACGATCTGGCGGTGGACCAAAATTTCGAGGTGCAGATTCGTGCCTCGGATTCAGCCGGCAATTCGACCCTGAGAGAGAATTTCGTCGAGCCACCGCCAGATCGGTTGCCGGTGGCTAACCTCGGGAAGGAGAGCGGAGCCAAGGTGCGTAACGGCTCTAAAGACACCGCTAAAGAGGTTAGGGAAACTCGGAAAAAGGTCAAGCAAGCCGCTGCACAGGTGAACGCCAAGGATCGCGCCGTTAAAACAGGCGAGTCAGCCGCGAAGAAACGTTGGTACGATCTATTCCGTCGAAATAGTGTCACGGTTGAGTAGGGGGATGTGGAAAAGAAAAGATCGCGGGTTTAGCGGCACCGTTGAAGGAGTGGAGCTGCAAGTCTTGATTGAAATGGCTTGCATCGGCGGCCAATCCTCGACGATCACGGCCTCTCGAGGCAATCAGAGGGGCTATCTCTATATCGTGCGGGGCCGGCCATGGCGTGCCAGTGCGGCCGGCGTGACCGGACAGCAGGCACTCAATGAACTGCTCTCCTGGACAGGGGGGAGGCTTGATTGGCGTCCGGGCATTCCGCCGAATCTCACGCAAAACCTTTCTGGCAGCCACCACGCGCTGCTCCTGGAGGCAATGCGCGTTCTCGACGAACGATCCAATCGCCCGGAAGGCGCTGGGAACGACGAAAAGGGGAAGGTAGAGTTCTCGCGAGGCAGCGCGGCGGCTGTTCTGGAGTTGATCTACACTCGGCGCAGGCAGGAACGTTGGGTGACTCGGACAAGAAGGATCCTCATTTCGTTGGCGGCGGTCATCGTCATCAGCTCAACGGGTTTTTTTGTCTTTCGAGCGGATGTGGGCCATCGGTGGATAAACGGGTTGCTGGTATCGATCAACGGATTCAACCCACCGCCCGTGCCGAAGTCGTATGGCGCTCCAGCCAGAATTGATGCCGGGGAGTTCTTTTACCAGGATGGCGAGAGGCGAACTTTGCCGAGTTATGATATTGATCGTGTCGAGGTGACGATTGGGCAATACGCCGAGTTCCTGAGGGCGGTAGGCTTAAGCACCGAGTACGATCACCCCAGTCAAGCCCTGAACAAAGGACATTCGAACCCGAAGTGGGCCGAACTTTACCAGGCTGCCGTGGCCGGACTGGAATTTGACGGAACTCGGCTGAGCGTGAACGATCCCGCGGTCTATCTGGATTGGTTTGATGCATGGGCTTACGCGCGGTGGAAACGGAGGCGTTTGCCCAGCGAAGAAGAATGGGAAAAGGCCGCGCGAGGAACGGACGGGCGGAGGTTTCCATGGGGATCTGAGGAAAGGACGGGCGCGGCGAACATATACGAGGGAGACGCTGCTAAAAAATGGTTTGAACCGACCGCCTATCACTTGGATCGAAGCGTTTACGGCGTATATGATATGGCCGGAAACGTGTCTGAGTGGACAGAAACAATCGATGCCAGGAGTGGCCTGCCGGTTGTCCGCGGTGGAAATTTTGGCAACCCGAGTGCCGAGATCACGAGGCGGGTTGTCAATCAACCCTTCACAACACAGAGCGATCGAATCGGTTTCCGGACCGCCCGGAGCTTGCAATGAATGGAAGCCGGTTGATTTTTCGTTTCGTTGAGATAGGGAGACCCCGGGCGCAATTTTTGATGCGGGTTGGAAGTGAAGGATTGACGCTATGATTAAGCCGGGCAAACGGAAGAACGGAACGGCGGCTTTTACTCTCTTTGAAACGCTAGCCGTACTAGGCATTTGTGCTTTCGTAGCGGCGGGCGTTTGCCTTGGCGTCACGCAAGCAATGACCGATAGCAAAGGTCGGGAATGCGCCGCCAACCTTGCCACTCTTGAGGGTGCCAAGGACGAGTTTTCTCGGGATAACCCGGGCGTGGCACTAACGAGCCTGGATCAGTTGAAGCCGTATTTAAAATATGGAGTGCCTAATTGTCCGGCGGGCGGCACTTATGAAAACATTCTAAATGCTGGCGAACAGTGTACGTGCAGCCTTGGCACCGGCAATAAACCGGGATTCCATAGTCTAGCCCAACCCTGACGCTGGTGAACGACAACTGGCAGAGAATCGTGGAGTTCGTCCGCGCCAATGTTGCGAGCGATGTCTACCTCAATCGGTGCCTTGTTAAGGGCCGTGTCGACGGCAAAGTGGTCCGGCTAAGCTCTACGGGCGATTTCACAGAAGAGGCTTTCGACGGCCTGATCCGCGCCCTGGTTGCGACACGTCCGGATTTGCAGTCCGCGCTGAAGACCGCGATGCCATCCCTGGATTTTTCGACCCAGATGCACGGGATGCGCTTTCGCGTCAATATTGTGCGGGCACAAGGCAAACTCTCGGCCTCGCTTCGTCCGCTTCCCGAGAACCCTCCTTCGCCGGAGAGCGTTGGCCTATCTGAGAAGGTGATCAAAGCACTGACCAATGCTCCCGGGGGCCTGGTTCTGATCTCTGGTGTAACGGGCAGCGGAAAAACCACGACGTTAGCAGCCGTGCTTGAGACGATCAACCAGCTGCGCCAAGTCAAGATTGTTACGATCGAGGATCCGATTGAGTTTCTTTTTGAGGAAAAGCTGGCTGATATTGCCCAACGCGAGGTCGGCGTGGATTGCCCCTCTTTTCATCTTGGCGCGCGGGACGCCTGGCGCCAGAATCCCGACGTCATTTCAATCGCAGAGATCCGAGATCAGGAGACGGCTGTTGTTGCCCTTCAGGCTGCGGAAACCGGGCATCTGGTGTTTGGTACGTTACACGCAAGTAACGTGCGTGAGACGCCAGAGCGACTCTTAAAGTTGTTGCCGGCGGATATGCGAGTGCGGGCACGAGATGTTTTTGCCTCGGTCCTTGTCGGTCTCTTTAGCCAGGTCCTGCTCCCAAAACGGGAGAGCGGCCGAATCGCTTTACGAGAAATCCTTCTCAACGACGATGCAATTACGGCAGTGCTCAAAAAAGGGAGCGACCACGAACTGGAACACTATATGCGATCGGGCCGATCCAAAGGAATGATCGATCGAAAAACGCACCTCCAGACCCTGCGCGCGCAGGTGGAGCCGCGCGAATACGAGCGCTGGATGCAGGCCCTAGACTAATTACTGTAGCGAACCTCGAGTTAAGAATCGAGGTGCGCACCCGAACTTGGCCGAAAATCAGCCGACCGAAGGCTGATGTAAGTTTGGTGTCTTCGAAGGGGGGTATATTCCCGCGTACGTGTCCTTTTGCAGCTGCTCGAATGTCGCACCGGCCCTGTAAGCGGCAAGAACGTGGTCCGGGTTAAAAAATCCTCCAGCCGGGTTCTGACGAAAGGCTTCGGATGTTCGCATCCATTCAGCAGACGCGTCCCAGTTGCCGAAATTGTCTACCTGCAACTCAACCAGGTTCCGGTCGGGATCAGAATAGTACAAGGATGTAGCCACTCCGTGATTAAGGCAGTAGTCAGGTTCGATTCCGGTCTGTTTCAGACGCGCGAAGGACGACATTAAGTCATCGAAGGAGTCGTATTCGAACGCGGTATGATGAATTCCGGTGTGGACGAATTTCTCCGGATCATCACGTAGTCCCGGGATCGCCAAAAGGGCGATACGGTGATGAGTGCGGTCATTCGAAATGAACACTATATAGTTAGACTGAAGGTTGACCGTGGTGCCCACGACCACACCGTACCAATCGATCATCTCCTTCAGTCGAGTTGTCTTTAGATTCACATGATGGAGCGTGGGTTTAATAGTCACTTGCTTCCCCTTTGGGCTTTATTGAAGCGAGATCATGACTGATCTGCATGATGATTGCAACGGCATTCGATGAGGATAGCAAGTTACGGCAAACATTGATGCTCAGATGTAGTGAATGTCGTTAGCACATTGTAGGTCAACATCGTACGTCAGACATTAATCTGCAGGGTGTATCACGCCTTAAACCGGAAGCAATCTTAGAAATGGATTCGGGCGAAATGATACCCGGCGGTTGATGTTATCGGACCATTAGCTTCGAGTAAGTTAGGCTTCACCTATTCGCCTTGAGCTCTGTTAGAGGTCCGCCGGGTTGTTGAGCACCGCGGCATTTCGGGTGGTTGGCGACATGGCAAAAACCAAGAAAACCTAAATCTCCAGAAGCAATGAACGACAAGTAGCCCGCCGAGGCCGTAAAGAAACCTCTTTCGCAAGATTGCGGTTTGTTCTTGGCCGTGCTTGGCTGCAAGATGAGCGCACCTGCAAAAACATTTAAGATTGGCAAAGATCTGGAAGTAAATCGTCTGGGATTCGGAGCGATGAGACTGACTGGCAAGGGTATTTGGGGTGAGCCCAAAGACGTCGACGAAGCAAAGCGTGTTCTGAAGCGCGCAGTGGAACTGGGAGTAAATTTCATCGATACGGCTGATAGTTACGGCCCCGCGGTCAGTGAGCGGTTGATTGGCGAGGCTCTTTCTCCCTTCTCCAAAGGTCTCGTGGTTGCGACCAAGGCAGGGTTGACACGGCAAGGCCCCGATCAATGGCTACCTGTTGGCCGACCGGAATATCTTACGCAGCAGGTCGAGATGAGCCTGCGCTTTCTGAAGACGGACGTGATCGCCCTTTGGCAATTGCACCGCATTGATCCCAAGGTACCTGTAGAAGAGTCGCTCCGAGTCATTACAAAATTGCAGAAAGAGGGCAAGATCCGCCATGTTGGTCTCAGTGAGGTGAAGCCCGCCGAGATTGACCAAGCTCGCAAGGTGATCGAAATCGTCAGTGTGCAGAACCTGTACAATCTAGGAGACCGCCAGCACGAGGACGTGTTGGAGTATTGCGAAAAGCATGGCCTCGCTTTCATCCCATGGTTTCCAGTCGCAGCTGGCAAGCTGGCCCAGCCCGGTGGAAAGTTGGACGCGATTGCCAAACGCCACGGGACGACGATCGCGCAGTTGTCAATCGCCTGGCTATTGCACCGTTCCCCAGTCATCCTGCCAATCCCGGGGACGTCGTCGGTTGCTCATCTGGAGGAGAACCTCAAAGCGGCAGAAATCTTCTTCTCGGATGCTGAATTAAAGGAAATCGAAACGGTCGCTCGATAGAAAGACGGCAGAGGCCGAGTTTGGTATTATCATTCGAAGAATCGCTGCTTTTAATCCTTCGATTTGTCGGACGCGAGGTGCCATTAACTTTGCGCTAAAGCTAATTATTGCCCTTAACAGTGTCAGTGTCAGGTCTCCTTGTCGTCGGTGGCCCGATGTGGCTAAAACAGCATGGCTGATCCCCTTGGGCACCCCGGGCCGTAAAAATCTGACACTGACACTGACACTGCTCTAGGCGGCCTGCGACACCTAATGGTCCTTAAGTGCGGCAATCCTTGGGAAACCACGTCCTGCAATCCGCAGCCAGCATTTGCACTGAATGAAGACCGAGGGAGAGGCCTCCGGCGAACACACCTGAAGGATTCACACTTAAAAAAGGAAGGCTGTATGGGAACCACGACACATTCAATCGATGTTAAGGCGCCGCTGAAATCGGTCTACGACCAATGGACTCAATTCGAAGAATTCCCACGATTCATGAGAGATGTCGTGGAAGTGCGCCAGCACGGTCCGGATGCGCTTTCCTGGAAAGTGCTGATGGGCGGGAAAGAAAAACAGTGGGAAGCTCGGATCATTGAGCAGATTCCCGATACTAGCATCGTCTGGGAAAGCGTCGATGGAACTTCCAATCGTGGGGCAGTCACTTTTGAGCCGTTGGGTACAGACGCTACCCGTCTGACCGTGGTCGTGGAATATGAGCCGGAAGGCTTTTTAGAAAAAGCCGGCGACCTATTGGGCGTCCCGTCCGGGCACGTGGAAGAAAGCCTGAAAAGCTTTCGGGAATTGATCGAGAACAAAAGTACTGCCACGGGAGGTTGGAGGAGCAGGATCGAGAGCACGGATCTGGAAGAGATATCTGACGATAAGGACATGGTACCCGAACCTGCGACAACGCCGGCGGACGGTTTTCGCGCGAGCAACGAAGCGGAAACCTTCCGGCCGGGGGTCCCGGTGACAGAGACCGGACGCGGCGAACACCAAGCGGCCATGGTGGCGCGTCCAAACGACACAGATCGAGAGTTGCCAAATAGCTCAATAGCCGAAGAAACGGAAACTCCGTCTGTCAAACCTCATACGACCGATAGCGTTCCTCACCCAACCTTCCAGGCGGTTCCTGTGACCAACCTCGAATCGGGCGAGCACGAAGCCGGGATGATCGCCCGTGTAAGCGAGCCCGACCAGGAGGAAATCGCCCGCCGGGCCTATGATCTCTATCTAGTTCGCGGGCAAGTGGCCGGGTACGAAATGGACGATTGGATGGAGGCAAAACGTCAGCTTTTGGTAGAACTTAATTCCAAAAGCAGTTAGTTAGTCAGCCTAAACTCTGTCGATTTGCCCTGCGAATTTGGTCCGCTCTGGACCCTCTGGTAATCTGCCTCCTCGCCTGTGAACGCAGTTACATCTCGAAAATTCCCCCCATGCGAACATCAATTAGGTGACAGGGATGGATTTATTCAGATGCAAACCGATCGAGAGCGACATTGAAGAGAAGGGGACCACCCACTCGTTTAAGAGGGTGCTCAACGGTTTTCATCTGATTCTTTTAGGAATTGGATCCATCATCGGAACAGGCATTTTTGTCTTGACAGGAACTGCCGCCGCCGGGCATGCAGGGCCCGCCTTGGCGATTTCCTTCATCATTTCCGGGCTTGGCTGCCTCTGCGCGGGTCTTTGCTATGCTGAGTTCGCCTCAACGATTCCACTCTCCGGAAGTGCTTACAGCTATGCCTACGCAACGATTGGAGAGTTCCTCGCTTGGATCATCGGATGGGACCTGATCCTGGAGTATTTGGTGGGCGCGGCTACCGTTGCGAGTGGCTGGTCTGGTTATGCGGTTAAATTGGTCGGAGAATTTGGGTTGCGTATCCCACCCGAACTCTCTCACTCCACGCTAAGCTTTGCCGGAGAACGTTTTACGGCTACCGGCGCTTACCTGAATTTACCGGCGGTTTTCGTGATAGTTTTGATTACCTGCATTTTGATGGTTGGGATCCAGGAATCCGCCTTGGTTAACTCGATTATAGTTGCAGTAAAGTTAATCGTAGTAGTTGCCTTTATCGTTTTCTGCTTCCCACACGTCAAGACTTCGAACTGGGTACCATTCATCCCACCGAACACCGGTCAGGTAGGTGTTTATGGATGGACAGGAATCTTCGCAGCGGCCGGGGTCATCTTCTACGCTTACATAGGGTTTGATGCCGTCTGCTGTGCGGCACAGGAAGTGGTGAAACCGAGCCGTGACCTCCCGATCGGTATCCTTGGCTCACTATTGATCTGTACCGTTCTCTATATATTGGTCTCGCTGATACTAACAGGTATTGTGCCGTTCAAAGAGTTGAACGTTGAGGCACCAGTCGCCTTGGCCGTAGAGCGGTGCGGACCGACGTTAGCATGGCTTCGGCCATGGATCGAAATCGGAGCACTCGGGGGCCTGAGCTCGGTGGTTTTGGTTTTACTTTTGGCGCAGCCCAGGATCTTTCACCGGATGGCCGTGGACGGTCTTTTTCCTAAAACTTTTGCGCGCGTTCATCCTAAATTTCGGACACCTACGACGCCTACGTTGTTGACCGGTTTGTGCGCGGCTGTTCTGGCGGGCGTCCTTCCGATCGACGTTCTCAGCTCGATGGTCTCGATCGGGACATTGCTCGCTTTCACGATTGTTTGCTTGAGCGTCGTCGTTCTACGGAAAACCAAGCCCGATCTGGAACGGCAATTTCGAACTCCTTGGGTGCCATTTATTCCAATTGCCGGAGCGATAATTTGTTTCGCCCAGATGCTCTTTTTACCCTTGGCCACATGGATTCGGCTCCTCGGATGGCTGGTCTTAGGGATGGCCATCTATTTCGGCTACAGCCATAAGCACAGCCGCCTTAACAGAGGGTAGGACGAGGGACCATTCATAGGGGGTCACGTCGCAGGCGAGTGCGACGCGGGAAGCCCCGTTTCGGACGGAGCCTCACCCTACCGGAACTTCGCCCTACCTGCGCCGGGGCTTCTTCCCAGATCACTTGCGGTTGCCTATGAATAGTGATCTAGGATGGAGCTTAACCCTCGAGAGCGCCCACCGTTAAGCCGCGACGCCAGTATTTGCCTAAAACAATAAAAGCGGTTAGCAGCGGCAGTACGCTGATCAACGAGCCCAAAGCGATTAAGTTGTAAACCGGTTTACCACCGGCTACTGAGCCCACGCTATTCCAGACATTAAGTCCTAGAGTCAACGGGTAGAGGTTTTCCTGGCTCAACACGATCAAAGGGAAGAAAAAGTTGTTCCAGGAACCCACAAAACTGAGCAGGGCAACGGTCACCAGGCCGTTCTGCATCACCGGGATGCCGATTCGCCAGAATATTTGCCATTCGCTTGCGCCCTCCAGACGTGACGCCTCGATCAATTCAGTGGGACAACTCGAATCCCAAAATGTCTTCATCAGATAGAGGCCGAAGGGATTAACCAGCCCCGGCAGAATAATGCCCCACACCGTGTTGATGAGGCCGACCTTGATCAACAGCAGAAACAATGGAAACACCAACGCCGTCGAGGGCACCATGATCGTTCCGAGGATGAAGTTAAATAAGATCTGCTTGTACGGAAAGTCGTGTTTAGAAAAGGCATAACCACCCATGGCGCAAATCAGCGTGCTGCCGAATGCAGTGGAGCCGGCGTAAAGCAGCGAGTTACAAAACCAGCGCAGGAAAATTCCGTCCTGACAGGCAAACAGACCGGTGAGGTTCTCAAAAAAATGCGGTGGGCTGGCGAACCACAAACCGAAGGTCAAGAAAAGCTGGCTAATGTCCTTGGACATCGCAGTGATAATCCAGAAAGCTGGCAACAGGCAGTAGAGCAGAAACGCCCCAAGCACGATATTGCGCAACGCATTCGAGACGGCGGAAGTGGCGGCGTTCTCTCGAGAGTCAGGCGGCATTGGCGCAGTGACTGCGGAGGCGTATTCGTTTCATGCTTTCGCGAAAACGTCTGCGGTGAGGGAGTTTGATGGATCAGTGAATTTCGAAAAAAGCAAAGATGTTGTTAGGGCTGCTTCTGCATGCCGGTTAGAAAGGGTTCCAACGGCAAATGCCCCTCCAAGACAATTTCGGCCGGCATGACTGATCGAGACCTCCGCTGCCCCTCAATGACCGGCCAGCCTTGGTCGGACCACTCGCGATAGGAGACGAAAAGACGAGGAGATCGCGGTGCTGGCCGCCGCCGTGCATTGCCGCTGTTAATTGGCGAGAGCAGGACGCGATCTCCCAATTCCCGAAGAAGTAAAGCCGCGTCGAAGACCAGCAGCACTTGGGATGATCTAGCAAAGGCGGCGCGATGTCTTTCTGCACGTTCAAAGCTCCCCCACAGGAACACGAAACCGTTGAGAAGACGGTACCAGTCGGACGGAGAAACGCCTGGCGGTAATGCCTTGGATAGCAGGGCAGGCGGCATAGGCATCTGGTCGCGAATGACGATGCCATTCGGTAGCTCCACTCGATTGGCACGATATTGTGAGAGCATCCTGGCTCTTTCGGCACCGTTGAGGCCAGCGAGGGAAATCAGGCGCTCAGTGCTGAGTAATCCGTGTCGGCGAATCGACGGTAAATTAGCGGGATCAGCCCAGTGATAAAAAGAAGAGGGAGGAAATCGTTTGATCAATTGAACCTCATCGATGGGCATTCGAGTTCACAGGAGTCAAATTGAGGAACAGCGACATTCCGATCGCCGCAACACTGATAGGGAATAACGTCCGCGACTTCCTCTTAAATTCAAGATCGCGGAATATTTGTACCCCTTAAATGAACTGTTTTAGGTAGGCGCGCAGGAACAGCCTACAACTATTTGCACCAGAACGCTCGCCGTTCTTGTGCGGCGATCCGAGCAGCTCGATACTCGCTGACATGGAACTCGATCTCGAAGGAGAACATGCCGACCGTTCTTATGCCCTCCTCGTATCGCTCGTCACGCCTCGACCTATCGCATGGGTGACTTCGCTCAGCCTCGACGGGCATCTGAACGCCGCACCGTTTAGTTTTTTCAACGCACTTGGAGCAAATCCGCCGATTATCGGGTTTTGTCCAGGCGACCGGGACGACGGCCAGCCGAAGGACACCGCACTCAACGTTCGCGCGACACATGAATTTGTCGTCAATTTGGTCGACGAAGCAGTGGCGGAGGCGATGAACAAAACGTCCGCCTCGTTGCCCTATGGGCGGAACGAATTGGAAGCAGTCGGCTTAACGACTGCTCCCTCCTCCGTCGTCAAGCCGCCGCGAATCGCGGACGTTCCTGCCAGTCTGGAGTGCACAGAATGGGGCACCCTGCAAATCGGCGAGAATCGACTCATCATCGGCCTGGTGAAACGCGTGCACGTGCGCGAGGATTTGATTGATCGCGAGACGCTGCGCATTCGCGGTGAGCGTTTCCACGTCATCGGCCGCATGGCGAGTCCGGATTGGTACTGCCGCACGCGCGATCGCTTTGAGATGGCCCGGCCGAAGTAGTTCTTCAAGCTGCTTCGGCGGGGACTGCACAATTCGCATTTCGAGGCGATCCTGTCAGCGACTCTCCGGCGGAAGTCTGGATCCGAGGTCGGGTGGCCGCCACGCCTAATCCAGATCCCGGCCGTTTCCAACAGAGGCGGTGGGTTTACGGATTTGCTGTTAACTCTGATTGCAGAGTCACCTCTCCTTTCAAGGGCGTATCATCCGATGAATCCCCGACGACAACATTATACACACCGGGAACCGCATCCCATTTTTTGTTCGTCGTGTTGAAATAGGCGAACGAACGCTGGTCCAGACTTAGAGTGACTGTCTTCGATTGGCCCGGATTCAACTTGACCTTTTCGAACCCTTTCAACTCTTTAATCGGTCGGACAATCGTCGGACTTTGCTGACCAACATATAACTCCGCGACTTCGGCTCCGGCCCGTCTCCCCGTATTTGTGACAGTAAACGATACCGTAACCGGTGCGTGTCCATTGAATACAGCCGGTTCAATCTTCAGGTTGGAGAAAGCGAAGCTCGTGTAAGACAACCCGAATCCGAATGGAAACAACGGTTGGATATGATTCTTTTCGTATCCTCGGTATCCGATAAATATCCCTTCCGAATAATTCATCGTGCTCGGGTGCTGATTAAGCGGCATGGGGAACGTTGCGAAGGCCGGGTTATCCTGTGCGAGCTTTTCCCAGCTGATAGGAAGTTTACCTGACGGGTTGACCGCACCGAACAAGATCTCAGCAATTGCCTGGCCGCCGTTCTGGCCCGGATAAAACGCCTGAATCAACCCTCGCACCTGATTGATCCACGGTTCGGCGTTGAAGCTTCCGCCTCCGTGTGTAATGACGATTGTCCGCGGGTTGACGTCCGCAAGGTTCTGAATCAACTCTCCTTGAAATTCCGGGAGGTCGAATGCCCGATCTAAGCCTTCACCGTCGTACTGGTTATTGGTTCCCACGCAAACGACAACGGCGTCATACTTGGCAAAGTTCCGTGGTGCTTGCAGGGAGGACCAACTCAGTTGTACGCCTAATAAACCCCCGTTCCGGCCTCCCGAACTTCGACCTCCATAGGCATTGCCGAAAAATCCCGGAACGCGATGGTAATCTAACTCGACGCTGCAGGGGGTCCCGGCATTCGCGGAAAACTTTGCCGATAACGCAGGAGTCGGCCCATATCCCACCGGAGGTAGCGGAGGCGAGCTGAAATTGTCGATCAAAATCTGACCGTTCACCAGCACTCGAACACCGCCGTCGGCGCACACCTTGATGACTTGGTCGCCCGTTATCTGCGGTACGAATTGACCCGTCCACTTTGCCGAGAAATTTCCCTGATTACTGGAAACCGGAATTGGGTCCTGCTCCCAGTCAAAATTTATGTCGTTGTCGACCCGCGTTGTCGCAGGGGTGCCGGAGAGATCGGGAGTTGTGAAGTATTGCCCCTGAAGCCCGCGCTCGGCCTCCCCCAATGCGTCAATGGTCTCCCATTCTGCAGTCGCCGGTTCTGGAGTGCAGTCCGAAATGAAATCCACTTCCGTTCCTGCCGGGGCTTCACTTTCGATCCCATCCAGTTCGGGGACATCGCTGATCGGAAAAACAGTCGAGCTTCCAAAGCCGGTTGGCGGCGAGCCGATCGCTGCAGGACCGACGACCGCCACCGTTCGAACTCGCCCCTGTTGAAGCGGCAACAAGTTGCCGTCGTTTTTCAAAAGCACGATCCCTTCGCGTGCGGTGTCCAACGCCGCTTGTTCGCTCTGCGGGTCATCCAGCGGGATTGAACTGTCGAGCTGCTGCCGGTCGAGGAATCCAAATGAAATGACCTCGCGCAAAATCCGGCGCACCTTGTCATTCAGGATCGATTTGAGAGCGGTGCTGTTTTCGATCAACGGTTCCAAAGTGGAACTATTCATAAATTGGCCATTGGGCAAATCCAGATCGCAGCCGGCGAGAAACGCGTTCACTCCATTGTGAATGGCGTTGTAATCAGACATCACAAATCCGGTAAATCCCCATTCGTTTTTAAGCACCTCCGTGAGAAGAAACGAACTCTCATTGCATTGTGCCGACGCCAAAGAGCCGATTTGGAGAAAATTGTAGGCGCCCATAATCGTTGCGGTGTGCCCCTCTTTCACCGCGGCTTCAAAGGGCGGCAGGTAAATTTCACGCAACGTCCGTTCGTCAATGATCTCATTGATGTTCGTACGGTTTACTTCCTGGTCATTGCAGACGTAATGTTTCGCGCACGCCCAGACCCCCTGCTTCTGAATTGCTCGTATGACTTTCGGTATGAGCTGGCTTCCCAGATAAGGATCTTCACCGGTCATATACTCAAAGTTGCGCCCTCCATAGGGTGTCCGGTAAAAAT
>DATHPI010000379.1:0-3807 GCA_035484035.1 Chthoniobacterales bacterium
TCTCCGCAGAGCAACTGTCTTCGCATTGGTGTGCAGACGAGTCGCAGCAAGGGTTTCCGGCAAATAAAAAAACCGCGCTCCACTTTTGCCGAGCCTTAACCAATATTCATAATCAATGCAATGTGGACGCCGAGTATCCAACAGCCCATAACGTTCGACGACAGTACGGCGAAAAAATGCGGCCGGCTGGCTGATAATACATTGTTGTTGAAGGCGTTCCCAAGACCAGGGTTCGGTAGGATATTTTTCGATAATCTGATCGAAATCGTCGATATGATTCGCGTCACCGTATAAGACATCGGCATCAGGGTTCTCCTCGAAATATTTTAGAGCAATCCGAAGAGTTCCGTCGTAATAGATATCATCAGAATTTAGCCACCCAATGATTCGAGCGTTAGCCGCTGTCAATCCCTTGTTGACAGCATCTCCTGTTCCCCTGTCATGCTCAGACTTCCACGTGATTCGGTCACTATAGGACTTCAAGATCTCAATGGTCTGATCTTTACTGCCACCGTCCATGACGATGTACTCAAGATCAACGATACCTTGCGCCAGCACGCTCTCGATGGTGCGCTGGATAAAACTTCCCTGGTTAAAAGATGGGGTTATGACCGTAATCGATGGCACAAAGCAGTTGGGTATCGTTTACCAAAAAATTCGTATCTCACCGAATGAACAAGAGATGCGTCGCTTGCCGCCATAAACCGGAACTTTTTGCTCGCCATAAAGGATGCGAAGTGTTTTGTCAACTCCCGTGGCACTTTGCTTACTGCGACGTCGAGAGATTGGACAACCGTTCATTCACTCCCGCGCGGCCGGCGGGTGGCGCTTTTTGATCGCTCCGCCGATCCCAAGCAATATCGGACCTCGTTGAAGGAGTACCTGATTCAAAGCAATCTTTTGGAAACTCTTACTGACTACTGACAACTGGCACTGGCAACTTCTTCAGTTCTGGATGACCACCTTGGTTCCTTCGAAATCGAAGCGAAACCGCACCTCGGTCAACCCGTTCGCGCGCATCGAATGTCGCAACCTCGCTTTGTCTTCCGTATAGAACATCAAGAAACCACCTCCTCCTGCTCCGATCAACTTGCCTCCCAGCGCTCCGTTGCTCATCGCGCAATCGTACCACTCGTTGATCTGCTTGTTCGACATGTTGCTGGAACGCTCCTTCTTTCGTTGCCAGTGAACATCCATGAGACGCGCGAACTCTTTCAGGTCACCCGATTCCAAAGCTTTTTGACTTTGCCTTCCCAAATCCTTCACGAAATGCAAATTGTCGACCATTGACTTATCGGAGGACAATGTTTTCGTTTTCTGTTCTTCCAGGATCGATCCAGCCGTTCGGGAATATCCCGTGAAAAACAACAATAGATTGTCTTCAAGGTTGTAGCGGGTCTCCTCAGAAATCTTGAGCGGCCAAGCCTCCACCCGGCCATCCGGCATAAACTTGAAACAAGTGATTCCGCCGTACGCTGCGATGTATTGATCCTGCTTGCCAATCGGTTCACCAAGCCGATTGATTTCGATCTCACACGCTTGCTCGGCGAGTTGCGCGGGATGGACCAGGTTCATTTTCCAAGAGTGCAAAGCCTTCAGCAGAGCGGTCGTAAAACTCCCGGAAGAGCCCAGACCGGTCCCGGCGGGAATATCCGCCAGGGAGCTGATTTCCAGATAGGGCGCATCGATACCGACGAGTTTTAACGCTTCCCGGATAATCGGATGCTCGACATCGTCTACGTTGGTCACCCTCTCCAGCTTGGAGTACTTGACGATCAGTTCCTGAGCGAAAGTTCGGTGGAGGGTAATGTAGACATATTTGTCGATCGCAGCTGCGATCAGAAAACCGGAGTGCTCCTCATAATAGGAAGGTAGATCCGTACCACCGCCACCCAGGGAGATTCGTAACGGAGAACGGGTAATGATCATGGGCGTTCAGCGTTCAGCGTTCGGCTCATGCGGTGCGTTAGTTTGAGCGGGGTTATCCAGTTCGGAGAATGTTTCTGGCTTCAAATATCCAAAATCAAGCGCATTAATCAGTGGGCGCGAGTTCGGCCAAACACCTTTATCGAGCGAAAGAAACTGAGCGAATTCCGACGTCCTGACTGCGCCCGCCGAACGCCAAACGCTGAACGTCGAACGTCAAAACCTGTACCCACTTTTTTGGTAGATCCGCTCGATGATCTCAAGTGTTCGTCTCCCTTCTCTTAATCCCGGATTCGGAATGCGGTTGAGACGGATATCCTCCAGGAACTCGTTGAGCTCTAGCGCCCACGAGTCCTCGGGGCGCGGATATTCGTAGATGACCGTTTCCGGTGGTCCCATTTCCGGCAGCATTTTGTAATAATAAAGCCTTTCCAATCCGTAGCTACCCCCCAGACCTTCGATATGCAATTTGGCGCGCTTAAAATAAATTTCGAAGGAAAACAGGTTCTTCCACTCCGTACAGCTCACCTGTAGCCAAGCGGTCTGTCCCGCGGCGGTGCGCAAAGCCAGAAAAGCATTGTCGTCGACCGGCATATCCCAGAAGTAGGTCGCCGCGTGTCCTTCCACCGTTGAGAATTCGCCCATAAAAGAGGCCGCCAGATCGATCAGATGCACGCCTTGATCGATGAGCTCACCACCACCGCTCAGCGCGGGGTCGGCTCGCCATTCGCGGTCATAACCAATACGCCCGCCGTGACCATAACGGCCACGAATGAACATCAAATCGCCAAGATCCGCTTCTCGGACTAACTCGTACGCTTTCCGAAAAGCCGGATGAAAGCGATGGTTGTATCCGAACCGAATCAAAGCTTTCGAGCCGGCTATCGCGGACTCTATTTCATTCAATTGCTTCGAATTGACGGCTCCCGGTTTCTCCACCAGGACATGTTTGCCGCTCTCAAGAGCGCACCTGGCCAATGTAGCCAAGGAGGCATTGGCGGCCGAGACGAGCACGATATCGACCTCCGGATCCTGAAAAATATCAGCCGGTTGAGCGGTGGCCCGACCGCCGTGTTTCGCGACCAGCGCCGAAGCCTTGGCAGGATCAAGATCACACGCATGCTTTAAAGCTCCCCCAGGAATAGTACCAGCTCGCCTGTTCCCGATGAGACCACATCCAAAAATTGCAAAACCCAGGTTTCGCTGGTATTTCATAGGCACTTTTCAGGAATACGCTGTGTTGAATCAAGAAAGAATTTATCGTTTAGTCCGATTTTGCGTGGTCGGTGGGACAGTGACGGTCGTGGACTTCAGCACTGTCTGGTGGTTAAGCCATTTCCTGCAACCGATGTTCTCAGTCTCAATTGCCTACTTTCTCGCTGTGACCTGCCATTTTATGCTGAACAAATTCTGGGTATTTCAATGCAGGCGGAGTGATTACGGCCGGCAGCTCATGCAATACCTCACGGTCGTCCTCTCCTGTTGGTTGACGACGGTCGCGATCGTCCATCTCTGCCTCTCCACGATCACGCACAACATTTTAATCGCCAAGCTTTTCGCAGTTCCTCCAGCGACCTTGGTCGCCTTTGTCCTCATGCAGCTCTTTGTCTTCCGAAAATCGCACTCCCCGGCCTGAGGGGAAACGGGTCGGCGGATGGGCGTTTTGGCGTAGCGGCGTGACGCTCGAAGCTCCACCTGAGCCGGGGCTTCCCGCGTGGCCTCGCCCGACAACGTAATCCCTCCCAATCCCTCGCCGTCGACCAACTGATCCTTGGGGGATGATACCCACACCGACACGCCCCACCGCCGATACGTCTCCTTGGGGGGCGATACCCACGCCGACACGCCGACACGTTTCCCCACCGCCGACCCGTTTCCCCT
>DATHPI010000380.1:0-5013 GCA_035484035.1 Chthoniobacterales bacterium
GGGCCTGCGATGATAGATTTGATCCGGTGACCCGCCGTAGTCGATTGTGAGAATCGCGCCCCGGTGAAGATAGCGATCCAGATCGGTCAGCCAATTCCGGTAAGATTGGAGCGTTTCGACGCGCTGACCGGCCGCGTAATCCACTGCAAAAACTGAACTGGCGGGAAGCGCGAGGCTTTCAGAAGATTTCTCCCTCCAAAGGTCACCTTCAAGGGCTAGAGAGATCTCTTTCCAACCGTGCGCTCCGCGCTCAAATCGCTGACAAGGAAACGCGTCGACGAACTCGTTCGAAATCAGGATGGCTTCACCCTTGGCAGTCTGCAAAGCTGCTTCCACGGTATCCTTCCACTGAACCTGTTTTCCTCGCAGTTCCCGTTGCTGGACCTGTCGAAGCGCCTTTGAAATCTCGACAATCTGATACCGGATTCGTTGCCAAGGCATGAAAGACCGCAGGATTCCTGAAGCCAGCCGCCCGGTGCCGCCACCCAGTTCAATGACCTGTGTGACTGGCATGGAGAGCTGTTTCGTCTCGGCTTTGAGCCAGGAAGTCACGCTGCGGACCAGTGAACGACCGATCGTCATGGCGGTCGAAAAATCACCCGACCTACCGATCTCCGAAATATGTTCCGAGTAGTAGCCGTGGACCGGATGATACAATGCGAGTTCCATGAATCGCTCAAAGGTGACGCGACCGCCCTCGGACCGAACAGCCTCAGCAAGCCAAGACATTTTTCAGGAGACAGAATTCAGAATTCAGGATTCAGAAGTCCGAGCCCGGTTACACTGAACACTTTTTCCCCCTCAATTCTTCACGCGCGCTCTACTGTGGGGTGCTCCAAACGTCCGCCGGACGCCTGGCTCCTGGCTCCTGAATTCTGAATTCTGAATTCTGAATTCTTCCTCCTGCTTCATCTCTTTAGAAGAAATTCTTCCTTGCTGGCGATCGAACGAACAAAATGGGTGAGTAGCACAATGCACTGTTCAACATCGCTGAGATCGGCCATTTCCACCGTCGAATGCATGTAACGTAACGGCACCGACAGCAGTGCACTTGGGACGCCACCTCGCATCCAGTAGACTTGGTCGGTGTCCGTTCCCGTAAAACGTGACGAGGCTTCGTGTTGGATCGGAATTTCGAGCTCGTGGGCCAGTGCGACCAACCGTTTCACCACCTCTGGATGATTGGCCGTGCCGTGGGTGACCGTTGGGCCGCTGCCAAGCTTGATTGAGCCATGTTTGTTTCGGTCGATGCCGGGTGAATCAGTGGAGTGCGTGACGTCGAGTACAATGGCGACGCTCGGTTCCAGCCGGTAGGAAATCATTTTCATTCCGGAACCGCCGATCTCTTCGTGGACCGCGTTGACTGCGAATAGGGTCCCGGCAGGGCGGGGGGATTCAGCCGTCAGATTGGCCAAAACCTGTGATAAGATGAAACCGCCGATCCGGTTGTCAATCGCTCGGCCGACAATCCTGCCAGGCACCAACTCTTCGGCGGTGTCGGCGTAGACCGCCGGATGACCGACGCGTAGACCGCGCCCTTCAACTTCCGCTTTTGAACTGGCACCAATGTCGACGTAAAGCTCGTGGACTTCCGGAACCTTATCGTGCTCTTTGTCACGAATATGAATCGCGGTGTTTCCGAAGACAGCCGATACCGGGCCTTGGTCTCCCAGGATGGTTAGGCGCTTTCCCCGCGCAATGGCCCGGTCACTGCCGCCGATTCTAGTGACATACAAAAAGCCATCCTCGGCGATATTCTGAATCATGAATCCAATTTCGTCCGCATGCGCTTCAAGCATGATCCGAGCGGGCGATCCGCCCCCGGTCAAGGTGGCCCAGGCATTTCCGTAGGCGTCATTTTCAACTGAATCAGCAAATGGCTCTACGTAGTTCATCCAGATTTTCTGGCCCTCGGACTCGAAACCGGTCGGGCTTGCTGTATTCAAGAGCGTGAACAAGAATTCCTTCGCTTTGGTGTTCATAAACAAGGATCGAGCTCAGAAAGTAAGCGAAGCCTCTGGCTTTGCATCCGGCTATTCACCTGGAAATTGCAGAAACAGACGGCCGGCTCGTCGCCGGCAGAAGACACCCCGTGGCAGATTGATTTTAGCAATCGCAACCTTGGTGAGAAGAGATCGTACGGCCTCGATCTCGTCGAAACCGCAGTCTTGGATGTTCTGGTGTCGGAGCCAGACGTGAATGGTCCGGCGCTGAATCGCCACCGAGAGGTCCCCTAAGATCCGGGCGTCGAGCTCAGCTTGGTTTACCGTTTGCGGAACCAGAGACCTCAAGAACTCGCCTTCCTCTGACGAGAGCTCGATAGTACGCAACAGTGACCGCTTAACAGGCCGGCCCATGATTTTCTCGATTTCCGGAATTAAATCGTGCCGGAGGCGATTGCGAACCATTTGCCGGCTCAAGTTGGAGGAGTCTTCGCGAAATTTGAGACGACAAGCCGCCGCAAACTCGTGAATCTCGTTCTTCCAGACCTGCAGGAGGGGACGCCGAATCAGGAGATTCAGAGTTCCAACTACGAATTGCGATTCTGCTTTGATGGCAGCGTTTTCGAGAGAGCCGGCTCCCCGGAATAGGTTGAACAGGAAGGTCTCTACCTGATCGTCCGCGTGATGGGCCAGCAAGAGAGAGGAAGTCGAGAAGTTCTGGGCCGCGCGGGCAAAAAACTGGAATCGCGCTTCGCGTGCGGCGGTTTCGAATGAACCAGTTTCGGGCAAGCCGGCCAAGGTCTCTGCATAAATTGGCAACCGAAGCCGATGAGCAAGCCGGTGGACAAACCGGCTGTCTTCCTGGCTCTCAGCTCCCCGCAGATTGTGATTCAGATGGCAGACCACCAAGTCGGAAAAACCGAGCATCGGAAGGATATGAAGTAAAACGCGGGAATCAACGCCACCCGAAACAGCCACCAGATGCCGTTCTAGACGGGGATAGTTCACCGTTGCCGCTTTCACTCGATCCACCCATGGAAAGCGAGCCGGGATATCAGCCTTGTGTCGTTGATTCACGATCGGTAAGCGTCGATTCGAGATTGTTGCAAGACAAAGTCGAAACGGATTGTCGAATTGCTCCGCGTCTAGTAGGTTCCCCCTATGGAAAAAACAAGCGTTACAGCGACATGTCAGGCTTGTGCCTACTGGAAAAATGTTGAGTTGGCCAAGGGAGAATGCCACCGTCACGCTCCCCAGTCGATTGTTTTCAATGTGGAAAATGGTCTCAAATTTGAATCGCATTTTCCGCTCACCGCGTCTGAAGACTGGTGCGGAGATTTCTCACAAAGATGAGTTTTTGTTAAGAGATCGAGCTGCGGTACGCTTTGCTAAAGTTGCTAAAAAGATAAAGCCCCTTAATTTGTTCCGGTGACCAGCGATCAAGTGGATGCGGTGATATCGGGACTCTGTCCGCTTTTTTCCCGGTACGCTGACGAGATTCTTGATTTACGAAGCTCAGCCCGGCAGCGTGTTCGCCCGGGTTTGTGCGTGCGATGTTATTTTCAACTCTACGCGAGAGCTGATGCGGTTTCACAGACCGTCTTATCTCCCCTCCGCAGTTGGCTGGAATCCAATATCGAGATTGTTGCCAGGGACAAAAAAGAGCGAGTGATTGAGAAGCTTCCTTTAACACTGGATTCAACAGACTTGCAGACCTACTGCCACCAATTAATGGACGAGTTTCGGGAAAACAGGGCGTATTCAACCGGAGCTTTGAGCTTGGAGTTTTGCTACAAGGAAGCGGCGTAAGAGACCTTGCGCAGGAAGTGGATATAATCAGCATTTAATGTTGATCGCCGCCTGCCCTCCCTTGATTTAGGACCGAAAGATGGGAGTACATGCCGATTCCTGGATACGGCGGATGGCGCGCGAACACCGCATGATCGAGCCATTCGAAGAAAGCCTCACCCGCCAGAACAGCGGTGGCCCAGTCATCAGCTACGGCTTGTCGAGTTACGGCTACGATCTGCGTGTCGCCGATGAATTCAAGGTTTTTACCAACGTCTACAACGCGGTTGTTGATCCGAAGGCGTTCGATCCACGCTCGTTTGTGGATTTGTCCGCCCCGTCCTGCCTGGTGCCGCCGAACTCATTTGCCCTCGCCCGTAGCGTCGAGTATTTCCGTATTCCGCGAGACGTGCTCACGCTCTGCGTCGGCAAGAGCACCTACGCAAGGTGCGGGATCATTGTGAATGTCACGCCCTTGGAGCCCGAGTGGGAGGGGCATGTCACCCTGGAGATTTCCAATACCACTCCGTTGCCGGCACGCATTTACGCCAACGAGGGGCTCGCGCAAGTCATCTTTCTGGCAGCAACGGAGCCTTGCGAAATCAGTTACGCGAATCGCGCAGGGAAATATCAGGGGCAGCGCGGCATCACGGTGCCGCAGATGTGATTTGACGCCTTCACACGGCGCGCCGAATCGAGGAAATCGCGGAAACGTGGCGACGCTTTTCGCATCTCCAAAACGAGGAAATCCGCACTGGGATGCAGGACGACCGAGCACGACGTAAGACTTGACATTAACGCGCGTGTAATGAAAAACGGTACAAGCGGGAAGAATCCGTCGAAAAAAACGGCGGAGCAAATCCCGCAGCAGTGGCGTAGGGCCAATCCGAGGTTCTGCGCGCTGGACCATCGAAAAGAGCCGTATTTCAGTAAAACTACTCCTATGAAAAGATTAATAGCCTTAGCTGTAGTGGCCATTGCATCGCAGGCAGTCGCCACCTTCGCCGGAGAGCCAGTCGTATCTTCTAAACAGGTTATTGCACCACCACCGCCGCCACCTGAGTTCTTCAGGGCCAACGAATTCGATATCGGAGCGTTCGGGACTTATGCCACAGGCGTGGGTAATTTTGCCGGGGAGTTCCATGGATGGGGTGGCGGCATTGACTTGACCTACTGGTTCCCATGGAAATACGCAGGTGTTCGGTTCCAAGGGACTGGACTGAATGTCACTTCAAACGGTAATGCACAAACCAGAGAAGTGACTCTCGTTCGCGGGTTCGCT
>DATHPI010000381.1:0-7814 GCA_035484035.1 Chthoniobacterales bacterium
GGATGATCCATTTAGCCCGGTTAAACGACTTCCGCAGGCGGTTACCGGTCAAAAGGGATTTTTCGCAAAAGATATGGCAATTATGGTAATTACTGATAATATACTCAATCGATAAAACCGCCCGCCAGACATCTTCAGCTCAGCTTAAAGAACAACGATTTAAACCCAAATATCAGTTAGGCCGCGGAAAAAGGTAATCAATCTGGAAACAATGACCCCAAAAGAATTGCAGCAAGCCCATGGTGAATTGGTGCTGGTCATTGATGATGAGGCGGCGATCAGGCAAGTCCTCCGACGAACTCTCGAGGCTTTCGGCTATCGCGTAGTGACCGCTGAGGGTGGGCCGGAAGCTCTTTCCATTTACGTTCAGCGGCAAGCCGAAATCGGAGCGGTGATCACCGATATGATGATGCCTGCCATGAGTGGAGTCGCCACTATTAACGCCTTGCTGCACGTGAATGCCAACGTTCGGATCATCGTCCTTACCGGCTTAGCCACAGAGTCGCAGAAAGAAGCAGCGATGGCGGCAGGAGCAAGCGAGTTTCTGGCCAAACCTTTTACCATCGAAAAGCTAATTGAGACGCTCAGTACTTTTCTGCCGTAGGTTCGAAAGCCCCGGCCCCATCCGGCAGCTTTTCCACCACGGAATTCACCTCTCCCTCTGCAAGCTTGGTAAGAATCCGGTCACCTGCCTTCAACGTGTGTGGCGACCGAACGACCCTTTGCTGGTCGTCCAGGGTTATTGAATAGCCGCGCTCCAGCGTTTGCCGCGGGCCAAGCAATCGCAGGAAATTCGACAGTTCCGCGACCCGGCTCTTGCCAGAGTCGAGCCTGGATGACACGTTCCGCCTCAGACGCCCTTCCAACCCAGCCAGCTCTCCGCGTTTCGCCTGCAGCCAACGCTCAGGCCGAAACGCCGATAAAAATGTCAGATTCCTTTCGATCCTCGATCGACGCTCTTGAAGCGCGCTTTTCCAGATCTCCGAAAGCCGCATTTCCAGCTGGTCCACCCGTTGTTGACGTTCCACAATGAACCTGCCTGGCTCGCGAAAATAAGGTCTCTCCGATAAGCGCCGGACCTGGAGCTGCCGAATCTCCAAAGCTTGCCGAATCAATCGATCGAGAACTGAGCGCCGAGACACCAGGTCTCCTCGCAGGGCCACGATATCGGGTCCGACCAACTCGGCGGCAGCGCTCGGCGTAGGCGCCCGCAGATCGGCCACAAAATCCGCGATCGTAAAGTCAATCTCGTGCCCGACCGCCGAGACCACCGGAATGCGAGACCCGTAAATGCTGCGCGCCACACGCTCTTCATTGAACTCCCAGAGATCTTCCAGGCTCCCGCCGCCTCGGCCAACGATCATCAGATCAATCTTCAGCTCATCTGCGCGCAAACTCAGAAAATCGATCATCTCTGAAATTTCTGCGGCGGCGCCTTCTCCTTGCACGCGAACAGGGCAAATTAGAATCCTGAGCCAGGGACTTCTCCTTTTCAGGATGTTGAGCATATCCTGGACTGCGGCTCCGGTCGCGGAGGTCACCAGGGCCACCCGTCGGGGAAATTTCGGGATTGGCCTT
Source organism: Chthoniobacterales bacterium (assembly GCA_035484035.1). Taxonomy (GTDB): domain Bacteria; phylum Verrucomicrobiota; class Verrucomicrobiia; order Chthoniobacterales; family JAFAMB01; genus JAFAMB01. The sequence continues at coordinate 1,579 of DATHPI010000381.1, forward strand.
TTATGATCCTTCTCAAAAAGACCTTCCACCTGAAGTTTCCGCTTCAGGGCCTCGAACTTTGCCTGGAGCAGACCTTGGCCTCTGGGCTGGAGTAATTGGACAATCAATTGGTATTGTCCTCTCGCTTCGTAGACGCTCACCATGCCGTACACCTGAACCTGCATCCCGTCGGAAAGCGCAACCCTGCTCTGCGCTCCATACGAACGCGCAAACATCACGCAGGGGATTTGGGAACGGTCATCCTTCAGCGTAAAGTAATGGTGCCCCGACGATTGCTTCCGATAGTTTGAAACCTCACCTTCAACCCAAACTTCTCCAATTCGACCCTCGAGAACCTCCCGGACGACCCGGGTAATTTCCGATACGGTGAAAATCGTGGCCACGCGACACTAAAGCGGCAAAGGAATCGAGAAACAATCGGAAGAGTCTTTGTTCTCCATTTTCTGGGATGGATGCTGAGTTCAGGCTTTCAAACTTCGCTCGGGAGAGGCTTTTCCCGCGGCACCGATACCGTCGCTGTTAATATAAGGGAGACGATCAAGAGCGCACTGCCGATCCAGAAGGGCGCCCTCCCAAACTCCGGCGTGCGCCTTTGGTTAAACGCCAGAAGCCACCCCCCCAGCAAGGGTCCAAAAAAGCGGCCAAGGCTCGCGCTGGCCTGCATCAGGCCAAGAGCCCGTCCCTGCCAATACTTGTTGACGGAGCGTGAAACCAATCCGTTGATCGTCGGATTGATCAAAGAGTTTCCTAACCCAATGCCGGCCCCCACCAGGAGCAGTATCGTTCCCGTCTGCGCCAACGGCAAAGCGAACGCGCTGCACGCCAGAAATCCCAAGCCGATGAGTGCGACTCTTTTCTCCGTAAAATTTTTCACCAAAGGTCCAATCAAGACGCCCTGGACGATCACACCAATCGCTCCAATGGAAGCGAAGATATAACTATTTGCGCTGGCGTTGTAGCCAAAGCGGTCTTCCGTAAAGATCGCGAAAAAGGCCGTCACCATCGAAAATCCGATCATCATGAAAAAGTAGGCCACCGTCAGCGGTACGAGCACTGAACCCGAACCTTGTCGGAACAAGGCTGCGAAAGTCTCCCGATCGGGTCGTGAGCTCTCTCGTGCCGGCAGGCTTTCAGGCAAGATAAAGAAAATCAGCACCGCGTTGACCGCCGCGAGTCCGCCTGCGAAATAAAAGGGCGCAGAAAGCGAGATTTGGCTTAAGAGACCGCCGGTGAGGGGTCCACAGATGAACCCGACCCCGAAAGCCGCGCCAAGCAATCCCAGCGCTCGCGAACGATCTTCAGGCGGGGTGACGTCGGCCACGTAGGCCTGAGTAGTGGAAACGTTGGCTCCGAAAATTCCGTCAATGATTCGGGCAACGAAAAGCCAAAGAAGCGCGTTGGCCGCTCCCATGATGAAAAAACCGGTCGCTTGACCAACGGTGCTCAAGAGCAGGATTGATCGTCGACCGAACCGATCGGAGAGCGCGCCCACCAGAGGGGAGAAGATGAATCCCATGCCCGAGTAGACTGCCAACAACATCCCAATCGTCAGCGGCGAAGCACCGTATCGTTCCGTATACAACGGGAGCACGGGGACAACGATGCCAAAACCCACCATGTCGATGAAGACTGTGAGCAGCAGAATGGGCAGCGGCGATAAAAGACCGTGACCGGATCTGGGTGGGAGGTTGAATTTCATTTCGAGGGACTTGCGTTTGCCAGGCAGGGAGGACTTCTATCAACATCCAACTTGCATCGGATCAGCAAAGAATCCGCTTCTGGGCATCGATCGCAGACAGCAACCTTGAACTGACCAACTTTGGGGTTGCCTGTTTGACCAATGCGCCTCAGCTTGTCTCCCCACCAATCACACTAGGAAGAGGATCACAAATTGCCAAAACCAAACTATCAGTTCGAAAAGCGGAAAAGAGACCTGGAAAAAAAGGCCAAGAAGGAAGAGAAGAAGCAACGCAAGCTCCAGCAGTCCAATCCATCCGTGCCTCCTGCGGAAACGAAGTAAGTCCGTCTTAAAACTGTAGCCGCCGATGCCAGCGCGGCGAGAACGGGAGGCGCAGTAGCCTGAATGTTGGGCGATCTGCGAAGTGGTCAGCGACGCGATAACTCCTTTGTATTTTCTATTATTTCCATGATTAAGGAGGTATTTGCTTCTCGGCATCCAGTCTTACTGCTGTCGGGCAGCAATGCCCTTTAGTAAAGGTGAAGGCGTGAAAGTCGATGGATCGGTCGAAATGATAACCTTGACTCCAGTGAAGGACGGGAAAATGAAGTCGCCCCGCGGTTACGAAACGCGGATCAAAGCATTGGGTGTGGCGGTTGTCTTGGCGGTGATGGCCTTTTCCGGATGGTTAGTCTGGTGGGCTTTTAATTAGAATCGAAGACTGTCTACTTGAGTGGCCGATGTCGCCTCAGCCTACAGCGCCAAACTTTACGCCCAAGCAAAGGCAGTATTTGGCCTTCATCTATGCTTACACCCACGTGCTCGGACGCCTCCCGCCGAAATTGACCTGCAACGGCACTTTAGCGTCAGTCCGCCTTCCGTTCATCAAATGGTACTCACCCTCGAACGAACGGGCCTGATTCACCGAAAGCCCGGGGTCGCTCGCAGCATCAAAGTGCTAGTTGCTCCCGAGTTCCTGCCGGTCCTTAGTGCACCCGATCTCGACTGATAAGACTCAGCGGATCGAAAAGGGTAGAAAGCGGGATGCTTTACTTACTGCGCAAGCGAGCGGCGGCCTGGGGAAGTGTCAGTGTCCTCCGACTCCAATTTTGGCGTCACTCGGGGACGGCTTTCCTCAGAAGATCCAAGTTCCCCAGATTGACGTAACCGGATCATGCCGGACTGGCGATTAGCTTCCTCTTGACGCCTGAGAAGCTCTGCGCTATGTCTTAGACCTCTGGCCAATCGTTTTTCGACGATGCTATCTTGGAGCGTTCGCACGGTGGTCTCCAACCTTTCAAGCTCATCATCAACGGCAGCAGCTTGGCGCTCGAATTCGGAGGTCAAGCGCTCCCGCTCTTCGGCCTCGGCTCGCTCCTTCTGCCATCGCAGAGTGCCCATTAATACGACTCCTCCCGCTGTATACGGATCTGCGATCGAAATTCCCGAGGAGGAAAGGATTAGTTCGCGCAATTGGTTGGAGTGATTGGTGCCCCGCGACTTAAGGATCGTCAGACCACGGTTCCGCTCTCCACTGTCTGAGAAGCTCAGATAGATCCACGTATCCGCTACGGTAGTAATCTTTAAAACTGTGCCTGAGAATCCCACCTCGCCCGGTGTAGGCAGACTCGTGCAAACTAGAGTGATCCCCTTGCTTTTCACCCACCGGACTAACCGTGCAGCGATTGCCTGGGTATCGGCCAAGCTTCCCGCGCTTGAAAAGGCTGTAAAAGGGTCAATTACAAGACAGGTAGCTTGGTGGCACATAACAAGTGCCTTAATACGATGAAAGAGTTCCTCGGCTCCCAAGGCTACCGCATTGTCGGAATGCATCTGCAGGAGCCCCTTATCAACGTGGGTCTGAAGGTCAATGGACACCGAGCGGAGGTTCCGCACGATCTCTTCCCCGCCTTCATCAAAGGTGACGAACAATGCGTGCTCGCCTCGCTTCGCCGCAGCCTCCACAAATGCGCCGGCCAGCGTTGTCTTGGCTGTCCCGGGGATACCCGTGATCATCGTGGTAGAACCGCGCAAAAACCCTCCGTAGAGCATCTCATCCAAGGCGTGAACGCCAGTAGAGACCTTGTCGTTTGAAGGAGCGAAAGAATTTATAAGTGGGACAGCGGTGAGCAAGTCCAGCCCCCGGGGACCAATGACAAAAGGAGTATCGTTTTCAAAAAAGTTTGACCCGCGGTACTTGATGATCCGAAGCCGCCGTCGCGAAAATCCATGTTCTGCGTCATGCGTCAACGCGACGACGCAGTCCACGATAAAAGGCAAGTATTGAAGAGCCTTGTCCTCCAAAGGCAAGGCATACTCCACCCAATCGAGCTTCGCGGTAATGATCGCGGTTAATTCGTCGGCATGGAGCCAAGCATGCAACCGGTTAATTTCCCGCCTTCTTTCCGCCACCCCAGGCAGAAGATTTAAGAGAACGTCCAGCGAGTCGAAGACGATGCGTCGTGCCTTCATTGCTCGCACTTTGGCTGACAAGACGGCCAATAAGCCCGAAAGATCAAATTCGCCGATCGAAACCACATCTGAAGGAGGCATGGCGTCCAGAATTTCCCATCCACTCGACGGCCATCCGAAGCTGGCAGCATTGGCGCGGATTTTTCGAGAATTTTCCTCAAATGCGACGAAAAGCCCCGGTTCATCGAACAGGCTGGCACCTCCGACCAGCGTCTGCAGCCCAAACACGGTTTTTCCGGAGCCAGCTCCTCCAGTGACCAAAGTCACGCTGCCGCGAGGAAGACCTCCTCGGCTAACCTCGTCGAAACCTTCGATGCCGGTTCGAGCCTTTGGAATTTCGAGTGGCGGATTTTCTGCGGAATCATTCATGGGGAGTTTTAACTTTGATCGGCGGGTCTTTTCTCGTCTAGCCGGGCCCCGTTGGCGTTGGCATCGTAGCCACCGACTACACATTTGATCGCACCGTTCCAACTGATGGCACGGAGCACCCGCGGAATATCACTCAGGTTTCCCATGATCATTTGGATCGGGTCTGGATCGACCTTCATAAGGGTTGGGGTCACCATGATTCCGTCAGTCAGTCCGCGTTGTGGATCTCGTGAGAGATCGACAATTTCAATCCGATGGTGGTCTGGAAAGTGAATTGAGCACATTTCCTGCAAGTTTGAGACCGCTTGAACAGAGTTGGGCGAATTGCCTGCCGTGTAGAGAATGAAAGAGAGCCGTTCCATGAGCGGAACGAAGCGTATTCCAAAGCCTTGCCTTGGTCAATAATTTCTATGCTTACTGAATTTTTTATTATCTACATCATCATATCAACGTGGCCAAACGACCAGCATCGCAGAAATAAAAACCAATTGACCGAGGCTTTGATTTCCATGCTTTCATCTTTGGTGGTAAGCCAAAATCAAACTTTGCTCTTTGTCGTGGCAGCGGAGGGATCCAGCTGTTTCTAGTGTCGACAGTGACCATAACTGGTCTGTCATCAGCCACCTATCCGAAACGAAACGGCACCCCGATCCTGAAAGTCCGGGCGCATTGCGTCCGAGGAATCGCCACCGGGCCAGAAAGATCTTCAATTTACCCGGTTCATCAGGCCCAGCGAAGCAACGACAAAGATGAAATCTCCACTCCGCATCCTACATCTGAAAGATGACCTTAGCGACGCAGAGCATGTCCGGCTGGCCCTGGAAAGCCAGGGAGTAAATTGTGCAATCAGGCGTATCCAAACACATGACGATCTTGTTTCGGCACTCGAACGCGGAGGCATAGACCTAGTCCTCTCTAATTTCTCGCTGTCTGTGGGTGATAGGTTGTCCGTGTCGGAAGTGCTGCGAAGCCGTTGGCCAACAATTCCTTTGATTCTCGTTTTCGGGTCGCTGGACGAAGAGTTAATTAATTGCCGACTCGCTGGAGACTGGCGTGACCGACTGGATACCAAAAGGGCGTCTCTCCTGGCTGGCTCCGGCGGTGCGCCGCGCCATGCACGAAGTCGAAGAACGTTCTGAGCGCCGCGGCCTGGAGGCGCAGGCTATCGAGTCGCAAAAAATGGAAGTGATCAGCCAGTTAACCAGCGGCATGGCACATGACTTTAACAATATTCTAGCGGTTATACTCGGTTACAGCGATTTGCTTACGTCCGCGCTCGCCCCGGATAGTCCGCTACAAAAATACACCGAGGAGATCCGGCACGCTTCAAACCGCGCCACGGCGTTGACACGGGCAATTGCTAGTCTTCAGCCGCAAACAATTGGTGCAACCCCGCGTGATTGACCCTACGTTTGCGCACTAGCGCCCCCGGGAGCAGTTCTCTCGATAGTGGGGCACCTTCCGAAATTCGCTGCGTCATATATTCCGCAACGCGGAGCTCGGATAATTTGGAGCACTGGTAGCTCGCAGTGACGACGAAGGAAACCGTCGCCGGGAATTTGTGTTCCGAAACTTAACTTCCTCGGGTATTATCTTGCAACATGCAATTGTCTCTGGAACGGGATTATTGTTCGCCAGGGAACGGCGCAGGTTGGTGCACCATGATCTTCGTTTCGATTCGGTTTGCGGCTGAAGATGGGTCAGACCCATGAAAATG
>DATHPI010000382.1:0-4386 GCA_035484035.1 Chthoniobacterales bacterium
GCGATTGGTGTCCTGAAATTCGTCCACCATGATAAACTCGAATCGATTTGCCCATTTGTTCCTGACCTCCGGAAATTCGTCTAACAATTGTACGGCCAGGATGAGAAGATCATCAAAGTCCACCGCGTTGAACGTCTTCAACTCTTCCTGGTAGCGCAGGAAGACAGCTGATTCCAAAGTCTGTTCGGAAGGAAGGATTTTCCGGCGTTGATTCTTTGCTTTGCTAATAAAGTTCTTCGCTAGCTGGGGATCCAATTTCTCCGTCGCGGCGGCTAACCGGGTCACTATCTTTCGGATGAGCCCTAATTGGTCGGATTCGTCGTAGATAGAAAAGTTAGTCTTGTACCCTAGTTTGTCGATATCCTGCCGAAGGATACGTACGCACAACGAATGAAAAGTGCAGATGGTGAGCTTGGAACCCTTGACGTTTTCCGGCAGGGCGCCGACGCGATTGCGCATTTCGTTGGCGGCCTTGTTAGTAAAGGTGACGGCCAGAAGCCTGCTTGCAGGGACTCCTTCGCTCAAGAGGTAAGAAATCCGGGCTGTGATCACCCGGGTTTTTCCAGTGCCTGCACCCGCCAAGATCAAAACAGGTCCGCGCGTTGCCCTGACCGCTTCGAGTTGTTGTGGATTCAGATCAAAAAGGCGCATTGGCGTTTGTGGTGGTATGCGAAGCGTCCCGCTTTGCTTCTTCACGTTTGGCGCTCGGCGTTTAGCGTGAAGCGTCTAATTAGCACATGCGGTCGTCAGGATAGCGTTCAGCTTTGCCCGTGGTTCTTCCGGGATCAAAAGCGCAAAGCGGGGACGCTTCGCATACATTGAGAACGCCGAACGCCTCACCCTTTCGAGGCGGCGGCATACTGCTCACCCGCGTAATCCCAGTTGATTACGTTCCAGAACGCTTTCACGTATTCCGGCCGACGATTCTGGTATTTTAAATAATAAGCGTGTTCCCAGACGTCGATGCCCACGATCGGAATTTCCTTGTCGTTCGGTTTCGAGATCGTACTGTCCTGGTTGGGCGTCGTGCTGATCGATAGTTTTTTGCCGTCGGTAACTAGCCAGGCCCAGCCGCTGCCGAAGACTTTCGTGGCCGCTTCACCGAATTTCGACTGAAATGCCGGGTAATCTCCAAAGGTTTCGTCGATTGCCTTGGCGAGTTCGCCGCCCGGTTTGCCTCCCTCATTCTTCTTCAGGATTTTCCAGAAAAAGGAATGATTGTATTGGCCGCCTCCGTTGTTGCGGACGGCGGTACGGATATTCTCAGGAACTTTGTCCAGGTTCAGCAATAACTCCTCCAACGACATTTTCTGAACGGTTTCCGGCGCTTGCGCGAGTGCCTTATTCAGGTTTTCTACGTAGGCGCCATTGTGTTTGTCATGATGGATCTGCATGGTCTGCGCGTCGATGTACGGTTCGAGCGCGTCGTACGGATAACCGAGTTCGGGTAGTTTGAAGGGGTATACCGAGGTACTGGCACTCGAATCAGCAGCTGCCCCTCGGAGAAAGGGGGTATTCACTGCTAAGGCACCGGCCGTCAGGGCAACAGCTTTGATTACTTCGCGTCGCGTCATCATAAGATCTATTGTACATTCAACGAATCTGGTAGCCACTTTTGAAGCGAGCCGGTGGGCCGATTTTCGCTCTTTGCCGTTAAGCAAGCATTGATCACTGGGGCTGCACCCCTTATAATAATCGACTTTTTATGAAAACCTCTGTTGCCAACGAACCCGCCACAATACGTCAGGCCTCTTCACGAGGCGAAACGATGAATGGCGCCGAGATTCTCGTCGCCGCTATGGAGCGAGAGGGCGTAGAGGTGATCTTCGCTTATCCGGGCGGCGCAAGCATGCCGATCCATCAGGCACTGACGCGGTCGACCAAAATCCGGACCATCCTTCCCCGCCATGAGCAGGGTGGAAGCTTCGCCGCCGAGGGGTACGCACGGGCTACCGGCAAGGCGGGGGTTTGTATGGCTACTTCCGGTCCCGGAGCGACCAACCTGGTCACGGGGATTGCGGACGCCTTTATGGATTCGATTCCGCTCGTCGCGATTACTGGCCAAGTCCCGCAGGAAATGATTGGAAAAGGCGCCTTCCAGGAAACGGACGTCTTTGGGATGACATTGCCGCTGGTGAAGCACAGCTATCTGGTCATGGATATCCACGAAATTCCGCGCGTGGTGAAGGAAGCATTTTACATCGCTCAGACGGGTCGGCCCGGGCCGGTGCTCATCGACATTCCGAAGAATATTCAGAACCAAATGGCCCAGCCGATTTTCCCTAGCGAACTGGCTTTGCGGGGATACCAGCTGCCGCCCAAGGCGGACCCAGTGGCATTAAATGAAATCATCGGACTGATCAAGTCGGCGAAAAGGCCAATGATTTACGCCGGAGGCGGGATCATTTCTGGGAATGCATCAGACGAACTGCTCGAATTTGCCGAGCGAAGCCAGATCCCAGTGGCGACTACTCTCATGGGAATCGGCGGTTTTCCGGAAGGCCACCCGTTGTCCCTTAAATGGCTTGGCATGCACGGAACGGTTTACGCCAACTGCGCTGTCAATGAATCAGATCTTTTGCTGGCCTTGGGTGTTCGTTTTGACGACCGGGTCACCGGCAAGGTCGAAAAATTTGCGGAGCACGGCACCATTGTCCACGTCGACATCGACTTTTCAGAACTGAACAAGAACAAGGTCGTCAAATTACCAGTTCTCAGCGATATCAAATACGCCCTCGGCGAGTTGAATCGCTTGTTGGCCGCCGGTGGCTATCAGCGCGTTTCCAAGGAGTTCAATCTTTTTCCCGACTGGCTCGAGAAAATCTACCAATGGAAAGAACGTTATCCGTTGGATTTCAAGGACACGGACGAAGCAATTTTACCGCAGCATGTGATCCGGCTTCTGCATGAACTGACAAACGGGGAAGCGATCATTGCGACCGGCGTTGGACAGCATCAGATGTGGGCAGGTCAATATTATGACTTTACCCATCCGCGTCAGTTTCTGACCTCGGCCGGGCTTGGTGCGATGGGATTCGGCTTCCCAGCTTCCCTGGGAGCGAAAGTGGCTTTTCCCGATCGCCAGGTTATCGACATCGACGGTGACGGTTCGTTTTTGATGAACGTCCAGGAGCTGGCTTGCGCTCACGTGGAAGGGATTGCTGCAAAGGTTATCATTATCAATAACCAGCACCTTGGCATGGTGGTTCAGTGGGAAGATCGCTTCTACAATAGCAATCGGGGTCACACCTTTTTGGGTGATCCGCGAGACAGGGAGCGAATTTATCCCGACTATGTGGAGCTCTGCCGCGGTTTCGGCGTCAAGTGCGAGCGCGTGATCGAAAAGAAAGATTTGCGAGACGCGCTGCAGCGTATGTTGGATTCGGACGAATGCTATGTTCTCGATGTCATGACCCCATTCACTGAACACGTCATGCCAATGATCCCCTCGGGAAAGACCTATCGGGACATCATCATAGACGAGCGGCACGGGAAGTTTGAAGGATAATTGTTCAGGAGCCAGGAGTTGCAGGAGTTCAGGAGTTGCAGAATGGACTCTGATTTCCTTTTCTTAATCGCTCGCACCGGCTTCCGAAGCTCCTTCTGCAACGCCTGAACTCCTGCAACTCCTGGCTCCTGATTTAGAATCATGGAAGAAAACGATCTTCTGGCGGTCCGCCGACAAAAGCTGGAGCAACTGCTTGGGCAGAAAGTGGACCCCTTCGGAGAGCGTTTCGATGTCTCCGGCACCGTCGGTGAGGTCAGACAGGCTTTCGAGCAGGGCGCGCGGGTCCGCGTGGCGGGTCGGATCACGGCGCACCGAAACATGGGCAAGAGCCAATTCCTTGACCTCAGCGATGTGAGCGGTCGAATCCAGGTCTACATCAACCTGAAGGAACTGGCGGTTGATCAAGCGGGGATTTTTCAGAATTTGGATATTGGCGATTTCCTGGGAGTCGAAGGGGGTTGCTTTGTCACCAAGAGTGGCGAACCGACGATTCGGGTCGATAAATTTCAAATTCTGTCGAAGACGTTGCGTCCGTTGCCCGACAAATGGCACGGGGTCAGCGACATCGAGATTCGCAACCGCCAGCGTTACCTGGATTTGATCGCAAATCCAACTTCAAGGGACATCTTCCTCGCGAGGAGCCGGATCATTCGCGAAATCCGACAATACTTAAATGAGCGGGGATTTCTGGAAGTGGAGACCCCGATGATGCAGGCGATTGCCGGCGGGGCAGCAGCCCAACCTTTCAAGACTCATCACAAGGCGCTGGACTTGGATCTCTATCTCCGGATCGCGCCGGAACTATATCTGAAACGTCTCTTGGTCGGCGGCTTTCCGAAAGTCTTCGAATTGAATCGCAACTTCAGGAACGAGGGGAT
>DATHPI010000383.1:0-4007 GCA_035484035.1 Chthoniobacterales bacterium
CGGGTCTTTTGGCTCAAAGGCGATCCTGCCCTCGGCATCTTGCCAGTCGATCCGAATCACCTGGGCGCGGCCACCTCGCTTTTCGGTGTCTGCACGCCGGCGCTCCATGCCGGCAAAGTTTTGAAAGGAAGCTAACAGGAACGAACGGAAGCGGCCCTTCGCTTGGTCGACTGCGCTCAGCGCTTGGCTTTCGATCAAGTGTTCGAAGAAACCCTGCACAAGGTCCTGGGCGTCTTCCGGGCTGAACCCGCGATGACGAGCGAAGGCGTACAATGGCGGCCAATAGCGTTCGCAGAGCGTAGCGAGCGCCTCGGGTCCCGCTTCGGCGCGACCTTGGGCCGCTTCGAGCACGAGGCTCCAACGCGTCGCATCAAAGCCAGCATGGTCGAACGCGGCTGGACGGTGATCATGATCCATGGTCGAAACCTGAAACCTAGTACAAACTAGGCTCCTGCATAATGCAGCCAAGGTGCAAAAGAAAGTAAAACGCGGTGGAATGTTCTGAAACTCTTTGCGCACACGTAGGGAAAACCACTGTGACCGGGAAGACATCAAACCGTGCATTAAAGCTTCTGACTTAGATTGAACTGGCCAAAAGGGTCATGAAGTACGGAGAAGTACACCAAACAGGAGTCAGAAAGGTCAAATCGGCCAAAGTGACCCAGAAAAAGAGCAACAAACACCACCAAACAACGGGAAGAAATGGCTCATCGGATTGTGCTCCACCGTCCGCCGAATGGCTCCAATAGCGGCTCAGCGGACTTTCGAAGCCAAATAGCAGTTTTGGGTTGGGTGGGGCTCGAACCCACAACCAACGCCTTAAAAGGGCGCTGCTCTACCATTGAGCTACCAACCCATCAGGAAACGAGGGAATGAAAGTATTCTCAATTCTCCCGGCTGCAACTGAAAAGCCTCAAGGGCGAGCCACCGCGAGGGAGATCGCCACGACGCCTCATCCCTTTTCGATCATTGCGTATGCGTTGTGGTTATGGATCGATTCATAGTTCTCCGCCTCGACCCGATACCATTCTATCCGGCTGTCTTCATTGGCCATGGCAGCGATATTACGGACGAGATCTTCGACAAACACCGGACGCTCGTAGGCACGCTCCGTGACCGCTTTTTCGTCCGGCCTCTTCAGTAAGCTGTACAGCTCGGAGCTGGCAGCAGACTCCACCATTTGAATGAGATCTTCAATCCAGATGGGCGTGTTAAAACGCACTGCAAATGTCACCTTGCTCCTTTGATTGTGTGCCCCATAGCGACTGATCGCCTTCGAACATGGGCAGAGTGTGGTGACCGGAACAGTCACCGTTACGACGAAATCCCTGTCATCGTGGGTAGCTGCGGCCGCCAGCTTAATCGAATAATCCATTAAACCGACCGCGCCGGTGATCGGCGCGCGCTTCTCAATAAAAAATGGGAATTCGAACTCCACGTGCGCGTGTTGAGAGTTGAGCCGCGTTTGTAGGTGCTGCAAGATCACCTTGATATTATCCACGTGGATCACCGAGCCGTGTTCGTTCAGAACTTCGATAAACCGGCTCATGTGAGTTCCCTTGAAGTGGTGCGGCAAATCCACCGTCAGGGAAACCGTAGCCACCGTATTTTGCGAGGAATGCGCTTTGTCTCTGATCTGGATCGGAAATCGGAGATTCGTAACCCCGACCCGATCGATAGCCAGTTCCCGGTGATCGGGTTGGTTCTGGGTATCCACAAGCCCAGATGGATGTTCCGAATGCATCGTTCTAGGATTCTAAATTAGCAGTTGCCATTTTACCCATCCTCGACCAAGAAGTTTGCCTTCCGGCCTTGCCTGGGATCTGTAATCCGGTGATCATTCCTTTTCCGCGTGAAAGAGTACCACGATTTGCTTCGCTTAGTTCTCGAAAAAGGCAAACCCAAAGAAGACCGGACCGGCGTGGGCACGATCTCCTATTTCGGCGCCCAAGCTCGATTCGATCTGGCCAGAGGTTTCCCGCTGCTGACCACCAAACGTGTCCATTTCAAGTCGATTGCCTTCGAGCTTCTTTGGTTCTTGCGCGGCGAGACAAATGTCCGGTTCCTTAACGATCATGGGGTGACGATCTGGGACGAATGGGCCGATGAGAAAGGGGATCTTGGACGGATTTACGGGGCGCAATGGTGTGATTGGCGGGCTCCTGATGGCCGCTCGATCAACCAAATGGAGCAATTGATCCGGGATATTCGGAATAACCCAGACAGCCGGCGGTTGATGGTCACCGCCTGGAATCCAGGGGAGCTGGGCGAGATGGCGTTGCCCCCCTGTCACGCGATGTTCCAATTTTACGTGCAGGATGGAAAATTGAGCTGCCAACTTTATCAACGGAGCGCCGATCTGTTCCTGGGGGTCCCCTTTAACATTGCCTCCTACGCCTTGCTGACGGAGATGGTGGCGGCGGTTTGCCGGTTATCGGTCGGGGAATTTGTTCATACCTTCGGCGATATCCATATCTACCGGAATCATCTCGTCCAAGTGGAGGAGCAGTTGAACCGCTCTCCACGCTCTCTGCCAATTTTGCGCTTTAATCGCGTGCCGGATAGGCTGCCTGATTTTCGGTACGAAGATATTCAACTTATTGGGTACAACCCGTATCCGGCGATCAAAGCGCCGATTGCGGTCTAAATTCAGAATTCAGGAGTTGCAGGAGTTCAGGAGTTGCAGGAGATCGAAGGTTCGTGGAAAAGGTTTGATGGTCTGGGTGAATATTGAAACCTTTCGGTTGAATTGACCAAGAATTTCTTGAAACCCTTCCGAGCGCGAATTGCTGTGCCGCCGAACCGTCCGCAAATACCGAATGCCTTAACCCATTCTGTAAATTCTGACTCCTGACTTCTGCTTCAGAATGAAAGCGATCGTGGCGATGACCCGGAAACGGGTGATTGGAAAAGATAACCAGATTCCCTGGCGTCTCCGAGGCGAGCAAAAATGGTTCAAAGAGGTGACTATGGGTCACTCCATCCTGATGGGTCGCAAAACGTTCGAGTCGATTGGCAAACCGTTGCCCGGTCGCCGCAATCTGGTCGTCACTCGCACCGGAAACTTCGCGGGTGTCGAGTTGATCCGCGATTTGCAGGCTTTCGACCCGGCTCTCTACGAAGCGGATGGGAAAGAAATATTCGTCATGGGGGGCGCGGAGATTTACGGAGCATTGCTGGGTCGCTGCGAAACGATCTATCTGACCATCGTGAAGGAAGAATACGAAGGAGACGCCTATTTTCCGGAATTCGAGTCCCAGTTCGTGATCTCAGAAACGATTCGGGAAACTCCGGAATTCGACATTTTCTGTTATCATCGCTGTCATTGATCTGTGGCGTCTGGGGCCGGTGGGCCTTCTGTTTCGCCGACAGGTTACCTGCTGCTACCAGGCGGTCCCGGTGTGATACTGCACGTTTGCCCAGGGCCTTCTTGCCTCAGACCAAGGCTGAACATTTTGAACGGTCCTTTGCGCTTCAGCAATCTGATCCCATCGAACGGCATCCCGGGTCCGGTTATTGCAACCAGTCAGGGCGCAAGTGGCGATGCAAAGAGCGACAACCAGAGGACGTTCAGCGTTCAGCGTTCGGCGTTCAGCGTTCGGCGTTCGGCGGTCGCTCTTGAAAAGTGGCGGCGGGCGGCGATTGACTGGGTTCACGCTGAACCTTGATGACAGAAAAAAGCGAAATTGCAAGTATGCGGAGCATCCGGCTTTGCGTTTTCCGGTGGGCAAGGAGGGGAATGGGCAAGGCTGAAATGATTGGCTGATGGGGTGTTTGCGTCACGATACAGCTGCGGAAGAGTCGCGAACCAATCCGCAGATGTCCTGAAACCTTGCCTTGCCGGAATTGGCGAACTCCTTTGAGCATCTGGGGTAGAACCCGCAGTCGTAGATGGTGAAAATCAGGGCGTCAAACTTCGCCTTATACTCTGAACGCCGGAGGCAAAGCGTGGACGCTTCGCTTACTTTCAGAATTCCATCCAGACTGATTTCAAATATTTGTCCCCG
>DATHPI010000384.1:0-7370 GCA_035484035.1 Chthoniobacterales bacterium
GAGTACATCTGGGATGCGCCAGCCCAGGCCGATGTCGATGAAGAGAACAAGAAAATTGAATCCGCTATTTCCCGCAAACCCGATGGCTTGGCCGTTTCGTGTTTGGATCCGGCTACCAACTCCCAGATGCTGGACGAGGCCCTTGGTGCGGGCCTCAATGTCATTACTTTCAACGCATCGGGTGGCCCCAAATACCCCTTTGTCGGCCGAAACAAGGACGTTGATGATGGATACCTTTGTGGGAAGTACGTGATGGAAAAAATGGGCAAGAAGGGCAATGTGGCCATTCTGTTGGGAAGCCTGACCTCTCCCGAACACCAAGGGCGCGTCCAGGGATTCAAGAAAGCGATCGCGGAGTGCCCAAATGTAAAAATCGTCTTTGAGCAGCCCGACAATGATAACCTCGAACAAGCTGTGTCGGTCACTGAGAGTGCTTTGCAGGCACATCCTGATCTCAACGCGATTTTGTGCTGCAACGCCAGCAACCCGATCGGGGCGGCGCGAGCGGTTAAGAATGCCGGCAAAGCAGGAAAGATCCTGATTGGTGGATTCGATAATCTTCCCGAGACTCTGGACTTTGTGAAGGATGGGACAATTCTGTGCACCATGGCGCAGCGCCAGTGGGAGATCGGGTATTGGACACTGGTCTATCTTGTCGCATTGAACAGGGGCCAGACCATACCTCAGGATCACGACACCGGTTGTTTGTTGGTAACTGCCGAGTCACTGAAAGGCAAGACCGCGGCAAAGTAGTTCCCTGACGGAGTTGGTTCCGGTAGGGCGAGGCTCCAGGTAGGGCGAGGCTCCGTCCGAGCCGGGGCATCCGGCCTCGCAAGGAAAAAATTGGCCGGCGCGAACGCAAAGTGAATCAAATCAAACGACGAATATGCAGGAGTCGCAAAGCAAAGATAAGTTGTTTTTCGAGGTGCGTAACATTTCCAAGAATTTTTTGGGTACGCACGCCCTCAAAAATGTCAGTTTGAACGTTCGCGCCGGAGAAGTGCATTCGATCATCGGTGAGAATGGAGCGGGTAAAAGCACGCTGATGAACATTATTTGTGGCAAGCTGCAGCCAACCGATGGTGAGCTTGCGCGAGATGGCAAAGTGCTCCACTTCCGCTCCCCAATGGACGCCCATCGTGCCGGCATCGCCATGGCGCCCCAGGAGTTGAATCTGTGCCCGCAGTTGTCGGTCGCGGAAAACATCGTGCTTGGGAACCAAATTGCCGGACCGATCGGTATCGATCAGAAGGCGACTCGGCGGGTGGCAGAGGAACATCTTGCTGAGATCGACGACAGAATTGATCCGAAGAGCAAAGTTGGAGATCTCAGTGCGGCGGCTCAGCAATTGGTCCAGATCACCAGGGCGGCGGCGACCCGTGCCGATATCTTGATCTTTGATGAGCCAACGGCGGCCCTCACCGATCGCGAAGCCAAGAGTCTCTTCCAATTCATCTCACGTTTTCGAGAACGAGGCGGCGCCATTTTCTATATCTCACACCGTCTGGACGAAATACTCGAATATGGAGATCGAATTTCGGTGCTCCGAGACGGCGCCTACATCACTGAGCTCGATCCGCGTCGGACGAATAAAGACGAGATGGTCGGGCACATGGCGGGACGAAAATTCAGCAAGTCTAATCTGAGAGCCGGCGGAAGAAGGGGGAATCCAAGTGAAATCGTTTTAAAGGTGCAAGACCTCGCCCGAAAACGCGAGTTTGACGGGGTCAGTTTTGAACTGAGGCGCGGCGAGATTCTCGGGGTATCGGGTTTGATTGGATCCGGTCGGACGGAAGTCGGAAAGTGCCTTTTCGGCCTGACTAAGGCGGATCGAGGTCAGATTTCCATTGACGGACGGGAAGTGGTTCATCGTGGTCCTGCCGATGCGATCAATAACGGCTTAGTTTACCTTCCAGAGGAGCGAAAAAAAGAAGGAATTTTTCCCATTTTGAGCGTGCGGGAAAATCTTTGCATTGCCGCTTTCGCCAGCTTCAAACAACTATTTGGTTTAAATCGGCGTCAAATGGTTGATAGCACGAAGGAGTATATTCAGCGGATTGGCATTAAGACGTCCCGCACCGAGACGCCTATCAAAAACTTGAGCGGCGGTAATCAGCAAAAAGTCATCATCGCGCGTTGGCTGTTGAAGAAATGTCAAATCCTGATTCTCGATGAACCTACCAGGGGCATCGATGTCAGAGCAAAATTCGAGATCCAATCTTTTTTGCGGGAGCTGACCAAGGAAGGTTTGTCCATCATCTACATTTCCTCGGAGATGGAGGAAGTGCTTGAGGTGTCGGATCGAATCATGGTGATGCATCTAGGTAATATTAAGGGAGTAGTTGATGCGGACGAGGCAACGCAAGAAGGCCTGTTAGGCATCGCGATGAGTTTGAAGGAAGATCTCCAGCGAACATTCGTTAGACCGGTAACGAAGAAACTGACCTTCGTCTATATTCCAAAATTGACACACCCTTGGTATGATGAAGTTAGGGCAGGGATAGAGTATGGTATCGAGGAGGTAAGGAAGGAAGGAATCGAGGTCGATTATCTCTGGGATGCACCGTCTCAAGCCGACGTCGACGAGGAAAGCCGGAAGATCGAATACGCAATCTCCCGTCAGCCCGACGGGCTTTGTGTCGCAGCATTGGATCCGGCCAGGAACGCACAGTTATTGAACCAGGCTCTGGAGGCTAAGATAAATGTCCTGACCTTCGGCGCTTTTGCCGGGCCCAAGTATCCCTTTGTCGGCCGGCATGACGACGTTGCGGACGGGTACGATCTTGCGAAATACCTGGCGGAAAAACTGGGTGGGGCAGGCAACGTGGCCATTCTGTCGGGAAGCCCGACGGCTCCTGAGCACACGGGCCGCGTCGAAGGCTTCAAAAAAGCGTTAGCAGAATATCGCAACCTCAAAGTCGTCTTTGAGGGAGCCGACAATGACAATCTCGAGCAGGCTATTTCTGTGACCGAGACTGCTTTGCAGGCGCATCCGGAAATCGATGGCATCTTGTGCTGCAACGCCAGCAATCCGATCGGGGCGGCGCGGGCCGTAAAGAATGCCGGGAAAGAGGGAAAGATCCTAATCGCAGGGATGGACAATCTTCCCGAGACGCTGGAGTTCGTTAAGCAAGGGGTGATCCTGGTGACCAAAGTCCAACGTCAATGGGATATCGGCTATTGGACTTTGCGGTACCTGGTCGCAATGAACAAAGGTCTGACCATCCCACGGGATCACGATACCGGCGCATCGATGATAACGGCCGAGTCACTTAAGTAGAAATAGCTAGTTCAAAGTTATGAGTACAAATAGTAATCTCACAGTCGGCGCGGGCGATACGCCGGCAACGACAGACAAGCCGGAGGCCAAAGCCGGATCTTTTGGTGAAATGGTCAAGGCGCTTTTCCGATGGGAAGCGAGCGGAGTATTGGTAGCTCTAATTTTATTGTCCGCGATTCTGGCGATCGCTTCACCGAATTTTCTCACGCCTTTTAATCTGACGGTGGTTATAAGAGAGGCGTCCTTCGTCGGCCTGGTCGCCTTGGGACAGACTTTGGTGTTGCTCTTAGGTGGCATTGACCTTTCCGTCGGCGCTGCCGCCGGGCTATCGGCAATTGTCGGATGCCTCTTCTTGAAGAGTCTTGGCATACCCCCTTGGCTGGTCATTCCCGCTACCGCGGTCTTCGGTCTTTTCATCGGATCTTTGAATGGTTTCTTCATTTCATTCCTCAAACTCAATCCGTTTATTGTGACTTTGGCCATGTGGGAAATCTTTGCCGGGATGACACTTGTTATCACCAAAGGTTATCCAATCCGCCCATTAGGCCCAAATTTCACAGTATACGGCCAAGGCCAGATCTTCGGTATTCCAGGGCCGGTTCTTCTTTTCGTAGTTGCGGCAGCGGTACTGGTGTGGGTGCTGACTAAGACTCGTTTCGGACGCAATCTTTACGCAATGGGCGGAAATAGGGATGCGGCTGTTTTGGTAGGCATACCGGTGGTTCGGGTTGAGTTGATCGTCTATGCGCTGGCCGGAATGTTCGCAGCACTCGCGGGCATTATGTACGCGAGCCGGATGGATGCAGGTCAACCGTCTGTGGGCGAGGGCTGGCTCATGAAAGCTATTACAGCGGCTATCCTAGGCGGTACCTCACTGAAGGGTGGACAAGGGACGATTCTCGGAACCGTCTTTGGTACTCTCCTGACGGCTGTGCTCGCGAACGGATTATCTCTGATGAACGTTTCGGCCTATTGGGCGCGGGTCGTCGTCGGTGCGATCGTGCTGATCGCGATACTCGGAGACCTCTTGCGCCATCGAGGCAAAAAGTAAGTTCAGGAGTTCAGGAGTTCAGGAGTTCAGGAGTTCAGGAGTTCAGGAGTTCAGGAGTTCAGGAGTTCAGCTCATGGTAAGCAACGCGTCCAATGTCAAGCCTTGCAAAATCAATTGTAATACCGAATTGGCTGAGCTCTCCGCATTCTGCAACTCCTGAACTCCTGCAACTCCTGAACTCCTGATTAAATATGGTTTTGACTGAACTGCTCCGGGGGGGAACAGGGGGGCGCGCGGCGCCGGCACTGAGCACACCGCGTGCCCTCAACCTGCTTGGGCCACGATCGGTAATTGCTCGCGGTCCGGAAGGCCTTTTTAGCCAAAAAGACGACTGAGCCAGTTCAACTGTTATTCAACGAAGCATAGGACGGCCTTAAATATGGAGTACCAAAAGTGCAATTAGCACCGGAGAAATTAATCCCAGCTACATTGATTGCCGGTGACGGCATCGGTCCCGAAATTGTCGAGGCGACGATCGTGGTGCTCGACGCTTTGAATGCCCCATTTGCATGGGAAACACAGAAAGCAGGGATGTCAGGCTTGAAGGAGCTTGGCGACCCTCTTCCTCAAATTACCTTGGACAGCATCCGACGCACCCGCTTAGCACTCAAGGGACCACTGACCACCCCCGTCGGCGGCGGCTACCGCTCGTCAAACGTGCGATTGCGTGAAGAATTTCAACTGTACGCTAATGTACGTCGAGCTCGCACCGTGCTGCGTGGAGGGCGCTATGAAGACATCGACGTGGTGCTGGTGCGCGAGAACCTCGAGGGTCTCTACGTCGGCTTTGAGCACTACATTCCCCTCGGCGACGACCCTCATGCAGTCGCGATCGGCTCCGGAGTGAACACCCGCGCAGGCTGCCGGCGGATCGCCGAATATGCATTCGAGTACGCGGTTCGCAACGACCGGAAGAAAGTAACCATTGTCCACAAGGCTAACATTTTAAAGGCGCTGACCGGCCTTTTTTTGGAGACGGCTCGAGAAATGGGGGAACACTACGAAGGCCGCCTCCAGGTGGAAGACAGGATAGTCGATGCCTGTGCGATGCAGCTGGTGCTCAATCCGTGGCAGTTCGATGTCATCGTCACGACTAACCTTTTCGGCGATATTCTGTCGGACGAAATGGCCGGCTTGGTGGGGGGATTGGGGATGGCTCCTGCGGCTAACATCGGGGTGGATGCCGCCATTTTTGAGGCGGTCCATGGCTCGGCGCCAGATCTTGCGGGTAAAGGCGTTGCCAATCCGGTCGCCTTGTTGCTGGCGGCCGCGATGATGCTTGATCACGTCAACCGGAACGATCTGGCGCAACTCCTGCGCAAGGCGATCGATCAAACGTTAAACGAAGATAAGGTGTGCACTGGCGACTTGGGCGGCACGGCGTCTACTAAGGAGTTTGTCCAGGCCATTGTGCGCCGGATCGAAGCGGATCGCAATTGATGATGCGAGTTGCTAGGAGTCGCACTAATGAGCGTGGACCTCGGCGTGACGGTTTCAGTGGGAGAGTTGCGGCAGTTCATGAACCGGTCGAGAAGTCATCGGGCGATTTTCCGTACTGACACTGACACTTACACTGACCACCTCGGGCAGACGCCAGCGAGCAATCCCCCTTTTGATCTTCATTGGCCGATGCAGCTAATAAATCTGAAGAGATACTGATCATTATTTTATGACACAAACACTCAATAAGTTTGTTTATTATTTCGGCGACGGGGCAGCCGATGGCGACGGGAAAATGAAACCACTCCTCGGGGGGAAAGGTGCTAACTTGGCCGAAATGACTCGCTTAGGCCTGCCGGTTCCTCCGGGGTTCACCATCAGCACGGAAATTTGCACCTACTTTTACGATAACAAGAAAACCTACCCGGAAGGGTTGAGCGATCAGGTCGAGAGCGCGCTCGCTCAGATTGAGAAATCAGTTGGCAAGAGGCTGGGAGATCGGACAAATCCTCTTCTGCTATCCGTCCGGTCAGGGGCGCGCGACTCAATGCCGGGCATGATGGACACGATTTTAAACTTAGGGATGAACGACGAAGTGGTCGAGGCCGTGGCGGAGAAGAGTGGTAATCCTCGGTTCGCCTGGGACTCCTATCGCCGGTTCCTGCAGATGTACGGCGACGTGGTAATGGGGGTGCAGAAATCTGAAGGGGAAGACCACGAGCCGTTCGAAACCGTGATTGAAGGGGTAAAGCATGAGGCTGGCGTGACCCAGGATACGGACCTCGACGTTGATCATCTAAGGACACTGGTGGAAAGGTTTAAGGGACTGATTAAGGAACGCACGGGAGAAGTGTTCCCACAGGAGCCGCGTCAACAACTTTGGGGTTCGATCGGCGCCGTTTTCGGATCCTGGAACAACGATCGCGCGATTGTCTACCGCCGCAAATACGGTATTCCGCACGAGTGGGGGACCGCGGTAAATGTCCAGACCATGGTGTTTGGAAACCGCGGAGACAGCAGCGCCACCGGCGTCGCGTTCACGCGCGATCCCGCCACGGGCGAGAAAGTGTTTTATGGTGAGTACCTGATTAATGCGCAAGGTGAGGATGTCGTCGCGGGCGTTCGCACCCCGCACCCCGTCGCGATACTCGGGGACGAGATGCCAGTCGCTCACAGGGAACTCTTAAAAGTTCGTGACACGCTGGAAAAACACTTCCACGACATGCAGGATCTGGAATTCACCATCGAAGATAACAAACTGTACATTCTGCAGACCAGGAACGGAAAGCGCACAGGGCTTGCTGCGCTGCGAATCGCAGTCGACATGGTCAAGGAAGGTTTAATTAACGAAGAAGAGGCAATCCGCCGCATCCCGGCGGACTCGCTTTCCCATCTGTTAGCTCCAGTTTTTGATCGGAACAGCGTTAAGGGAGCTAAGAAGATCGCCACCGGATTGGCCGCGGGTCCGGGCGCGGCCAGTGGCCATATCGTCTTCAATGCCAAGGATGCGGTCGAATTGGCGCACAAAGGTCAGCCTGTGATTCTCGTTCGGATTGAAACCTCGCCTGAAGATCTTCGCGGGATGATTGCCGCCGAGGC
>DATHPI010000385.1:0-3619 GCA_035484035.1 Chthoniobacterales bacterium
CGCGGAAATCGCATAGCGGAAGTCGACTAATACAACATATAATATTGAAGTAATCAAAACTTTTTCGGAGGGTGGTATTATATATATATAAGGTCGGCCAATAGAAAACGACGACCTCGATCTTCGCTTAGGCTGAATCGAGAGCGGCCGGCGGTAGAGCCGGGAAGTTGCGGCTGACATTGATCGCCGGCAAGGTTTAGGTTCCCACCCAGCGCTGGAAAAATGAAATCTATTCGAACCTCAACGCCTTGACCGGATCCAACCTGGCCGCAAAATACGCGGGGACAAGAGCCGCGATGGAACAGATCAGAAAGCCACTGATGCAGATCACCAAGACATCTCGCGGTACAATCTCGGCAGGAATCTCCGAAAACTGGTAAACGGCCGCTGGGAACAATTCGATATGGAGAGTGGCAGCCAGAAAATCGCGCACCTGGTTTCGATATTGGACCAAAGCGATTCCACTGGTGAGCCCGATTAAAGTCCCGAAGAAACCGACAACCATCCCCTGGGCGAGAAAGATCCACATGATTTGGCTCATTTGCGCTCCGAGCGCTTTCATCAAACCAATCTCGCGGGTCTTTTGCACAGTCGAGGTGATCAACGTGCTCATGATTCCAAAGGCAGCGACGATCACCACGAAAATCAAAACAAAAAACATGGTCGTACGCTCAATCCGGATGGCATCGAAAAGCTCCCGATTCTGATCTATCCAGGTGACCGCTTGGAAAGGTGGTTGAAGAAACTGGTTGAGGCGGTCCCGCACTTTATCTGCTGTAAACGGGTCATTGGTCCGAACCGAAATTCCATGTACACCGCCACCCAGGCTGTAGGCCTCTTGCATGATATGCAATGGCACAAGGATGTAATCCGAATCATAGGCGTAGCGGCCGGAATTAAACATCCCGGTCACGGTAATTTCCATCGGGAGAATAAGCTCGCGCACCCGCTTCAGCTCTTGATGGTTGTCCGGCTTGCCCTCGGCCTGATCGAGAGTTTTCTGCAGTTCTCCCATGTCGTGCGGCGAGTAGATTTCGATCGTGTCCCCGATGTTGATCCCTAGATTAGAGGCCAGTTCCGAGCCGACGATGCCGTTGTCTCCGCTTAAATCGAACTCTCCCGCCACCAGGAATTGCTTCAAATTGGCGACCGACTGTTCCAGCTCCGGATTGATCCCACGCAGCCAGGGAACGGAACGATGATTCTTAAATTGCACAATCACTCGCCCTTGGGCAAACGGCGCGGCAGCAACGACTCCTTCGGTTTTTTTGGTGCGATCCAGGATCTCCCGCCAGTTATTCATGACTTCGTTGCCGCTGATCAGGATGTCGGCGTCAAAGCCGACAATCTTCCGCTGGAGCTCGCGTTCAAACCCGGTCATCACCGAGATCACAATGATCAAGACGCTGATCCCAAGCACCACGCCCATGATCGAGATCAAAGTGATCAGCGAAAGAAACGTGCGCTTCGGCTTCAGATACCGCAGCGCGAGAAAATAGGTAAACGGCAAGCGAATCTTTTTGGGCACAGGTCGGAGAACACTGTCTGCGATGTTATCGGTTAAAGAATCGGCCATAAAGCTTCAACCGCGCCAGAATGACGACGTCGCGAATTGCTGTGTCGAAAGGTTTGCCCTGCTCTTCGACCAGCGGTTTTGCCAGGAAAAACGTCACGATTCCGAGCAGCGAAAGTAAAACGAAATAGATGCTGTACCGGTTGACCTGAAAAAAACCGATCGAAAATTCCTTTCTGCCCAAAATATCGAGAAAGACACCCCAAAAAATGGGTGCCAGGCCCAGACTTAACGAGGCGAAAACGGTGAAAAGGGAAAAAAAGTGATTCCGGCCCATCGTCGGCATGGTGTCCATCGCGATCCGCGTGTTGGCAATCGAAAATAGCCCGCCCGCGACACCAAGGATGAGATAGTTGAATCCAATGAGAAGGTAGTGGGCTGGAAGAATCCCGCTAGTAATCAAAACCCAGAACAGGATACCGACGAGATACAGTGACATGGCGAGCCTTAGAAGGGGCTTGCTACCCGTCCGCTCCAGGATGAGGCCAAAGAAAGGAACAGTGGCGAACGCACCTACCGCCGCGGCAAGGCTAACGGCCAGAACCTGCCCCGCGGTGTATCCTGCCCTCCCCTCCAGAAAGGCGATGACAAACGCGGCCAGTCCACCGACCACCCAGTTGTAGACCACATTAAAAATCAACAACTTGGCAAAAGGAGGATATTTTAATATCTGCAACCAGGGAACAGGTTGACCGGAGGACTTTGCCTGTTCGCCAATCTCGATATCCGGAATTTTGCGCACAAAATGGAGGCTCAACATTCCGGCCAACCCGCTAATGACAAAGAGCAGAGAAAATTGCCATGGTTCGCCGCCAGACCAAAGAACAATCGTTGCGATAGCGATAGCGAGCATTCCTCCGCATTGCATGTGGAATTGGTCGGAGCGGAGAAAAGCACCGCGAGCATTTGCCGGAACGAGCGCCGTCAACCATGGGAGCCAGGCACCCGTGGAAATACCTCGGACGACGTTAAAAAGGAATAGACAAACCAGCATCAGTTGCGTCTGGATTGCCCCAGGCAGGAAGACGAGCAAGGGCAGGATCGCCAGCATGAACAACAACACCGCACGGACCGACCAGCCGAATAAGACGAAACCTTTGTAGCCGACTTTCGGAATGAAATAGGCGGTCGGAAGCTGGAGGATAGTCATCAGTGGCGCCAGCGAAGCGACAATACCAATGGTGGTCGCACTTCCACCCAAGGCCTTTGCGTACAGCACCATCGGAGCCCCAAGCGTGATCTGGAAATTGACCGCATTAAATAGACTGAACCGAAAAGAGTTGGTGGCCTGCGGCGGAATATCCGGAATCGTTGGAGTTACCCCGGTCGTGATCATTCTTGCGTTTTCGGTTTCAGATGCGGAAACAGGATGACCTCTCGAATCGAGTCCGCACCGGTGAGTGTCATCACCAGTCGGTCAATTCCGACTCCAATTCCGCCTGCGGGCGGCATACCATGTTCCAGGGCGAGCAGAAAATCTTCGTCGAGGTTCTGGACCTCCTGACCAACCTGTTCCACAAGCCTGCGCCGTTGAACCAGCGGGTCATTCAACTCCGAATACCCAGGCGATATCTCTTGACCGTTAATGATCAGTTCGTAGACGTCCACTACCGTTGGGTTCTCCGCATTTTGCTTGGCCAACGGAACCAGTTCCACTGGCAGGTGCGTCACAAAAAGAGGGTCGACGGTCTGTTCTTCGACGAGTTTTTCAAACAACTGCTGGGTGATCTCAAACTCCTGCATTCCAGCATGCACTTCGACTCCCAATTCCTTACAACGGGTCAGCTTCTCATCCTGGTTACGGTCATACCAGGTTTGATCGACTTGCAGAATCAGCTCTTGGTACCGAATCCGTTTCCAGGGACGCGATAGATTGATCGTTCGCTTGATTTTTCCCTCGCTATCCTTGTGGGCGATCAGCAGAGATCCAACCACCCGCTCGGCCAAAGTGCAGATCATTTCCTCGACCAGGTCCGCCATCACCTCGAAGTCGGCGTAGGCCCAATAGGCCTCCAGCATCGTAAACTCCGGATTGTGCCGTCGGGA
>DATHPI010000386.1:0-8336 GCA_035484035.1 Chthoniobacterales bacterium
TGCACCAGACTTGGAACCATGGGAGTCATATTGCCATCCGCTCTTTTGCTGTGCCTTGGCGGACAAGCAGGTGGAGAGAGCTGATATTGCCAAAATCTTGCTGAAGATGCGGAGCCGTCTTGGCAACATGAGTAAGTAGCAAGGGCTAACGTTTGCGAGAGAGAGGTGTCAAATATCGACTGCTAGAAGGGTACCCCTGATTTCCGCAAACGAGCTTTGACGATCGTCATTCCACTCCATTATAGAGCACGCCTTATCAGAATTGTTCATCTGAGCCAGTCCAAGCTCAGAAACACTTAGTGCCCGCAGTACGCCGTCCATGGATTTTCCCCATTGCGGGCAAGGATAGGCTCTCTGGATCGCACCGCGGGCGCACCATTTTATGCCGTGGGGATCGTGAGCCTGGATCTTATGGCCTTGGAAGTCTTCCGCCGGAGATTCTTTGCACCACTTGTCAGGCGAGGTCAAAAGTTCGTGCGCTTTCATCGGGTTGAAACCACTATAGATCACGTTTATCACAATTACAAGATCGATTAAAAATGCAACGCAGTTATGATGACGGTGAACTTCGGTCAAAGTTTTTGCCGATGCCGCGAGGCTCTTCAACGTTTACCAGTGATAGTTTTGCAATTTCGAAGGGCGTCCCTCTGAAGTTGCGCGGAGAAGTAATTTAGGCCGCCCCAAAAGTCCACGGGCAACCCGACCGTGACGCGAAGCGGGCGCTCACCAGCTGGCAGTTCAATCAGATCGACCACGCAATCGGCGACTTCCTTCGGATTCAGCGGCGAAGAGGTGAGTTGTCTCCTAAGATTTTACCTGCAGCGCGACGACGTTGCTCTTGATGGAGCAGGTGATGCCGGCGTTATGGAATACCTAGTCAAGTCAGCGGACAGCTGGATGGTCGATGAACTTACCTGCGAGAGAAGAAGCAACGCTTCCTGGGAAAGACCTTTTGCGATAGCTTCCCGTAATTTGCGGAGATTTTCCTTGATGCCGTGAAATTGCGAAGCGAGCTCGTGAGAGGACATATACATGCCCCTAAACTACGGTGCATTAAGTGCCAGTCTGGCATTGAGAAACCAAGTCCTTTTGCTGTAAGTTATTCCTTTTTCTACTCGATATTAACTATATGGAATTTTAGGATCCACTGTTGGCGGGCCGCTCAGCCTTCACATCTTCTGCCGCGCCTTGACAGCTACGGCTGCTGTGGGGATCGGACCGGCCATAATTAGCTTACGAAAGATCGAGTCCACGGGCCTGCGGCAATCTTTTGCTGTCGGATTCTCGATTTTTGCCAAGTCGAGATCAAAGGTACTGGGGGTACAAGGGATTTCTTCTCCCATGATCAAGAATCCTGATTTCCGAGAGCCTTCCGGTTGGGTGAACCGTGAACCCGCCGATGAGGAACACTTGCTCCAGATGCAGTTTTATCTTGATCCAAGCCCCGGTGCGCCTAAGTAGGACTTGTTAGTAACTGGTGGTTCTTTAAAGAGGAGCATGATCCGACTCGTCGCTGGCTGTTCAGAACAAGAATAGTCAGGTCGAGTGATTCGATCACCTGCGGATCGCGGCTTGCGTCAATTTATTTGCTGCGCCATACGGTGGGTCTAGCTGCTAAGATTCTATTATTTAACAGCTTCATTTCCCTTGATATCAACCGTCGAACTGCATGTGCCCATGGAATTCAAAAAACTCCCCTATGCAAGCCTAACTAATTGTAATCGACTACTGCCTGGTGACGAGTCGGGAGCACCGATATCGACGACGAACGCTGGAACACTTCCCTGACCCAGTCGGCGGGCACCGCCTTTTTGGAACTGGCCGTATCTGGCTGGAACTTGGAATAAATATGAACATCCGCCGCGAAGACGCTGAACATTTTCAGCTCCGAGTTTCGACCGAGGAGCAGCTCCTTTTAAGAAACATCGTGAGCGTGCTGCAAGGCAACCCGGACAGCCTTAACTTGACCCGGATGCAGGCGGTCATGGAAATGGCTGGTCGGATGCTGTTCGATCAATTTGTGAAAAGCCTGGAGGAGAAGCCATGATCACCTTGCGTCGTGTGTAACGCAGTGCTGAGTGACCAGCAGATCAGCTTTCTAGTCTAGCTAAGCTAGACTCCCGCTTAGAGAAGGGAGGCGCAACAAGGCAGGGCATAAAAATTGAAACGCCATGAAATTGAAATGAAATCACTACTGAACATCGCATCCGTCCTGGCATTTTGTGCCAGCGCCATCAGCGGCCAAGCCGCCCTCAAATACCGCGTCCTCGCCATCACTCCTGGCTCTGCCCAAGGTGTTAATGACAAAGGCGATGTCGTCGGCACCCTGACCCTTCCTAACCCACCACCAATTCCAGAAGGACAAGGCCCTACTGTGCCTAGGGCTTTCCTGTATAAGGGCGGCAAAATAACCAATCTAGGTGCTTTCTACACTCCATCCGCTCCTACAGAATATGGAACTACTGGGGCAGCGGTCAACAATTCGGATGTTGTTGCCGGGAATATCCTTAACGATGGAGGAAACGACGGTGGCGCTGGTGCCTTTGACGCCTTCATCTGGAAAAACGGTGTCATGACCGATATCGCCCAAGGAACAAGTGATGGTGGCCAGAGTGCTTTTGCCGTCGGGATTAACGAGCAGGGAGAGGCTGTCGGAACCTATGATGCAGTAGTCATTTTGCATATTCCACCCTTCGGCTTTCCTCACGCCTACGTTTCTCTAAACGGCGTGCGCACCGATCTTGGTACACTAGCTGGTGAAAACACGAATTACAGCTTTGGCTACGGGATCAATAATGCGGGGCAAGTCGTTGGAGTCTCCTCGAACACAACAAACGGCTTTGGAGGGGGAACTTACGCCCCCATTGGGACGCTGTGGTATGCCTTTCTCTGGACCAATGGCACCATGAAAGCAATTGGAGGTGTACAGAGTGCCAATTTCTCACCGGCAGCGATTAACGATAATGGCTGGATCGCTGGCACGCTTAGTGGGCAGGCTGTCTTATACGTTAACAGTCGGTTCATACCACTCGGAGCAGTCAAAGGTTTTCCATTTAGTCAAGGTCTTTCAATCAACAACCTTGGAATGGTGGTGGGTAACCTCGAAGGAGCGGCTACGCCAAGCGTGTTCGTTTATGACGGCGTGATGCATGACTTAAACACGCTCGTTGATGGTGGCTGGACAATCACCACCGTGGGAAAGATTAATATTTTCGGCCAGATCGCCGCTACTGGCACCAAGTCTGGTTCAACAACGACATACGCGCTTTTGCTGACACCCTCTCTTTTCTAAATGTAAACAGGACCGGTCGAGGTGTTCACGCACCTCGGCTCTTCGTCTTTCGCCGCCTCTCCACTATCCGAGCAGGTTTTAGAAGCGTGCTTGTGCTTGAGTGCTTGAGGGCCTCAAAGCGTTGTTCGAGGTAGAGCAGCCCGTCCAGGGAATTGCCACCGACCTAAGTGTCGAATCGCCAGTGCATGCCTAAATGTTGATCCAGTCGGCTTTATCAATCGCTTCAGGGCTTTGATCAGCTTATCAGGAGCCAATTGCTGGCCTGGGTTGAGCAGAACCAGCCGGTGACTCGCGAGAAACTGCTTGGTGCGTTTGAGGACATGGACTACGAGCAGTTGCAGCGTTGGCTTAGTGAGCTTCAACGCAAGCGCAACTTATTCGAGGTAAACCCGGAAACATACTACACCACCCTCGAACCGTCCGAGCATCCACGGGGATAAGCGACCAAGGAACCGAAACGCCTGCTCAGAAGATCGTGCTGGCTTACGGATCATGAAGGATCGAGTTCCCCGTGACGATGCGTGTCTGGCGCTGCATAAATAAGGGGGTCAATGCACGAAAGGAAAATAAGGCACGCTAAGCTTTCGTTTGAGGGCTAATTGAGCCGGACCAGCGGATCGGCTATGTGGATATGCGTGCTTTCTTGCCCTCAATGCCGATGCTGGCGAGAACTCGCTTCGTATCGTCCAGGGTGCCGATGATTTTGCGGATTGGAATTTCAGCTTTGACGGGTCGATCACATCGAGATTTGATCAGATCCGAATGGGAAACAGCCGATCATTTTGCGGGTTGGAAAAGACCCTTTTCGCAGCAGCGCTGGCAAGGCGACGATCTGGTCGGCCTGCGCGAGTTGGGGATTTTTCGTTAGATCGACGATCTCGATTTGGTAACGGCCAGCGAGGTGTTCATCGCAGAGCCGCTTGAGAGTGAGAAAGGCGATGGCCGATTTCGGACTCGATCCGGCGACGTAGAGCCGCAGATCCCATTCCACTGCTGGTCTGACTGTAGCTTTCGCTTTGCGGGAAGCGGCCAGTTTTTTCACAACCGTTTTCCTGCCATGCCGTTTTGGCAAAGCCTCTGTCGCTTTTAACGGCATCGTGTGACGATTCCTGCCCATAAAAACGCTATCGAAGCGCTCACGCTAGAATGTTTTGTTCAGTTGCCCAAATAATGTCAACTTAAATACAATAAAAGGGATAATTTCAATACTTGAGTGCGTTCTCACCCTTTGAGGCTAAACATTCAGGAATGGGGCTGACTATGGGCTCAACCATTGGATCAGATCCGCGCTCCCTTCCTGCAGCGAACAGAGTTTGGTCCCTGAGAGCACGATCAGCGACTGCCGGTCATCAGGTTGTTAATGGGAATTTCTACCCGGTGACCGGCCCGATCCCATACTCGTTGCGTCAATCGTTGAAATTTACCTTCTTCAAGTACGAAGCATGTACGCAGGACGATTGACGTTTCCGGTCCGATTTGGAGCCGCCTGCCGGTGAGCATTCATCTGATAGCCTTGAACATGGAGGTCCGGGCCGTCGAATGTCTTGCCGGGGAAAATGAATTGGGCATCTGGCGGAATCGTCGCTGCGCACACGATTGGTCGACGGAGAAAGGTCGAACTTCCCTTCGGCGATCTCTCCTGGATCGAAGTCGGCGGTAAGAATCTTTTCCCCTGAATACGCAGGAATAGTCACGAAGAAGGACATTTCTTTTGAGAACCAGTTCACACCGGTCCACTGGTCAACTTCATTTATCGGATGTGTAGTGATTATGAAGGCTGAGATTCTTTTTGTTTGAGGACTCAACCGCTTTCGCAATCGGTCGTTGTTTCGCTCACCCGGATACCTGAATCGTTTCTGCCCCCCTTAGTACAACCTAATTTTTGTCGGAATCCGTCGAACGGGAGCAGTGAAAGTGCAAATCCACACACCTATTACAAAAGAGCTGAATTCCTTCACGCTATACTAATCATGAGGAAGCTTTTAATCCCACTCGTTGGCTTCGCGTTTATCTGCACAGGAAGGGCTACCGTAGATGACGCTCGGAAGATAGAAGGTTTGCCGGTAACGGTGGTTTCTTCAGGTAGAAGTTACAAGGTGTTCGAACAATATCCGTGGGAGGGTCATTCTTCCAACTATGGTCCCAAAGGCAATCGTCTTAACTCCGGTTATGGCGTCGGGGTGGGTAAGAATATTCGCCGTTCTTTACAGGTTCGGCATGGAGATTGGATCCATATGCCGGACATTGGTTGGCGGCAAATAAATGAGTTCTCAAGTAAAAGTGATGGGATCGAATTTTTTGCAACTTATCGAGATCAATACAAGGGCAACCATCCTAGAATGGCGATCGATAAGGTGGTCTTCGCATTGCCTTCGCAACCGCCGGGTCATCGCCCTTTTGGGTACATGGAACCAACCCCGACGAAATTATTTAATCCTACGCCGAGTTTTTAGCCCGTTTCGGATACCCGACGTTTCCTAGCTGCTAGTGGCAGACCTCGCAAATTGTTTTTCCGAGAACCCCGAATCTCAACTACTCGAGCTTGCTTCATTTCCATTGGGGCGCCCTTTCGTGGCCAGGTTAAGACAATGCAGATTCGGATCGGCGGCTTATTTTAGTAATATCTTCTCAATTGGGCCGATTTCGGCAGAATCATCGTCATCATGCCCTTTTCTGCTCTCCAGGAACGTTTGAGGGGGAGGGGCTTCCTCGCTTTGCCAATTCGCGGTTCCCGGCGAACAAGCTCAGGTCAGCGATCTGATTGCTGGACTAAAAACTGACCCAAGAGGAAGCTGGGGACATTGCCAACAACAAAATCACTTCCCAGTGGTTGGTGGAGAGCTGCGGTGAATTTCCAGATGGACCTGACTTCTACGAAGCAGAAGAAACCGGAGAGACCATGGAAGTGATCGACGGCAAAGAGGTGGTCAAGCTAAAGCGGGAAAGGTTGGTAGATGAAGTGCCCATCGTTACCGCCGAAAGTGAGGAAGACTAACAGAACTATGGAAACACAAACAGAGCAAAGTGTACAAAGTATACTATCGTACTTGAGAACATTACAAACGTAGGCGAGATATATCGCGTCGCATACGACAACTAACCGCGAGCAAATTCCGCAGCAGATCTTAAAGCGACAAATCATCCTGCGCCCCCTGGAGAAGACAATGAAAATCCCCTTACTACTTGCCCTTGCAGGGTTGGCAATCAGCCTTGCTGTGCCAGCCATCGCCCAACAGAAAGATATTGGCGATCCCCATGGAACGTAACCCCAGCACCGGCGAAGTAGACTCATTCCAAACACGTGTGCAGCCACCCTGGTGCGTTCGGATTTGCCGGGTTCAGAAAAAACGTAAAAATTGAACTGCCTGCCATAAGCGACAAACCCGTCCTAAACCCTCGGTTAGGATGACCCATCGAAATCATGACGGAATTTCTCTTCGACCTTTTGAGCACGTTCGAATTCCGCCCTCGCCTTATCAATGTCAGGATTGCGCGAGTATCGTTTTAGTAAAACCAGAGTTCGTTCGTCCGCCGCCTGGTCTTCGCCAGCGACCGCGAATGCCGCAGCAAAGGTGTCCAGTTCAGGAGGCCGCTCTTCCGTGCCTGTCGCTTTTTTGATCAGCTCTGGCATCTCCACCCGCAACGCCTTGAAATAGGCCTCTTTCGCTTCCGCGTAATCAATAGTCTTTTCGGCAAACTCAGCGGGGGACGGATTACTCTGGAGCATTTCGAGCTGCTGTCGGATCGTAGCCGAAAAACTTGAAGCTGCATTTACCAGCACATCCAATGTTGCGCTGGCAAAAGCCGACGTAGTCAGGCCAAAAAAAACAATTGCCCGAAACATTAGGGCGATCATACACGGGTTCTCCTCGAACTTATTCGCGCAAAGGTGTATTTTGTATTTTCTGGAAAATTCTGCAATCCTGGATGGGGAGGCTGCGAAGATGATTTATCTCCGACGAATTTTTTCCCTATAGAATTGCCCCTGCGTGAACGGACAGGGCCACAAAGCGGAAATCTTTGATGTCTTCCTGCGCCACAACAGCGACTCCAATCCCGACACGTATCCGGGCATTGGCGGAGAAGCTCTGGCCGCATATTTAAAAGGCCTGCGGACC
Source organism: Chthoniobacterales bacterium (assembly GCA_035484035.1). Lineage (GTDB taxonomy): Bacteria > Verrucomicrobiota > Verrucomicrobiia > Chthoniobacterales > JAFAMB01 > JAFAMB01. The sequence continues at coordinate 7,411 of DATHPI010000386.1, forward strand.
GCTTTCCCAGATTTTTCTGTCGAATTCCTCAGCGCTGGTGAGATTGAGCCGGGTTTGATCGCAGACCACTGGCGAGTGCGCGGCACAAACACCGGCACTGGAGGAAATGGCAGCGAACCCACGGGACGTTCGATCTCGTTTCAGGGAGCTTCGATTATTAGGGTTGAAGGCGATAAGATTGTCTCAGATCAAACTTATTTCGACTCGAAGGGAATCGAAAAGCAGCTTGCAGCAGAATCACTGTAAACAGCAAACCTTCAGCGTGATCGATCGCCTTGTTCACGTCCAGGGCCGCGTGCGCGTACTCAGATCCCTGCAACGTCAGCGGCTTACTCTTCCGATAGCTTCCGGTACTGGTTTATCGCGTTGAGAAGTTCTTGGAGGGTATTCTGTCTATCCTGGATCGCTTTCCGTACTGCCGTCTCTAATTAGCTCGCCTTCCAGGTCGATCGTCTTTTTCGCCGCTGGAGGCACTTCATCCCAGCGGAGTCCTGGAGCACCCAGCGCAGTTCCTGGAGGTTTTCCCATGCCCCCTCCTGCGCGAAGATCTCGATGCCTCCAGTTCGTCGGGGATCTCTGAAGTTCTCGGGGGGTCATCGTGTCGAGTGTTCAGGCGGGACAATGGCCTCAGATTCTGGCCGGACAAAAGCTGGGCGATAAGACCTGCGCTTTAATCAGGAGATTGAATGTTATAATGGAATATGAAGGCTCGACTTTTGATCCTGACGATCTTCGTCCTGACGACCGTCAGCGGATTCTGTGGAGGCTACCCAGGCACATATTACCGTGGATACGGAGTCCAACGATATCATGGCGCTGGGTGGTACCGATACGGCGCTGGCTACCGCTGGTATTGCGTCGGACATCCTTGGTGGCTTCTTTTGCCGATTCCAATTCCGTGTGGTTACTGAACTTCCTGGGTCTTT
>DATHPI010000387.1:0-3782 GCA_035484035.1 Chthoniobacterales bacterium
ACCCATTTCAGTGACGAATACGCGGCACTATTCCGGAACGATGGGCAGATGAGTTTTGCTGATGTTTCTTACGTTTCCCAAATTGCTCCAAGCACGGTTCCCTATGTTGGCTGGGGCGACGCGTTTTTCGATTTTGACAACGATGGCTGGCTCGATATGTTCCTGGTGAACGGTCATGTCTACCCACAGGTGGACTCCGCCGAAACGGGATCCAGATACCGCGAGCCAAAGCTGCTGTTCCTGAATCAGCGCAATGGCAAGTTCAAGGACATTAGCAAGCTTGTCGGCCCGGCCATGCAACTCCTGCAAGTCAGCCGGGGAGTAGCGACCGGAGACTTATTTAACGACGGGCGGATTGACATTGTTGTCGAAAATCTTAAAGGTGGACCTATGATTCTCCGTCCACAAGGTGGTCCCTCGAATCACTGGATAACCTTTGAACTAGAGGGGACGAAGAGCAATCGGCTGGCCTTGAACGCGCGGGTAAAAGCGACCGCTGGAGATCTGGTGCAGATGGGTGAGGTTTTAAGCGGAGGCAGTTATCTCTCCCAGAATGATCTCCGAATTCACTTTGGCCTCGGCAGCAGGGAACGCGTCGATAAAGTCCAAATCTTATGGCCTACGGGCAAGACGGAAATCGTGACTGACTTGGATGCCGACCGCTTCTATAAAGTGAAAGAAGGCGAAGGGATCGTTCCGGTCGAAAAAAGCAAAAGTGTAGTTCCTAAATATTAATAAGATTGGGATCTGCGGCCTCGCTATGCCCCTGTTCGATTTCTTCCGAAATGCTTAAAGTATATAAATCACCTCGTGAAAACACCGTGTGGGGACGGCCAGTTACGCATCGCCGCTGTGAGATGCGACAATTTCGATAACCGATCTCCCTCCGAAACTCTTCAGGGCCTCTACGGTCGGATATTGCTCTCCGCATTGAGCTGGGTAAAGAGCTTGGCCCATGTGGCACTGCATTGGTTTCGGCAAAGACGAGCCGGGAGGATCCAATCCGCCTGGGGGGCTACGACGCCTCTTTCACATAAAAAGATCAAAATTATCGTGGATGCAATCCGCGACCAAACCTGAGAGAACTTGAAGGGCTTGGTTGTATGCAACTGATGTATAATCGTGAGTAGTAGAAGGCCAAAATGGAAATGTCGGCTAATTTATGTGTCGAGCGAGTTGCTCGCCGTATTTCCGGCATCCGTGTTCCCGGCGCGATGCGCCGCAACTTGGGATATCGCGGCCTGTTGGTGGCAAGGTTGCTTCTAAAAGAAATGGCTGTTTGCGCCTTCGCCGCGGTCTTTTTGACACCGGCGCTCCCGGCCCAGCAAGACACAACGCCTGGTTGGCCCTTGCATAACTCCGCACCAGATCATGCGCTTCCCGATGCCGTAGGCCCACAACCTCCGAATATTGTTGAAACGGACGAGTCATGCTTGCGGTGGACGGTTGGGAAAGTGAAAGGACCCACGATCAGCACTGCAACTCTAAAGGTTCCCGGAAAAGCAAGGGGTGAATACAGGAAAGGGTGCAGTGATTTGAAGGTCAAGAAGCTCGCGAGTGCCGAGGATCACCTGCGCAAGGCGGTTCAAGAATATCCGAAATATGCAGCCGCGTGGGTCCTGTTGGGTCAGGTTCTGGTAGCAGGGAACCGAATCGGAGAAGCACGGAGCGCGTGTTCCCAGGCATCAGGTGCGGATTCGAGTTACGTGCCTGCGTACCTTTGCCTTGCGGACCTTGCTGCGCAGCAGGAGGAGTGGCATCAGGCTCTGGATCTGGCGGATCGTGCTATCACACTCGATCCGGTGCAGAATGTGTATGGAAATTTCTATAGCGCAATAGCCCAGTTTCATCTAAGCAACCTGCCAGCGGCGGAGAGAAATGCGCTCGAGACGATCGACGCCGATCATCTGCACCTCGTTCCTCAAACGCACCTTTTGCTGGCCCAGATATACGGAGCCAAGCATGACTTATCTGGTGTATCCGTTCAGCTTCGGGCCTACTTAAGAGTTGCTCCCAGCTCTCCTGATTCTGCCGCGGTGAGGAAAAGCTTGGCGGAGGTCGAAGGCCAAATCCCCAAGTAAACCAGGTCTATTAGAATCTGGTGGACGAGAAGGGATTCGAACCCCCGGCCTCCTCGTTGCGAACGAGGCGGGAAAATTCATAAGACGCGGTGTTGCAACCACTTACGTCTTTTAAGAACGTCGCTTCAACTTGGGCAACCGAAACCACATTGCCGAATAAAGACAGGAACGAACGCCGCAGCGATAAGGTTTGAACCGGCGACCTTCGGAAGTCACCGCGCAATCTGACTCCCTCTTTCGGCCTATCGACGTGGAGAAATCACGCGGGCTGTCACCTGATGCGCTGTGACTGGTGACTATGAAATTGGAGTGACCTAGCGAGCTCCGCCAATTAAACAAAACCGCCTCCAAATGGTCAGTGCCTGATTTGTCGGGCGGTCTCAATGGGTCGACGCAACACCATCTGATATAAGTCTGCTCTCTAAAGGTGGTGTTGCCGGCGGTTTCGCGAACAATGTCATGTTTTCTTGCTCGCCTGTGACCGGCGTCACTTGCACGTTTAACCCGACGTCCGTTGCTCCCTCCAACGGGAATGCCAGCACCACGTTGACGGTCACCACATCCGCCACCGTCTACCATTATGGGCTTCTGATTCCGGAGCTACTCGGCCCTGGACCTCACCGTCCAGAACAGCTTCTTTCAAGCCAATGGCACCAAGGACCCCAATTTCACGGGAAGCTTCGGTTTGGCTTGGTATCAGTCCGATATCAAGATTGGCAAGCAAACCGATGACGGCCATGTCCAGATCAAAACGATTCTTCTGGACGATATCTTCGGTTTTGACCCGACGTGCGCTTGGCTCCGACGAACACCTTCCACCTGGGCTTCTGGTTTGACAATCCCCAGGATGCGGCAGTTCTGCCTAGCTGTCACTTCGACGCGACCAAGCCCACTCCGTTCAACGGCGAGCACAAGGCTGGTCCTTTTGCCATGCTCAGCGTTCCGGACGCCAAGACAGGATTGGGTCCACTCTGCACGAATCCGAACAACTCCACAACACCAGCCAGCTGCACCCTCTGAAACTACGGCTGTCATGGAGAGCGGGGCGATGAGCAATCGCCCCTCCTTCCATAGCAGGACTACACTGGGAAAATGAATCGCCAGCGAGAGTGCCGCTGACAAAGCCGCCCACGAATGCCGAAAGCGCCTTAAGGATGCACGTAAACCAGACGTACAGTGAGGCAGCACAGACCGAGCATTCGGGTCGGACAGGACATGTAACTGATTTAAATTGCAACCGATTGCCGCGCGCGCTCTGAATCACTCCTCGCAAGTCGCACCCCGGAGATTCGACAGGGTCCAATCCGCGATTGTGGTCGGTTGACGAGCAAACAGGAAGGAACCGAATTACTTCTTGTTTGCCGACGATTCGGGCTAAGCAGCTACAAGAAAACATCCGCAAGCCCGCGGACCTAATCTGCCGCCCGTGATACGAGGGCATCAAGTCGTGGGCATCGTGCCACCGTCGATAATGTAATCAGCCCCGCTGATAAACGCGCCTCGGTCTGAGGCCAGGAAGGCTACCAGCTCCGCCACTTCCTCGGGTCGGCCCGTCCGGCCCATGGGAATGCCTCCAAGCATGTCCATAATCCGTTGCCGTGCAGCGTCCTCGCTGATGCCGCCGCCCCTGGAAATGTCGGCGATCATTCCCTTCGCGCCCGTGGTCTCGATGAAACCGGGCGAAATCGTCGTTACTCGCAC
>DATHPI010000388.1:0-17340 GCA_035484035.1 Chthoniobacterales bacterium
TCGGGTAAGCTTTGTCCGGCTCAAGGTGATGAAGAACAAGTTTGCCATGATGGTCCGGGATGAAGATACCTTGGCACCGGGGATTCCGGCGACTCCGAATGCCAATCCGCAGGTAGATCAAGTGGTGATCATCAGCCTTGAAGAGGCTGAAGTGATCGCCGCGCTCTAGCTGGAGGTTCTCCGAATAGGTAAGTCAGGCTTTTTTGGCGGCGAGGTGTTAGTTCTGGCGGGCGGTTCCCATTTCTAGACATTATCTGTGCGTTTGATGTTTCCAGAACACTCAAGCGGAGGCGAAAAGCGGGCAGTTCGTCTGAAATTGGGAATGCATATCCCAGAAATGGGACGCTTTTCCGGTTTGCTTTCCACATAGGAGACAATTCTCTGGGAGATCGTCTTTCCGGTCCGTGGCATGAGCCATGCTTGTTCAAAGTAGGAGCCGCGAATCAAAACTACCGGCTAAATCAACAATAATGAATTTATGAGAAAGTTTCTATTAGGTTTAATCGCAGTTGCGGCGGTTTTGTTACCGCTAAGCCAGGACGCTCAAGCGCACTGGGGGTACTATCATCACTACTATGGTGGCTATCACCAAGCCTATTGGCATCACCGCTACTGGCATGGAGGGTTTTGGAATGGTGGTTACTGGCATCCAGGTTATTGGTATCCTGGCCCAGTGGTCGTCGTGGCACCGTATTGATGTGCCTTCAGGGAAGGGCGTTTAGTTCGATTCTGACGCAATTTTGGTGCAGGTGAACTAAAATAAGAACGGCTCTCAGAAACGAGACAAGGGAGCGCCTGGCTACATTGCTAAGCTAAGTCCAAGCGCCACTAAGAAGTTCTGCGCGAATCCGCCCTAATCCATATCTGAATCAATAAAAACGAAAGACACTATTATGAAAATAACCTTGCACATCGTAATCCCTATGGCTACCATACTAACCTCCATTTCTCCAGTGTCCATAGCGCACGGGATATCCGCGGGTCAGATGGCTGCCGTGGAAACTCACCAAAATGATTGTGACCATGATCGCTACCGCTATTCAGGCATGTACTTTCACCGGCTAAACGGCGATTATGGCGTCAGCTATTACGATTCAGTCTATTGCTATACTCCTACAGCCGAGCAGCTGTCTACGGCTCAGGAGCAGGTCAAGGACTACCTCTTGGCAGTTAAAAAAGGCCGAAAGCATGCTGCCACTCATCGCTATATTTCGCTGGGGGCGCTTAAGCCGACAAAAAAACAGCTCGAAGACTATACTAAAAAACAGCCATCGCAGCCGGCCGACCCGTCGCAACTGCGCTGTTTGATGGTATTTGATACTCAAGCTAAACAATTTGTCGGTTCTGGCTGTTACGTTGTAACTGGTAAACCATCAATTGGGGACGTTGAAACGTTAGGGAACGTCAGCGCGGAATTTGTCGGTCAGTAAACTGGGGGCATTGCTTTCGTGTGCTGGACGGATTGGGATATGGCTTCAGTGTATTGTCGATTGCGATTGATTTTCGATTCCGCTCGGTCCGACGATGGCTGTTCCCAGCGTAAGGGCCGGTTTGCTGTTGGGCTTTTTTTCATCGTCGGCGCAGATCGGGTGGAGTCGGGGATTTGCGGGCTGCTCGACCTTGCGCGGTGAGAAACGGCAGCCTTTTCCCGCCGTCTCCCAGAGCGGCCTACTTGCATTTTTCCGCTCGTTCCTTTGGCAAGAACGCCAGGTAGAGGGGTAAAAGCGTATGGTTTTGTAACAGGATTTCCGCCTTTGGCTGTCCGAGCGGAAGTTGGTCGGCGAGGAATTCCAGTCGGCTGGGCAGGTTGATTACCGCGATGGGGCCGGCTCCAAGGAGCGATTCGCAGAGCCCTTACGGATAGTCGAGCGTAGACCCCACGGGTGAGCGTTTTCCCCTCTAGCCGACTGCAATGGCGCCGATGACCGAGATCGCGATGAACATCCGTTCTGGCCTGTCGGGATCCAGAATGATGGTGTGCAGCCCCATTCCGCCCGCGCCTGGTTACCAGAGATGACCCGCCCCAGGGCTGGCCCAACGGGCCAGGAAAACTTAGCCCAGGGTTTACCCTGGGTTTTTGGTTTATCGGGTCAGGCCCTGAAGCTGAAGGGGCGCCTGCTGACGAGGCGCCCAGGAATCACGTCCCGAAATCCCGGCGGCCCTTTCAGGGCCTCTCACGTTAGAACGCATTTCCCAGGGTGAACCCTGGCTAAGTTTTCCTGGCCCGTTGGGCCAAAGATCCGACTTTACCCACATTGAAGGTCTCGAGGCTCGCGTCGGAGTCGGATCAAACCCCGTGGCGTTCAACACGGTAAATAAATAAATTTCTTGTTTGGAAACTCTATTCTACTTAATGTTGCCTGTAGCTCGGTTCGTCTGGGCGTCTGCCGCGCGAGTCTCCCCACATAACACCCCCGAGCAAGGTGTCACCCAAGCTTGGTCTACTGTTTGTGTGACTGTTTCTGGCGTGCGGCTTGATAATCGTTGCTTGCTTGATGAGGCGAAAAAATGATCCCCCAATCTTTCGAGTATTTCCGCCCGCAATCGGTTTCGGAAGCTATTGCTCTTTTACAAGAGCATGGAGACGGTGCAAAAATTCTGAGCGGTGGCCAGAGCCTGATTCCTATGATGAAGATCCGTCTGGCGAGGCCTGAGTTCATTATCGATATCAATCGGCTGGACCTTCATTACATCAAGGAAGAAGGCGGTTTTTTGAAGATAGGCGGATTGACCCGGGAAGCTGACTTGGAAACATCGAGTCTGATTCGATCGAAGTATCTGATTATTCTCGATACCGCCGCATCGATCGCAGATCCACAGGTCCGGAACTTGGCTACGGTGGGAGGAAATCTGGCTCACGGCGATCCGGCAAATGATCATCCGGCGACGATGTTGGCGCTGGAAGCCGAGATCGTCGCCGTCGGACGGCGCGGAGAAAGAGTTATTCCGATCAAGGACTTTTTCCTTTCTGTTTTCACTACTGCCCTTGAGCACGGTGAAATCCTGACTGAGATCCGGGTCCCGATTCCGCCCTCTGGCAGCGGTGGCGCTTATCTTAAGCTGGAACGAAAGGTTGGAGATTTCGCCACCGTCGGCGTGGCTGCTCAGGTCGCCGTCGATCGCGCAGGCGTTTGCCGGAAAGCGGGAATTGGCCTGACCAACGTTGGCGCAACGCCAATCAAGGCAACGAGGGCGGAAGTTTTTCTGGTGGGAAAAACAATGGATAAACGACAAATCGACCAAGCGGGACAGCTCGCCGCTGAAGAGGCGCAACCAAGTTCAGATCTTCGGGGGCCGGCGGAATACAAGATCGCGATGGTCAGAGAGTTGACGAAACGCGCGTTGGCTCGCGCTTGTGAGCGGGCCGTCCGTTAACCGAGATCAATACTGCGATATATTATGGCCACAAAAAAACGTGTTCGCGTAAAAGTGAACGGCTCAGATCACGAGACTGAGATAGAGCCCCGCCTGCTACTGGTCCATTTCATTCGTGAAGTCCTGACGTTAACCGGGACCCACGTTGGCTGCGATACCACAAATTGTGGGGCCTGCACGGTACTTCTGGATGGCAGAGCAGTGAAGTCGTGTACAATATTTGCCGTCCAGGCGGATGGCTGCGAGATACGCACCATCGAAGGCGTCGCCACCAATGGCAAACTCCATCCGTTACAGGAAGGCTTTAAAGAAGAGCACGGCCTTCAATGCGGGTTCTGTACCCCGGGCATGATCATGTCGGCTTGCGCGCTCCTGGAAAAGAACCCGCACCCGAGCGAGCAGGATATTCGTTGGGGAATTTCAGGCAATATGTGCCGATGCACCGGGTACCAGAATATAGTCAAGGCGGTACAGTACGCGGCGAACAAAATGGCATGATCGGAGAATAAAATGCTGCAGAAAACATCCCCAGAAATTGGTGGCATGGGCCATTCGGTAAAGCGCAAAGAAGATTTGCGGTTCATCCAGGGAAAAGGAACTTACGTGGATGACGTGAGCCTTCCGGGAATGGTTTACGGACACATGGTGAGGAGCCCTTATGCCCATGCAAGGATCACCGGAATACGGTCCGAAGAAGCGAAAAAGCTGCCGGGAGTTCTCGCCGTCATTACCGGCCAGGACCTCGAAAAGGCTGGCCTGGCCTGGATGCCGACGCTTTTCCACGACAAGCAAATGGTCCTGGCGACTGGAAAGGTTCTGTTTCAGTCCCAAGAGGTCGCGTTCGTGGTGGCCGAAGATCGTTATACAGCGGCCGACGCCGCTGAACTGGTCGAAGTCGACTATGATGATCTCCCGGTCCTGGTGGATCCGCATCGGGCCCTTGATGCCGATGCACCGATCCTCAGGGAAGATCGCGCAGAAAAGAGCAATCACATTTTTCATTGGGAAGTCGGAGACAGAGCGGCCACCGAAGGAGTTTTCCAGACCGCTCCCGTCAAGGCCGAACTGAACGCCTTCTTTCCGCGATGCCATCCGGCGCCGCTGGAAACCTGCGGTTGCGTCGCCGATTACAATCCTGCGACAACCAAGCTAACGGTCTGGGAGACGTCACAGGCCCCTCATGCGCACCGCACGCTCTTTGCTCTGGTTGCGGGCTTGCAAGAACAGAATATTCGCATCATCGCTCCTGACATCGGTGGAGGTTTCGGGAACAAGGTGCCGATTTATCCCGGCTATGTTTGCGCCGTGGTGGCGTCCCTTCAACTGGGTCGCCCTGTCAAGTGGATTGAATCGCGATCTGAAAATCTGCAATCGACTGGGTTTGCCCGGGACTATCATATGAAGGCCGAAATCGCGGCCGATCAAGATGGAAAAGTAAAGGCCTTGCGCGTCAAGACGTTGGCGGACCACGGGGCGTTCAACGCGGCGGCGCAGCCCTCAAAATTTCCGGCCGGTTTATTCAGTATCTGCACCGGTTCGTACGATTTTTCAGAAGCCTTTTGTGAGGTCGACGGCGTTTACACCAACAAAGCCCCGGGCGGTATTGCTTATCGGTGTTCGTTTCGAGTCACAGAAGCGGCTTACCTGATCGAAAGGGCGATGGATGTTCTAGCCCGGGAACTAAAGATGGATCCAGTTGAACTCCGTTTGAAAAATTTTGTTCCGCCCGAAAAATTTCCGTACCTATGCCCGTTAGGTTGGAATTACGACAGCGGTAATTATAAAGCCGCGATGGATGTAGCGCTCGAAAAAATCGGATATTACGAGCTCCGCAAGGAACAGGAGGAAAAGCGTGGCAAGGGTGAGCTGATGGGGATCGGAGTGTCGAGTTTCACGGAAGTTGTCGGAGCCGGCCCTTCGCACACCTTCGACATTTGCGGGATCAAGATGTTTGACAGCTGTGAGATCCGGGTTCACCCGACCGGCAAAGCGATCGCGAGAATGGGAGTCAAATCACAGGGGCAGGGGCATGAGACAACATTCGCTCAAATTGTTGCGCAAGAGCTCGGAATTCCGGTCGCTGACATCTCGGTGGAAGAGGGAGATACAGATACGGCCCCTTATGGCTTGGGAACCTACGCAAGTCGCAGCACGCCGACCGCTGGAGCTGCGACGGCGATGGCGGCTCGGAAAATTCGTGATAAGGCGAGGAAATTAGCCGCGCACTTGCTCGAAGCAAGCGAGGAGGACTTGGAATGGGAGCCTGGCAAATTTTTCGTCAAAGGCGCACCGAGCAAGTCTAAATCAATTCAGGAAATTGCTTTTGCCGCTTATACCAACTTCCCGGCGGGCCTCGAACCCGGGTTGGAGGCGGTCCATTACTATGATCCGCCGAATCTGACGTTCCCTTTTGGCACTTACATCTGCGTGCTGGACATCGACAAAGGAACCGGGGAACCGAAGGTGCGACGTTTTGTGGCCGTAGATGATTGCGGAAACATTATCAATCCGATGATCGTGGAAGGGCAGATCCATGGCGGCCTGACCGAAGGTTTGGCGATCGCCTTCATGCAGGAGATTGCCTATGACGAAAGTGGAAATGTTCAGGGCGGTACTTTCATGGATTACCTGGTTCCGACTGCCGTAGAGACTCCGACCTGGGAGACCGGCAAAACCTGTACGCCGTCGCCCCATCATCCGTTTGGAGCCAAGGGCGTCGGTGAATCGCCCAACGTTGGGTCACCGGCCGCTTTTGTGAATGCAGTGGTGGACGCCCTGTCGCATTTGGGAGTCAAACACATCGATATGCCGATTTCACCTTGGAAGATCTGGAAGATCCTCAAGGAGAAAGGGATCGCAGAATAAAGCATATGGCCATCAAGATTGAGAAGACCTTTCAAGTACAAGAGCCTTTGGAGAGTGTCTGGGCAGTTATCAGTGATCCTCGAAAGGTCGCGAATTGCCTCCCCGGCGCTCAGATCACCGAAACGGTGGATGACCGCACGTTCAAAGGAGTGATCAAGGTCCAGGTCGGGCCCAGCGTGACCGACTATAAGGGACAGGTTCATGTCGAACGACTCGATAACGAGCAACACGAGATCGAGCTCATAGGTAAAGGCCAGGACATTCGAGGCAAGGGCAGTGCATCGATGAAGATGACCGGGAAGGTCCGGTCGCTTCCGGACGGAAACACCGAAGTTGCGAGCATCGCCGAAGTAAACGTTGTCGGATTGCTTGCGCAGATGGGCGGGCGGATGATCCAGGAGGTGTCAAACCAGATGTTCGCCCAGTTTACCGCGAATTTTACCGCTCGGTTACAGCAAGAGAGAACCTCGTCGGGTGATCCGGCGGCGTCGCGAGCTGGAGCGGAAGACGCTAAACCGATCCAGGCTGTGCCTGTTCTCCTCACGGCCGCCCGTGAATCCGTGGCCTGGACTTTCCATATCGTCCTCGTGCTCGTGCTCGCCGTCGCCATCGGTGTGTCTATTCGGCGAATATTCAAGTGCTCTGATCAACCGTAGAAAGTGTCCTGTCCCCGAAATACCAGTATGTGTTTATCGTCACATTGCCTTAGAGGGGTTGAATGTGTCCAATCCGTGGCCCGAAGTGGCCAAGAAAGCATAGCCCAGGGTTTACCCTGGGTAATTCTCTCAGTCGAATTTGCCCTGAAGGGGCCCCCAGATACGGCGAGAATCGGCTCCAAACCTATGAATCGGCTCGCCTGCGAATTTCTAGCCCCTTCAGGGCGAAACGTTAATTTTCCGCTTACCCAGGGTAAACCCTGGGCTAAGCTTTCTTGCCCCTTCGGGGCGGGACCCTCCGGGCCGTATGACCGGGGCTAACATACACACATGGTTTAAAAAGGATGCGGCCCTGGAAGGCTCTTTAAATCATGGCCCAACAGATCCGTGATATAGAGAATGTGATCGAAGGGCTAGGGAGCCTTGGATACGTCGCTGACCGGGCGTTGGCAACGGCCGTCTATCTGCTTCTAAAGCTCGAGAAACCGCTCCTGATCGAGGGACACGCGGGCGTTGGAAAAACCGAGGCCGCAAAAGCCCTGGCAGCCATGCTGGAGACGGAACTGATCAGGCTCCAATGCTATGAAGGATTGGACCTCAATTCTGCTGTCTATGAATGGAATTACCAGAAGCAGTTACTGGCCATTAAGATTCAGGAAGGAAGCGACAAAACGGTCGAGGAAAAGGAAAACTATATCTTCGGGTCAGGTTTCCTTCTCAAGCGTCCGCTCTTGCAATCGATCCTGTACGAAGAAAGAGCCCCGGTGTTACTGGTCGATGAAATTGACCGTGCAGATGAGGCATTCGAAGCCTTTTTGCTCGAGTTACTTGCCGAGTTTCAAATTACCATTCCTGAACTCGGCACGATTCGGGCTAAGCGGATCCCTCATGTTATCCTCACTTCCAATAGCAGCCGGGAATTGAGCGATGCGCTCAAGAGAAGATGTTTGTACCATTGGATTGACTATCCAGACCTTGAAAAAGAGCTGGAAATTGTGCGGCTACGGCTGCCGGAAATCGCCGATGACTTAAGTGCAGAAGTCGTCCGGTTTATTCATACCATCAGAGAAATGAACCTTTCCAAATCACCTGGGGTCGCTGAAACTCTTGACCTATCGCGATCACTTATCTTGCTTGAGAAAACGACCCTGGACCGAGAAGCCGCGGAAGAAACGTTGGGGTGTATTTTGAAGTCCGCCGACGACCTTGCCAAAGTCAGGAGCCAAGGGTTAGAAAAACTACTTTCTCGGTCCAGAGGGTAACTGCAGGAGTTCAGGAGTTGCGGAAGAAGGAGTTGCAGGAGTTCAGGAGTTGCAGAATGGGGGACCGGGAGAGGGGATGAATCAACGAGAACGATATCAGCAAAAGGCCTAATCCTTCCTTAATACTTATGAGCCCAAAGCTTTGTCCCGAAATTCTGCAACTCCTGAACTCCTGAACTCCTGCAACTCCTTCTTCCGCAACTTCTTCCCCAAAAAATGTTTTCCGCGAAATCGATCGTTCAATTCTGCCGGTTTGTCCGGGAAAACGGGGTGAGCGCGGGAACCAGGGAGACGATCGAATGTCTTGAGGCTGCGGGAGCGGTGGCGGGAGCGGACAGAAATACTTTCAGGTTCGCTTGGAGGGCGATTCTCTGTTCATCTGAAGACGAGTGGATTTTATTCGAGGACCTTTTTACGGCATTTTGGGGTGAATCCGATCCAAGGCCGCGGATTCAATTCAGAAACCCGAATCGAAGGCGGCTGGCATCCCCGGGTCGAGAAGGCAAGGCTGCGCCTCAAATGGCCCCCGCATACGGCAACGACTCGGCGCTGCAAGGAGAAGGCGAACAGAAAACCTATTCCGGAGCAAGCGCAGTCGAGCGACTCAAAAAAGTGGATTTTTCACAGATGACTCAAGCCGACCTGGAAGAACTTGAGCGGGTTGCAACCCGCCTCCTGCGACGGATGAGTTACAGAGTGGCAAGAAGACTTCGAGTCCGAAAATGCCGCGAGACGATCGACTTGCGCCGGACAATCAGACGAAGCGTCAGTCGCGGCGGCGAGTTAATAGATCTCTGCTACAAGGGTCCAAAAAAGGAGCAACCAAAACTCGTTATTCTTTTGGATGTCAGCGATTCGATGAACCCGTACAGTTTTTTCCTTTTGAAGTTCGCTTACGTCCTTGGAAAGCAATCAAAAGACGTTAAAACTTACATTTTCAGCACGGTTTTGGTGGAGATTACCGGGTTGTTGCAGGCCCGCCGAATATCTGACGCATTACGAATGCTCTCTGAGATAACAATTGGTTGGTCGGGAGGAACCAAAATTGGGGGATCACTTCGCGAGTTTAACAGCCGCTACGCCGCTTTACTCTCCCGTAAGTCGGTGTTTATCATTCTCAGTGATGGTTGGGACACCGGAGAGCCCGCAGAATTGGCCGCTGAAATGAAAAAAATTAGGCGTCGCGTTGCCAAGCTCATTTGGCTAAATCCACTTCTCGGTCTTGACGATTACCAGCCGGTGACGCGCGGGCTCACTGCGGCACTACCTTTCGTCGATGTGTTTGCGCCTGCGCACAATTTGCAGAGTCTGCTTGCCCTGGAGCAGCACTTGAGGCCGGGGAGATGAGCCGGTAAACAAATGTTTGACGAATTCTTGCGCAAAGCGAGCGAGCTCCGAGCCGCGGATTGTCCCTTCGCGGTAGCAATTGTCGTCAAATATCAGTCGCCGGTTTCAGGCAAACCGGGCGACAAAGCCATTATTCAGCCGGATGGCAAAGTCTGGGGCTGGATCGGTGGGGGCTGCGTCCAACCGTCGGTGATTCGGGAAGCCTTGATGGCGATGAAGGAGGGAAGCCCGCGAGTCGTCCATATTGCGCCCTCCACAGAGTCAGAGCCGGAAATGGGCTCAGTGAACTACGCGATGAATTGCCACGGAGGAGGCGCTTTAGATGTTTACATCGAGCCTGTTCTGCCAAAATCTCGGATCCTGATTTTTGGCCGCTCGCCGGCGGCACAAAGTTTATCCAAACTTGGGAAAGCAGTCGGCTATGGGATTAGCGTGGTTTCCCACGGCGCAACGCGAGAACTATTTCCTGACGCCGATTTTGTTGCCAAGGAAATTACATCCGGCCAGATTCACAACGGCTCTGAAACATTCATCGTGGTGGCCACGCAAGGAGAACATGATGAGGAAGCGCTGCAGCAGGCGCTTTGCACCGATGCACGCTACATTTCGTTCATCGCCAGTCATGCGAAAGCGCAAAAGGTTATCAGCCTCATGGCGGAAAAAGGCACTTCTCCACAAATGCTGGGCAGAATCAAAGCACCCGCTGGGCTGTCGATCGGAACATCGTCGCCGCAGGAGATTGCGGTTAGCATTATTGCGGAAATCATCCAGACGCAAAAACGCTGCCCAACAGAGAACTCTTCACCGCAGGAGTCTGGCTCGAAAGAGAATTCGGAGACTGCGACAGATCCCGTCTGCGGCATGGTCGATGTCAGCGGATCAACCTATCAATCTGAATACGAAGGCAGATCGTTCTATTTCTGTTGCCCCAGCTGCAAACAGACCTTTGACAAGCAACCGGAAAAATATCTTTGAGAAGGAGTTACAGGAGTCGCAAAAAGAAGAAGTTACAGGAGTTGCAGGAGTTGCAGAATTAAGAGGGTGTCCGGTTGGACTCGATCGCCCTGGCGTAGGCTACGAGCAGCTTGGAGATTTCTTCCAGAAGAGGTTCTATCTCTGTGGTGGTACCGTAACCCAAGTCATGAATTAGAATTAAATAGTATCGAGACTCTTCGAGGGAACCTTGTGCGACGTTAAGAAACCGTGTTTTATCGCTCTCTCCGCGCTTTCTAAATCCTTCCGCGATGTTCGCGGGAATGGAAATCGCCGCCCGGCGCATTTGGCTGGTCAGGCAGTAAATTTCGCTTTTAGGAAAAGTCTCCGTAAGTGAGTAGATCGCTAGTACAAATCGATGAGCCTTTTGCCATACTATCAAGTCCTTGAAAGTCTTTGCTGGTTTTGTCATGCTCGCCAAATACCAGTACATTTGTAACATTTCAGGAAAATGTGTTGTTGTGGACAATTTCAATCGATAACCCTCCCGATTCTGCAACTCCTGAACTCCTGCAACTCCTGTAACTCCTTCTTTCGCAACTCCTGACTCCTTCTTGAGAATGCTTTCCGCTATTGTGCCGGCTGCCGGGATGTCCACACGACTGGGTCGCAATAAGTTACTCCTGCCGTTCAAAGGCCAACCTCTGATCGCCCTTGCGGTGGATACCTTAATGGCTTCCGAGGTCGACGAAATCATCGTCGTGCTCGGGCATGAGGCTGATCAGGTGAGAGAGGCGATCGCGAACAAGGGCGTAAGATTCGTGGAAAATCCCGATTATCGGCTCGGGCTCAGCACTTCTGTCCGCGCCGGCTTTGCCGCAGTGCCTGCCCAAACGACGGGCATTATGATTTATCTGGCGGATCAACCCCTCCTGGAAGCTGGTGAAGTAGACTTCCTGATTCGTGCTTTGGCTGAAGCAAGTAAAGCCAACAAGAGCATCGTTGTTCCTCTCTTCCGTGGACAAAGAGGGAACCCGGTCATCGTGAAGGCATCCTATAAAGCTTCATTACTGGCCATAACTGGCGAGACGGGGTGCCGGCGATTGATCAAGGAAAACCCCGAGCAGGTACTTACGGTTGAGATGGAATCGGACCATGTCGTACGCGACGTCGATACCATTGAGGCCTACAACAGACTAGTTGCCGAGGAGTCGAGGTAAAAACGATTGGATCGAGTAGGTCTTTTTTGACGATGGGTACTCCGCTTTAAGAGAACCGAAGAGAGCCGATCAAGGCGGCACGCCCTTTCAAGTGAGCCATAATCAACTCCCCCATGAACAACGTTAAAGTCGAGGTTCGCTGCGACCCATCTGCACAGGAAATAGATCTCATTTTTAACGGCTTGGCCGAGTTCAACGAATCAAGAGCGGGAGATGCAAGGTTCAAGGAATTCGGAATTTTTGCTTCCGGCGAATCTGGAGCGACTATCGCAGGTCTTTTGGGCCACACACTTTGGAATGGATTCTTCATTAGCGCTCTTTGGGTCGCTGAGGCCGTTCGACGAAAAGGAATCGGACAACAGCTTCTTGCGAGAGCCGAGGAGCTCGCCATTCAAAATGGTTGCGACCACATTCATCTCGATACCTTCGATTTTCAGGCCCGAGATTTTTACGAGAAGAACGGCTTTCAGATATTCGGCGCCATTGAGGATTACCCTGTTGGGCACAAGAGATATTATCTGGTAAAAAAGCTGGGTCGTCAGATCATGTGAACCGTCACGTGGGGTCAACGTCTACTTTGTAGGGCACGTTTGGCTGTGCTCACCGCGAACCGTCCCGGCTCAGTTCGGTTTGTTCCTGGTACCCACGACTGGCCGAAAAATGTTAGGAAATCGTTGGCTGCCCGGGCTCTGACGGGAGCAGATTTTCAGGACGAATGGGGAACTGGCGGATTCTTTTTCCGGTGGCGTTGAAGACGGCGTTGGCGATGGCGGCAGGCATCCCAGTGATACCTATTTCGCCGATCCCGCGAGCGCCGAGCGGGTTAAAGATAGTGTCCGGCTTGATGACGAAATGGATATCGACGTCAGGGATATCCGCGTTGGTGGCGACCAGGTAATCTGCGAAATTCGCGTTGGCGTATCGGCCCGTCTTTTCCTCCAGCACAGAACCTTCCAAGAGAGCCATTCCAATTCCAAAGACGATTCCACCCAGAATCTGGCTACGGGCAGTCTTCATGTTAATGACCGTGCCGATGTCCATTACAGAGGTGATCCGTTGGAGACGGATTTCGCCGGTCCAACGATTTACTTTCAGTTGGCAGAACTGCGCTCCGAAAGAGTGGAAGGCGTACTTCTCTTCTTCTTCGCCGGCGGCCGCCATTTCCGTCGCCTCGACCGAACCGCGCCCGGTTGCGCTGAGGACCGAACCGAAATCGACGCTTTTTCCTCCACCGACTAGTTGACCCTCTTGATAGACCACCTCTTCGATTTTCATGCCGATGAAGGGTGATTTTTTATCCTTGATCGCGAGCTGAATGAGCTTTTTCTTGGCGGACTCAGCCGCTTTCTGAATAGCGGGAGTCACGCTGGAAACGGAGGTCGAACCTCCTGAGGTGGGGGCAGGCGGAAGCGCCGAATCACCGAGTTCGGCCCGGATTTTTTCGATCGGTAAACCCAGACTGTCCGCGCCCACAATCGCCAGGACGGTCCAGGTCCCCGTGCCCAGATCTTGGGTGGCTGACGAGACTTGAGCGGTTCCGTCCGCCTGCAAGCGGACCTTGGCAGAAGCCCTGTTCCGGTGGGCCGGGTAAAGAGCTGAAGCGGTACCCATTCCGATCAACCAATCGCCCTCCTGAACGGCGCCTGGCTCCGCGTTCCGTTGGGACCAGCCAAACTTTTCGGCCCCAAGCTGGAAACACTCCACCAAATGGCGGGAAGACCAAGGTACGTTTTTACCCGGGTACAAATCCGAGTCGTTCTTGACCCGCAATTCGACTGGATCGACCTTCGATTTCACCGCCAGCTCGTCCATCGCGCATTCGAGTGCGAACATTCCTGGAGCGCATCCAGGAGCTCGCATAAAAGTCGGGCCCCCGACATCCCAAGGAACCAGGGTGTGACTGACTTGAATGTTGGGAGATTTATACAATAGCCGCGAGGTGCGATGCGCCGCGGCTTCGACGAAAAACTTTGAAAATGAGACCGTTGATTGAACGTCGTGTTTCACCGCTTGCAACGTCCCGTCCTGGGTTGCCCCCAAAGTCAGATGTTGAATTAGCGCTGGCCGATGGCCCACTAAGGTAAACATTTGTTCGCGGGTCAGGATGGTTTTGACCGGTCGTTTCAGCGCGCGAGCTGCAGCGGCGGTCAGCGGTGAAAACATCCACATCGAGCCCTTGCAACCGAATGCTCCACCAACGAAAGGACAAAGGACCCGGACCATGTCCTCGTCGATTCCAAGAACGGCCGCCACATTCAGACGATGCGCGATTACGCCCTGGGTCGCGTCGTAAATGGTCAGTCGATCGCCTTGCCAGACGGCGGTGGTGGCATGCGGCTCCATCGGATTATGATGGTAAATCGGTTCTACGTAGGTCGCATCCATGACCATCGGGCTGGCTTTGAGCGCGTCATCGATCGACTGAATGCCTTGATCCAAAATTTTGATGATAGCCTTCTCCTCGCCTACATTCTCCGGAGTGAACGAATGTTTAATACCCTGCTCCCAAGAGGCCACGGGTTCCTGGGCGTCATAACGCGTTTTAACCAGGGCAGCCGCGTCCCGTGCCTGTTCGAACGAGTCCGCCACCACCAGGCCGATAATTTGGCCGTAATTCAGGATTTTTTGATCCTGCAGAGGCGGCAAAATTTCCCCGCTCATTGCTCCTTCGGACTGTTCCAGCCCGTGGTAAAGCTTGAGCGGATTGAATGGCGTGTAGACTGCTGCAACGCCAGGCGATCGTTCCGCAACGCTGGTGTCCATCGCTTGGATTGATCCCTTGGCCACCGTGCTGATTAAGAGGTAGCCAAAAGCAAGGTTTTGCGCTTGGCGATCTCCGGCGTACATCGCGCGGCCGGTCACTTTTAATTTCCCATCGATCCGATCTTCCGGTTTGCCGATGATACTGGTGCTCATGCCAAACCTCCTAAGTTCATTAACGCGCGGACAATGGTTCGCTGCACGAGATCTACTTTGAACCCATTGTGTTTTGAAGGGTGGGCGCCTTCCACGGCCAGTTTCGCCGCTTCGACCAAGGCCTCCTGTTTGAGCGATTTGCCAATCAGTGCCTGGCTGACTTTTGGCAGATTCCAAGGTTTGGTTCCCACTCCCCCAACTGCGATACGAGCATCTCGAATCTTGTCGCCGTCGACATCCAGCGCCACAGCAGCAGAAGTCAGGGCAAACTCGTACGAATCGCGATCCCGAATTTTCAAGTAGGCAGACCTTTTGGCCCATGGCAGTTTGGGAACGCGAATTTCGGTGATCAGGTCTCCTGGGCGCAACTGGTTCTCACGGTCCGGAGTGTACCCAGGCGCCAGATAGAAGTCGTCCAGCTTCATCAGACGTTCCTCCGTTCCGTTCTGGATGCGGATGGAAGTATCCAGAGCGACCAAAGCCACCGCGAGATCACTGGTATGTGTGGCAATACAAGAGGGACTGGTCCCGAGGATCGCGTGCATCCGGTTTTCACCGTCGATTGCGGAACAACCGCTCCCGGGTTCACGCTTGTTGCAAGGCGTGTTAACGTCGCGGAAATAACCGCACCGGGTTCGTTGCAAGAGGTTTCCGCCGATGCTGGCCATGTTGCGGATCTGACCCGAAGCGCTTTTCAAGAGCGCCTCGGAAATCACCGGATAATGCGCAATGACTTCGGGGTGAATGGCCACGGCGCTCATCTTTTCCAAGGCACCGATTCGCAAACCATCCTCGCGCATTTCGATGCCGCTCATTGGCAGCGCGTTCACATCCACCAACCGTGAGGGTGTCATCACCTCCAACTTCATCAAATCGATGATGGTGGTTCCGCCCGCGATAAAGGCTGAACCAGGGCCGCCGCGAGAGGCGGCCTGCTGGGGATTCGAAAGCGATTCATAAGCAAAGGGTCGCATCAGTTTACCCCGCCTTTCATTTTTGCCGCAGCCACCTTGATGGCGTCGACGATGTTCGGGTAAGCGCCGCACCGGCAAAGGTTGCCCGACATATATTCTCGAATCTCGCCGTCTGAACCGGTGCGGCTTTCGTTAATACAGGCAACCGCAGACATGATCTGACCAGGTGTGCAATAACCGCACTGGAACCCGTCACACTCTATGAAAGCAGCCTGAACAGGATGCAATTCTTCCCCTTCGGCCAGGCCCTCAATGGTGGTAATTTCCTTCCCCTGAACCATCACGGCCAGAGTTAAACACGAGAGAACCCGTTTCCCATCGACATGGACCGTGCAGGCTCCGCAAGCGCCTCGGTCGCATCCCTTTTTGGTGCCGGTCAGCTCCAATCGATCGCGCATAGCGTCAAGGAGCGTTACTCGCGGATCAACGGTTAATCGCTCGGTGCTTCCGTTGATCTTCAGATCGATTTGCGTCAGGCCGTTGAGGTTGGCGGGATCTGGAGGCGGGCTCTTTGGAAGGCTTTCCTCTGTCACCGTGACGCCTCGCGCCAGGGGCGCTGCGACAGTCAAACCAGCCGAAATAGCCGCCAAGCGTCGAATGAATTGGCGGCGGGAAGAACCTTCCTCATGGTCTGGTTCAGCGTCGGCAGGCAGTTCCATTTCACGATCGGATCTTCGCTGCATAAGCTTAAAAAGTTGAGCCTTGTCCTTAAAGGCAATGACTAAAGCGGACATTCTTAAGAAACGGAGATTTGCTTCGATTTCTATTAAAAACTGCTTAGCCGACACCGTTCGCAGGCGAATTTCCAAATTGGCGCCGCTCGCGTTGCGTTTTGCATCCGCAGACCAGATTAAGCGGCCCATCGGATGCCGTCGCAGGCGAGGCGGAAAGCCCCGGCGCAGGTAGATGCCATGGTGTTGTCAGGCTGCCGGGTATGCGGCAACCTGACATATGAATACATATATCTTGGAGGCGGCACCCACCGCCTGTGCGATAGAACTAAAGACCGATAAGAGGCCGAAAGCAAAGCGAATCCTGCTGGGAGTTGACGTGCACCTCAGAGGGTATCAAGCGGCGCGCAAGGTCGATGACGGGGTGATCGGAGTGGTGGACACCTTTCGAAGTGAAGTAGAGCTGTTGCTCCACGTCGAAAAACAACGACAACGCGCCGAGGAAGTGGTGGTGGTGTACGAAGCCGGGCCCTTAGGGTACACGCTTTATCGAAAGCTCAAGGCAGCAGGGGTGCTTTGCTACGTCTGTTCGCCTGATGGTGCCCAACAGCGAAAGAAGCGGCGTAAGAACAACAAAATCGATGCCCGCAACTTAGCCAGCAAGTTGTTCAATTACCTCAATGGGGACAAAGAAGCGTTGCAATTAGCGCGCGTGCCGACCGAAGCGCAGGAACAGCTTCGTTTGGCCAGCCGACAACACGATCAATTGGTCGAAGAACGCAAGCGTCTGGGCGCCAAGGGTAACGCGATGCTCTTGAGCCAAGGCTTTGGAAGCTGGAGCAATTGGTGGCGACCGAAGGTCTGGGCCAAATTGAGTGTGCTGGTGCCGGCGTGGCTACTGGAGCGGCTCCAGATCTGGGTCGATGTGCTCAAGACGCTGGATGAGAAAATAGCTCAGGCTAAAGCTGCTCTGGCTAGAACGCGCAGCGGCCCGCGGCCTAAAGGGGTGGGCGCCCTCAGTCAGGTGCAACTTCAAAGTGAGGTACTCGATTGGCACTCCTACACCAACCGTCGCAAGATCGCCTGCTTGGCGGGGATGGTGCCTAGTGAATGGAGTACCG
>DATHPI010000389.1:0-9069 GCA_035484035.1 Chthoniobacterales bacterium
TCTGGTGCGAGAAACACGCGCAAGGGGGAAGCATCGCACAGAGGCCACAGAGGTCACAGAGGGGGGATTTGAGGTTGGGGGCGAAACTGCTTGCCGGGGATACCACCGTTCTGGTGCGAGAAACACGCGCCAGGGGGAAGCATCACACAGAGGTCACAGAGGAGGGATTCGGTTTGTTGGGCGAATGTGCTACCGGGAACACCGTTGGCCTGGGCGAGAAACAGGCGTTTTCAGCCTTCCGCGTTCTCCAATCGTACTCGTTATCGTTCGTCGTTCGGTAGTGTTGGCTCCGGGAAAGACACGCATCAATGTTCGGCGGCTTCGACAAGCCCACGGTGTACAGAAAAAAACTCCCATTCCCCAAAACGGCTTATGGGTGGCTCCCTTTACTCTCGACCTATTCTGTAACTCCTGAACTCCTGAACTCCTGCAACTCCTGAACTCCTTCCCCCTGCCCTCCGTGCGATGCTTTCCCATTGAGCGTGTTTCTCGCACCCAGTAACTTCAACGCAATGAACCCAGTCCAATGGCTTCGCGAAAAAACCCGGCAACTGCTCCAACTTAAGGATACCTCTCACTCAATTGCGTTGGGCACGGCGATTGGAATGTTCTTCGGATTCGTCCCACTATGGGGATTGAAGACGCTGCTGGCGCTGGGTGTTTGCCGACTGCTGCGCGGCAATCTTCTGGCGACAGCTATTGCTGCGACGTTG
This sequence comes from Chthoniobacterales bacterium, assembly GCA_035484035.1. Lineage (GTDB taxonomy): Bacteria > Verrucomicrobiota > Verrucomicrobiia > Chthoniobacterales > JAFAMB01 > JAFAMB01. The sequence continues at coordinate 714 of DATHPI010000389.1, forward strand.
CACGATATTGCCCTCCCTTTGCTGCCGCTGCTGCTCCGCTGGGAATACGACATTGGTTATTGGCTGATGAGTCATCCCCACGAATTGCCGCCCCGCCTCCATTTATCGCACGACAGCCCTCTGGCCTTCTTCCACTGGTCAACGTTCCTCGATGTGGGCCGCCCGCTGCTGCTCGGTGCATTGATCATTGCGGCACCCGTCGCGATTGCGACTTACTACATCACCCTCTGGTTGGTTCAACGGTCGCAGCCAAAGGTGGCTGCACCCGTTGAGGAAAAGCACTAGGAATTGCTAGCAAGTCCTTTTGCAGCAACGTTAGTGGTTAGCAAAAGAATTCTCAGCGTTCCGCGGAGTACCTACCTCCAGACTCTCAGGAAAAAAGCGGAGAGAAAAGAGCCAAAATCCGAGCGCGGCAGCTGCGAACAATAACATCGCACCGGTCATGGCCATCGGAGTACCATTATACCAGAGCGCCACCAGTTCCGTGGAGATCGCGCCCGCGATCATTCTTGCGCTACCGAACAGGGATGAGGCTACTCCGGCGATTTCGGGAACCGGTTCCATAGTACCATGCACCAAGTTGGGAGTCACCATACCGATCGAGAATGTATTAAGCATCAAAAACGGCATGGCCGAGACCGGCGAAATGGCGTGACCGATCGTCAACAGGAAAAGAGTTCCGGTAGCCGACAGACCGATCGCCAAGCCAGTGGAGATCATTTTCTTCGCCGGGATGCCGCTGAGCCGGCCGGTCGTCAACGCCCCAAGAGCGATTCCCAAGGCGTTGAGCGCAAAGAGCACTCCAAACATGCGCTGATCAAGTTTGAATATCTCGATGAAAACAAAGGCCGATCCTGAAACGTAGGCAAAAAGGCCGCCGAAGCTAAGGCCGCCAGTGATGACATTGGTTCGACAAGCTCGATGCGAAATCACCCGCCAATAGTTGGTCGTCAGATTGCGGAGTAAAAGAGCCTGCTTATCCCGACGGACAATAGATTCTTCGAGACTAAGGACAATGACGATTGCCAGCAGAATGCCCCCCGCGGCGAGAAAGTAGAAGACCGCGCGCCAACCTGCCCAACTCGAGATCAAGCCGCCTAGAGTGGGAGCCACAATCGGGGCCAACGTCGCCACCACCCCGACATAGGCAAACCGTTTTCGAGCTCCGAGACCAACAAACAGATCGCGCACGATCGCGAAGGAAATGACGGGGCCCGCAGCAGCCCCAATTCCTTGCAGAAATCGGCAAAACACCAAGGCACTGAGCGAGGGGGCGATCGCGCATCCAAAAGCCGCAATGGTGAAGACGGCACACCCGATCAAAAGAGCGGGCCGGCGACCCAAGCGATCACATAAAGGCCCGAAAATGATTTGGCCAACTGCAAAGCCGGCCATGAAAAGACTGAGAATCAACGCGGTCGCAGCGGGCGGAGCATGGAGGGAAAAGCCGATATTTGGGAGCGACGCGAGACATGAATCGATGGAGAGCGAAGGCAACATCACCACTGCAGCCAGCAGAACAATAAACAGTTTCGAACCAGAATCTATCTTGTATGGGACACTCAGGAGTTGCCGCTTTTCCTCGCCGATCACTAGATTGGGCATTTTTTTCAATTTCCTAATTAATAGGTACACCGATTTCGAAAAACCAAAAGAAATTCAGCTAATTGGTCGTCGCCCGGCCTGGGTGCAAGAAACAGTCGGACAGGAAAGCATCGCACAGAGGCCACAGAGGTCACGGAGGTGGAGTGGGGATGGTGGGGAAACTTGTGCCAGCGACACCGTTGGCCTGGTTGCGGAAACACGCATAAAGGGAAAGCATCGCACAAAGGTCACGGAGGCCACAGAGGGGGGATTAGGGTTGGTGGCCGGAGAACGCCAAACGCTGAACGCCGCCAGGCGATTTGCTTTTTTCTTAAAATGATGCAGATTGCTCTACCATGAACATGACCCTCGGCTACGCTCTGCTCCGCGACCGCCGGGTTCCAATCCGGACAAAACTGATTGCCCTCGGCATCGGCGCTGCTGGCGTCGGCGCGATCGAGTTGCTGCAACTGCCGCTCGAAGGCGTCTTTGCCGCTCTCCTCCCATTGGTCGGGGCGGCGGGGGACCTCACATTGGATGGGGCCGAGGCTGTCATCGGTCCAATACTCATCGCCACCCTCGTTTTACCTCACCTCGTGCCCGCGGATCTGGTGCGGCAAGTCCGCGCCGAAGCGCAGCGCATGGCCCATTCGTAACGGCTAAGGGTGCGTTTTAAGGACGGTGGAGCGATTTTCTTAGAGCTATGACCCGGTATCGCCGTGCATCCGGAGTGATGACGCGATCGTACCTAAAGTAGCATAGACCTAACCTGCGGTCTGTTCGTACCCTTCGTGCGATCTTTCCATCGCAACCGATATTGGTGGCGGGAAAGTCACTGGTTCCGGCCGACAAACTGTGTATAAAACTCCGGGTGAAACCCAAGGCTGAATTCTATAGTCCTGAGGGGCAAAAACATCCAAAAGGGCTTGGCCGCAACTGTTGGTTAGAAACGTTTTAATAATGAGTTCTTACATCCCCCAGATGACCACTTCTTTATGACTGATTTCCAATTCAGAGCTCCTATTCGGCTCGGTTATGTCGGTTGCGGCTTTATGGCTCAGCACGTGCACCTGCCGAATTATGCGACCTTACCGCAGTGCAGACTGCTGGCGATCGCCGAGCGGCGCCCTCAGCTTGCGCTCGCCGTTGCCAGCAGATTTGCCGTGGAAAGAGTTTACTCCAACCATTTGGAGCTTGCCGCCGATCCGCAGATCGATGCGGTGGGCGTTTCTGCCAATTACGCGCAGCAGGGGGAGATCGCCGCTGATCTTCTCAGAGCAGGCAAGCACGTCTTTATGGAAAAGCCGATGGCCATTTCTGTTTTCCAAGCCGAGAAGATTCTTGAGGCCGCGCACCAGGGCCAAGCCCGTCTGATGGTGGCATTCATGAAGCGGTTTGACCCCGGGAATGTGCTGGCCAGGACGACCATTCGACAGTGGCTGGGCGATGGCACCAAAGGCCGGCTCCTATATGCGCGTAACCACGGCTTTCAGGGTCATTGGCTCAACGGCCTTAGCCAGTCCGAGCCCTTCACCAATACCGGCGAACCGATCGAAGCTTTTGATGCTGCCAGCCTCTTTCCGTCCTGGTTGCCGCAACAGGAAACCGCCAGCTATCTTGGTTTCATCCAACAATATGTTCACAATCTGAATCTGCTCAGGTTCCTTCTGGACGCAGATCAACAAACCAAAACACGCGTCGAAACTGTCTCGTTGGACGCTGACGGAATGACCGGTCTAACCGTGCTTCACCTTGCCGGAGTCCGAAGCCTCTTAGAGACCGCGACCAGCAAATTTCACAGCTGGGATGAACAAACTCAGATCTATTTTGAAGGCGGCTGGATCAGATTGGCGGCCCCGCGTTTTTTCGCCAAGTCTGAATTTTCCACCGTGGAGATTTATGAAGCCACGCCCGTTCCCCGTTATTCCTATCCTGTCGTTAGCTCCGAGCATGATTGGAATTATCGCGCGGAAGCTGCTCACTTTCTCACTTCGCTGCAAACGGGTCAGCCATTCGTTTCCAGCGGAGAAGACGCCCTGATCGATGTCTGCCTCAATGAGCAAATCTACAAAAGACATCTCGAAACGACAAAAGTGTAGCTAGCAAAGGTAGCCCGCGGACCAGTTCCAGACTCAGTGCATCGTCTCATAAGTGGCCGGCTTGACATGCAACCATATGGTTGCATAATGTCACTGCGTCATGGATGAGGTGTTCAAAGCACTAGCCGATCCGAGTCGTCGAAAACTGCTCGACGAACTGCACAAAAACAATGGGCAGTCACTCGGCCAGTTATCTGAGCTGCTCGACATGACCCGTCAGGCAGTGAGCAAGCATCTCGTCATCCTGGAAGAAGCAAATCTCGTCGTCATCGTCTGGCGCGGACGCGAGAAGCTCCACTATCTCAATCCTGTCCCTATCCACGAGATCTATGGGCGTTGGATTGACAAATACGAACGCCATCGCCTGGAGGCTTTGAGCGATCTCAAAAAAGGTCTCGAAGAAAAAAGTGAAAAACCATGCAATACCCAAAATTCGTTTACGTCACCTATATCCGCACGACGCCGGAAAAACTCTGGCAAGCCTTGATCGAACCGGAATTCACACGTCAATTCTGGGTGGGTACCTGGCAGGACTGTGATTGGAAAAAGGGAGCTTCGTGGCGACTGATGATCCCCGACGGACGCGTCGCCGACAGTGGGGAAGTCTTGGATATTGATCCACCCCGCCGGCTCGTCTTGTCATGGACCAATGAGTTCAAACCCGAATTGAGGGGGGACGGCGCTTCACGCCTAAGCTACGAACTCGAGCAACAGGAAGATATGGTCAAGCTCACGGTTACCCATGAAAGTAACACCCCGGGTTCGAAACTCATAGATGCCGTCTCCAAAGGATGGCCGCTTATTTTGGCCAGCTTGAAAAGCCTGTTGGAGACCGGCGCATCGCTCGAAGCGACCCGCAACTGGCCCGAGGGGCGAGACTGCGCCACACGCACACCGGTCAGACGATAAGCGGGAGGCGCACTGGGAGAAACGGGTCGGCGAGTCGGCGAGTCGGCGAGGGGCGTTCAGCGTTCAGCGTTCAGCGTTCAGCGTTCAGCGTTCAGCGGCGCAGTCAGGCCCGGGCGAAATCAAACCGCGTCAAAAACCGAAGCGTCTGCGGAGTGTAAAGGATCATCTTTAGCCTCTGGTTGTGACCCACGACAGCCGAACGCCGAACGCTGAACGCCCCCTCGCCGACACGCCCCTCGCCGACACGCCCCTCGCCGACACGCCGACCCGTTTCTCCCAGTGCGTCGGACGTCCTTTCCCACCGCGCCCATTCGTCGAAGTAACAAGAGGCCGTGACGGGGCATCAGCCCAGTCCAACAAAAAGAAAGAAAGAACCAAATGAATTCCGGACCGACCAATAAAGACGAAAACCTCAGCAAACCACGGATTGTCTCGCGGGACGAGTGGCAGCGAGCACGCGATCAATTGCTCGTAAAGGAGAAGGCCGCCACCCGGGCTAGGGACGCGTTATCAGCCGAACGCCGCAGACTGCCAATGGTCAGGATCGAGAAGGAATATGTCTTCGACGGACCGGACGGCAAAGTCCGTCTCCTCGATCTGTTCGAGGGACGGCGCCAGCTCATCATCTACCACTTCATGTTTGCGCCTGGTGTGGAGGGCTGGCCATCAGCAGGCTGCCCCGGTTGCTCTATGCTTGTCGATTACCTGGGCCCGCTCCCACACTTGCATGCCCGCGACACTTCCCTCGCCCTGATCTCGCGTGGCCCCCTGGCAAACCTCGAATCCTATAAGCAGCGCATGGGTTGGAAGATTCCTTGGTATTCCTCCGACGGCATAGACTTCAATGACGATTTTCACGTGAGCACCGCCGAGGGTGAGACGTTCGGCCTTAGCGTCTTTTTGCGCGAAGGCGAGGACATTTTTCACACCTACTTTACCACCGACCGTGCCCTGGAAGTGATCGATTGCAATTTTACCCTGTTGGATTGGACGCCGTACGGAAGGCAGGAGGAATGGGAGGAGTCACCCGCCGGCTGGCCGCAATCAGCACCCTATGTGTGGTGGCGCCGCCATGACGAGTATTAACGGGGTCAAAACCGGTTGAATCCTCCTGTCCCCTCCGGATGAAGAGCAAAAGCTCATACGACCACGGCGGATGTTCGTGCCGAACAATCATCGAGCGAGTCAGTTAACAACGAGTCAATTTTGATCAAGCCGAAGCATCCCCGAGCCAAATCAGCTATGAAATCCGACAAGGCCAAAAGTCTTTCCATCCAATCTTCCACCGCACAGGACAAATCCCTACCCAAGCCGCCCGATGCCTATAAGACGAGGAAAAGCAAGGATCTTGCTGCGGTGACCACGGATGATAAGGATCCAATGACCACTAACCAGGGTCAGCCGATTAGCACCGATCAGAATTCGTTGCGCATTGGTTATCGCGGCCCGACCTTGATGGAAGATCAAGTGCTTCGCGAGAAGATTCAACACTTTGATCATGAGCGGATTCCGGAACGCGTGGTTCACGCTCGCGGCGCGGGGGCGCACGGTGTCTTCCAAGTGTACAACGACTCTTTGTCGCAATATACCACGGCTAAAGTCCTGACCGATCCGGGCACTGAGACGCCGGTTTTCGTCCGCTTTTCGACTGTGGCCGGTTCGCGCGGCTCGGCCGACACGGCTCGTGATGTGCGCGGTTTTGCGGTCAAGATGTATACTTCAGAAGGCAATTGGGACTTGGTTGGCAACAATATCCCGGTCTTCTTCATCCAGGATGCGATTAAATTTCCCGACCTGATTCATGCGGTAAAGGCGGAACCAAACAACGAAATCCCACAAGCCTCCTCGGCTCACGACACCTTCTACGACTTCATCTCTCTCACGCCAGAATCGATGCACATGCTCATGTGGATCATGAGCGATCGGGCTATCCCTCGTTCTTTTTCTACGATGGAAGGCTTCGGCGTACACAGTTATCGCCTTATCAACGCGAAAGGCAAATCACACTTTGTAAAATTCCATTGGAAACCAATTCTTGGGGTTCACTCCCTGGTTTGGGACGAAGCCGTGAAGCTGGCGGGGCAAGATCCGGACTTTCATCGTCGGGATATGTTCGACTCCCTTGAGAAGGGTAATTTCTTCGAATGGGAACTCGGCCTTCAGATCCTCCCGGACGAGGACGAAATGAAATTCGATTTCGACATCCTGGACGCCACCAAAATCATTCCGGAGGATCTGATTCCCGTGCAGAGGGTGGGCAAAATGGTTCTCAATCGCAACCCTGACAATTATTTCGCGGAAACGGAGCAGGTCGCGTTTATGACCTCCAACGTGGTCCCGGGGATCGACTTCAGCAATGATCCCCTTTTGCAAGGCCGGAATTTCTCCTACAACGACACCCAGCTGAGCCGCCTCGGAAGCCCCAATTTCCACGAAATTCCCATCAATCGCCCGGTCTGTCCTTTCTCCAATAACCAGCGCGACGCCCACATGCGCACCACGGTCAACAGGGGCCGCGTCTCGTACGCGCCCTCTTCGCTCGACGGTCACGCGATGGAGGAAGCCGGACCTAAACCTGGTTTCGTCAGCTATCCGCAGGAGGTCAAAGGAGCAAAAATTCGGGAACGCAGCCCGAGCTTTGAGGACCATTACGGCCAAGCCACGCTTTTCTGGAACAGCCAGACCCCAGTGGAAAAATTGCATATCGTCCAGGCTCTTCAGTTCGAATTGAGCAAGGTCGAGACCCGGAAGGTGCGCCAGCGTATGCTCGGGCATTTGGAGAAAATCAATGATGTACTGGCGGGCGAGGTGGCGAGGGGTATTGGCGAAAGGGCACACACGCCCCAGCCCAAGACAAGGTCCAAGGCCTCGAAAGAAACTTCAGATACGCCCGATCAACTGGAACTCCTTGCTGACGCCACCACGCCCACCACTGCTTCAGGAGGACTGTTAAGGACGAAAGGTCTGAGCATGGAGAAGGACCAGCCGAAGCTGGCAAAAGGTCGCAAAGTCGCCATTCTCGTGGCGCCGGGAGTCTCTATCGAGCAGGTCGCGGAGATGCAGAGCGCCCTCAAAGCGGCAAGCCTGGTGAGTGAAATCGTCGGCCCGCATATCGGCGAGATCGCGGGCGAGAACGGCGTCACCGAAGCAACGAAAACCTTTGCCAATTGCAGTTCTGTACTATTCGATGCCGTCTACGTTCCGGGAGGAGAGGAAAGTATCCAAATCCTAAATGAGATACCGGCTGCTCGACGCTTCATCGACGAATCCTACAAGCACGGCAAACCAATCGCGGCTAGCAGTGCTGGAGTCGAATTGATCAACCACACGAAAACCGGGGAGTTGGTCGCCGGTGGCGATGCGGCGGAACAAGGTGTCCTTCTGGTAGATCACCCGGACCGCCTCGCTTCCAAGTTTATCGAAGCGATTGCTCAACACCGGTTCCCCAATCGTCCGGTGCATAAAATCATGGCCTAAGGCTGGTTTCCATGTCCGAAGCGCCCCTCCGGGACACTGCCCCGAAGGGGCTGAAAAACTTAGCCCAGGGTTGAATGGCGCGAAGATAAGGTGCGGACGGGGATGGTTCTTTGCCCGGAAAGGGCCGTTGGATTCAGCCCCCGAACCCCGACACAGGCTGGAAGCCTATGCTATGCTACACTAACACCGTCGCGTGGTAGCCGTGGGCGCGCGGAACTCCCTCAGGAAGCATTTCGACAGATCGCTCGACACTCCGGTGAGCAATGTAGCATAGCATAGGCTTCCAG
>DATHPI010000390.1:0-4455 GCA_035484035.1 Chthoniobacterales bacterium
ACGCCGGTCAGAAGCTTGATCAGCGTTGACTTGCCGGCCCCGTTTTCACCGACGATCGCATGGATTTCACCCGCCTCGAAAATCAGATCGACAGCCTTCAGCGCATGGGTGGCACCGAATCTTTTATCGAGTTTCTTGAGGACCAAAAGAGGCGCTCCAGTGGCCACCGCGCCTGTTTTAGAGTCACTCCCACCTTGCTGCGTCTGATTCATAGACAGTTGTTAGTACGAGAAGGCAAACGAATCTCCCGCCGAACTTGTTACTTGATATCGAACCGCGTTTTCAACTGGTGGTTGAGCACAATTAGCCGTAAATGCTGGGCTTGGTCTTCAAAGACACTTTGACCTTCTCGCCACTCCTCAGCGCAGCCACACCTGCCTCACAACAAGACGCAGTGGCATAGCCATCCCACGCGGTGGGTCCGCCAATTTCGCCTTGTCGGGCGGCATCGACCCAACGCTGTACCTCGGTATCGAAAGCGCGTCCAAACCGCTCGACGAAACTCGGGGTAATCTCGCCTCCCCAACGTCCTGCAGTGCGAACGTAAGGCCCGCCGTCTTCGCCGGTGTTAACGACCCCTTCTTCGAAAACAGCCTGGGTCGCAACCTGGTACCCGAACTTTGAATTGACGAAGATCTCAACATCGGCCAGCACACCGTTCTCGATCTCCAGGAGTACGTGCTGCGGAGAGTGCTGGCCGGGGTGCGAATGACGCGAAGCGCGGCCTAGTCTGACTTGAACGTTCTTGATTTCCTCACCGGTAAGATAGCGGATGACGTCGAATTCGTGGACCACAGCATCATTGATCAGCATCTCGTTGGTAAAACTTTGCGGTACTTCGGGAACTCGATGCGAGCAGTGAAGCATCAAGAGCTCCCCTAGTTCACCAGACGTGATGATGGCCCGTAGGCGCTGGTATTCCGTATCGAAGCGACGCATGAAACCAACCTGGATTCGTTTTTTCCCGAGTCGTTGCTCTGCCTCCAGAATTTCCCAGGAGGACTGGGCGTCCGGGGTTAATGGTTTCTCGCAGAGAATCGGTAAATCCCGCTCCCGCACCTGAAGCAACATGTCTCTGTGCAGGAAACCGGGGGTGGCAATCAGGACCGCATTGACATCTTCACGGTCCAAAGCTTGTCCGATATTGGAGAGTGCCACCGCCGACGGAATCGCTTCAACCGCCTTTTTGGCGCGCGAAGCGTCGGCGTCGACTACTGCTGAAACTTTGGCTCCGACGATTCGGCTGGTAAGGCGCTCGATATGGTCGGCGCCCATTAGGCCGGCACCGACAACGCACACTTGTAGGTTTGTTGACATAGATTCCGACTGCATATCTGGCTCCTTTTAAATTAAAAACTAATCAACCGGATCAACGCACCGGCAGGGGGGATTTCAGCCGCACCGATATTCAAGAGGACTCGATAGAGATTTAACCGAAACCCGCGTTTCTTTCTTATTGCGAATAGCAGTTAAGTACAAAGCTTTGGCAACATCAAGAGGAATTCGGTAAATAAAGAATTTCTGAAACGCTGCAGCTTCCGAAGTATAGATCACGCCAAATACTAGAGCACCCACCAAGATCGTGAAGGGTGAACCACGGCGCCTGAGGATAGTAAGACGAAGAGGCTTATTTGACCAAATGCATCCAAACAATTTCATTCATTGACAAGCTAGGGATCGGAAGACCAGAAAGATCATGAAAGTAGAACTGCGCCATGAGCAGATACTCAAACTTTTTGAGAAGAAAGGCATCTTGAGTGTAGGCAAGTTAGTCGACCGTTTTGCACTGAGCGTAGTCACGATCCGAAAAGATTTGGACGACTTGGCGAGTGAAGGCCTGTTTTAAAGAACTTTTGGCGGAGCTGTCTTCTCCAATTAGAATCTTTTTAATAGTCCTTTTCGGGAAAATGCCCGCCAACACAGCCAACAAAAGCAGGCAATTGCTGGGGCGTGAAACGCTGACCGTTCTTGAGCATTACCGCGCGGACAAAGGATTTCTCGGCAGTTCGGGCTTTACTGCCAAAAGGAGACACGGCACGCAATCTAAACGCCGCTCCGAAATAACTCTGCGTCTTGCAAATTGTATGATTAATTGGTGGCATCGCGAAAAAAAGTGAAAACCGAACCACGACGTCAGCAAATCCTGAACCTTCTGGAAGAAACCGGAACCATCAACGTCAATGAGTTGGCCGAACGGTTCCAGGTTAGCTTGGTCACTATTCGCAACGATTTAGACGATTTGGAAAAGGAAGGCTTGCTGCAGCGGACTTTTGGCGGGGCAGTCTTTTCTCATCGCACCCGGTTCAATAAATCTTTCCGTGAACGCATTCAACAGCAGCGTGACGAAAAGCGCGCCGTCGCGATCGCCGCTTTAGGGTACATCAAAGACGGCGACACCATCATCCTGGACGCCGGTACTAGCACCCTTGCCTTAGCGCAACTTCTGAAAGAGCGCGCCATGTCTGTCTTTGTCATCACCTGCTCAGTCCCAGCCGCCCTTGAGTTATCCAGCGGCGGTTATGACATTCTCCTATTGGGCGGCATAGTCAGAAACAAAAGCCTAGCTTTGCTGGGGCGCGAAACACTGACCATCCTCGAGCGTTATCGGGCCGACAAGGCCTTTCTCGGCAGTTCGGGCTTTACCGCCAAAAGGGGACACAGCACGCCCAATCCGGATGATGCGCAGATCAAAGAGGCCATCATGCGAGCCGCCGACGAGACCTATGTCCTGGTAGATTCGTCAAAATACGGTCACGATTGCCTGACCAGTTTTGCGCGCCTTCGCGACGTGGATTTAACCATCACCGACAGTCATCTTTCTCGTCAGAAAGCAGCAATCCTGGAGGCCGCCGGTGCGAGGCTTTGCATCGTTGATGTGGCCAAAGCGAATCTGGACCGTGAGGCAGCGGGTCCGAAGGGCGAACAGACTCCTTCCCGAGAAAAGGCCAAACCCCTGGATAGGAGACGGAGGCAGTAAGACAGGAGTTCAGGAGTTGCAGAAGTTCAGTAGTTACAGGAGGAATACCGGACCTTAAGTCAACCGAGCCCCCGTCGGCCATTCTGAACTCCTGAACTCCTGCAACTCCTGAACTCCTGTCTTAGATTGCCGGCCCTTCGACGGTCTTCCAATTTCGTGAGGCCGAACTTTGGATGGCGGCTTCGACAAAAGCCAAGCCTTTGACGCCGTCTTCCGCAGTAGGAAATGGGCGTTCGATTTGGTCGCTTGGCTGGTGTCGCATCCTTGCCACAACGGCTTTCGCTAAATCGGAGTAAAGGTTAGCAAACGCTTCCAGATAGCCTTCAGGATGACCAATCCCTACGCGCGTCACTTGCCTTGCGGCTTCACTTACCAGTGAATCTTTCCGACGCGTCACAATTTCTTCAAATCCGTCTAGTTTTCGATGCACCAATCGGTTTGGTTCTTCTTGGTGCCATTCCAGACCCCCCATCTCTCCGAAGATGCGGAAACTTAATCCGTGTTCAGCGCCACTGGCTGCGTTTGTTACCCACATGGAGCCGCGCGCGCCGTTCGAATACCGAAGAAGGACTGAAACGTAATCGTCCACCTGACGCCCAGGAACAACGTGGCCGACATCAGCGCATAAGCTTTCGAGATCAAGCCCAGTAACATAAGCGCCCAAATGATGGGCGTGAGTGCCAATATCGATCAGGATTGCAGAGGCGCCGATCCGGGCAGGATCCAGCCGCCATCCGGGCGCCGCATCATCGGAGACGAACCAACCCTGGACGTATTGAAGATGAAGCTGGCGGACAGCGCCGATCGCCCCAGCCTGGACCATGGCTCGGGCTTGGCGCACCATGGGATAGCCGGTGTAACAATGCGTCAGGCAGAATTCCATTCCTGTCGACTTGACCTTGCGAGCAAGACTTACAGCAGTCGTGAGGTCGGTGGTCAGCGGCTTTTCGCAGATCAGATGAAATCCGGCAGCCATCGCTAGTGAGCAGATCTCGTAGTGACTGTCATTTGGCGTCATGACAGCGATGACATCGGCGCGGTCATTTCGCTTTGACTCGTTTTCGATCAGCGCGTGCGCCGAAGGATAGGCACGGTCCTCCGCCACTCCGATCGCGACTCCCGCTCGGCGCGACCGTTCTGGATCCGAGGAAAGCGCTGCGGCCACAATTTCATAGTAGCCGTCCAAGCGAGCCGCGATCCGATGCACCTCTCCGATCACCGATCCGGAGCCGCCGCCGATCACGGCCAACCGGAGAGGGCGGCCAATCGCTTCAATCACCATAATAAAAGGAATTCAAAGGTTAGGTTTCAAACTCAGAGATGAACCCAGGGATCTTCCGGCATTATCGACGAAACTTTGAAGTCATTCAGGCTGCTGGCAGTGCGTAATCGCTCGGCTCGTCGATTGAGGTGCGCTTTAGCAGGTCAACCGATCGCCGCATGCCTTCCATCCGGGAAAGAACGACATCCTCATGTTC
>DATHPI010000391.1:0-6097 GCA_035484035.1 Chthoniobacterales bacterium
GAGAACTACGCCAAAGGGGGAAATCATCGCACAGAGGTCACGGAGGTCACAGAGGGGTAAATTGGAGTTGATGGCTGAAAACCTTGGTGAACACCGTGGCTTCCGCGCGAGGAACTACGCCAAAGGGGGAAATCATCGCACAGAGGTCACGGAGGTCACAGAGGAGGGAAATTGGAGTTGATGGCTGAAAAACCTTGGTGAACACCGTGGCTTCCGCGCGAGAACTGCAAGGTTGCGTCGGATCCGGGGCACTGTGCCGCCCGTGCGGGTTTAGCCGAAAAAAAGACGCCGCCACGTCTCTCCTCACGCCGACACGCCCCACGCCGACACGTCTCCCCCTTGACCGGCCGGGACTCCAACCTACTTTGTCAGTTGTTTCTATTTTGTCGGCCAAATATGAGATGAATGTTTTCGATCTTCCTCCGGTGAACGCGACTCTGAACGGTCTCAGTACCTGCTTTATCGCGGCTGGATGGGCTTCCATTCGTCGGGACCGGAAACGAGTTCATATTACCTGCATGCTGACGGCGCTGATCTGTTCGACGATGTTTCTGGTCTGTTATCTAACTTATCACTTTGGCCTGCTGAGCGCCGGCGAAGAAGGATCGGTCGAAGTCACCGCTGGAGGTTGGGTGCGACTACTCTATGATGTCATCCTGATCACGCATCTGATTCTGGCATTCACGATCCTGCCACTGGTGATCGTGACGGTGATTCCGGCCCTGCGTGCACGATTCGATCGCCATCGTCGGATCGGACTATTTACGCTTCCGATTTGGCTCTATGTTTCCATCACCGGCGTCATAGTCTATTTCATGTTGTATCAATGGTTTCCTTCGACACATTTGGACGAACTGAAGAAACGGTACGAGCTGAAGGCGAGGAGTTCTTAGGAGTCCGCGATGCGTAATCCGTTGTTGTTCTTAGTGTTCGCCATTCCGTTGGTACTGGGTTCCTGTGATAACGGCAAAGTTGAGGTCTACAAGATCCCCAAAGAAGGGATCAACGTGGCGATGCAAAGCGGGCCGGCAGGCTTGGTGCCGCCGCCGGGTAGCCCGGCGCAGTGGACGAAACCAGAGAGTTGGAGAGAGCAACCTCTTTCTGAAATGCGGCTTGGAAGCTTTAAGGTCGAAGGCCCGAATGCTGATACGGCAGATGTTTCAGTTATCGCATTTCCAGGCGAAGCCGGCGGGTTGATCTCGAACATCAATCGTTGGCGAGGTCAGCTTCAATTATCGCCATTGAGCGAGGAACAACTTCCGGAAGTTATCCAAAAAACAGACGTGGATAACGTGCCGACTGATCTGGTCGATTTCCAAACGGCAGAAAGCGCTCCCAAGCCATCGCGAATTCTCGGTGCCGTACTCCAGGCTGGCGATCGAACTTGGTTTGTGAAAATGACCGGTCCTCCGCAGCTCATCGAGAGCCAGCGCCAGATATTCCTGGACTTCGTGAAGTCTTTCCGTTTTACCTCGCCCAAGGAGACAGAAACCCCGGCGCCCGGCGTGTCGACCAAGCCAAAATCAACGAATGACGAGTGAATTCCTTCGCTGGCTGAAACCTCTCACCTCGCTCAAGCTGACCATCGTCTGTTTGGCCTGTGCGATGGTCTTGGTTTTCCTCGGCACCCTGGATCAGGTTCATATTGGCGTCTACGAGGCGGAAAACCGTTATTTCAAGAGTCTGTTTCTTTTCTTCACGCCGCCTCGAACGGACTGGCGAATCCCCTGGTTTCCCGGGGGATACATCGTCGGGAGTCTGCTTCTGATAAACCTCCTGGCGGCGCACATCGCACGATTTAAATTGAGCTGGAAGAAAGCGGGGATTCTCTTTCTGCATTCCGGGCTGATCCTGCTTTTGGTCGGGCAACTGTTCGCCGACATTTTCATTGATCTGGAAAGCCAGATGCGGTTGGACCAGGGTCAGACGAAAAACTATTCCGAAAGTTTATATCACGATGAGCTGGCAATCATCGACACCAGCGCTTCCGACGCCGACCAAGTCATTTCTGTGCCTGATTCTCGATTGGAGAGAGGAAGCAGGATTGAATTGCCAGTAGACTCCCTGGAGGCCGTGATTCAAGAATACTACCCCAACGCCGCACTGGTTAGCCCTGCCCAACTTCCGTTACCGAGTTATCCGCATTTGGCGATCGGTCCCATGGCAGTCGCGGTCCAAATGGATAAAACCTATAAGGAGAACGAACGCAATCAGCCGGCGGTCTCTGTGTCTATTTTGCAAAGCGGCAAGCCCATCGGCACCTGGAGTCTTGCGGCCGGATTCGCGCGGCCGCTCACTTTTGAGATCGGCGGTAAAACCTACCAAATCGTCCTGCGGCCTAAACGCTTTTATAAACCGTTCGCCATCCAACTACTGCAGTTTCGACACGATCGTTATGCCGGCACGGACATCGCGAAGAATTTTTCCAGCCGCATCAAGCTAACGGATCCGGCAAAACACGAAGACCGGGAGTCCTTGATTTTCATGAATAACCCTTTGCGCTATCGGGGATACACATTTTTCCAGGCTGGGTTCGACAACAACGACACCACTACAGTTCTTCAAGTGGCCCAAAATCCCAGCTGGTTGGTGCCATATATTTCGTGTGCACTGATTGTATTCGGGATGCTTTTGCAATTCGGGATGCACTTGGTCAGCTTTGTGAAACGCCGTGTGATCGCATGAAAAAGTCCCTTCCGTGGATCATCAGCCTGGTCATTCTGCTTTGGGCTCTTTCAAAAATGATGCCGCCCAAGGAGTCCCCGGGTTTGGATGTGCGTGGTTTCGGTAACCTCCCGGTTCTGGTGGGTGGACGCGTGATGCCGATGGATACCCTGGCGAGGGTCTCTCTGTCGGAATGGAATCATCACGGGACCTACACCACAGCGGAAGGGAAAGTGGTGCCGCCGAGCCAGGGCTTGTTGGACATCCTCATGACGCCGGAGCATTCGGATACGGCAAAGCTCTTCGAAGTCAGTAACCAGGAGATTCTTGATCTATTTGGATCGCAGGACGCCAAAGGGCAGTTCGTTTCTTATTCCTTTAACGATCTAAAGCCTTTTTTCAGTGAGATTGAGAAGCAAGCCGGATTAGCGGAGCAGACCGAAGGCGAAACTCGGAATCCGTTTCAGCGGGGCATTATCAAACTCCGAGACAGTTTGCGGCTTTATCTTCAGCTGAAAAACACGATCCAAGCCGAAGATTCGTCCGATTTTGGAAAAGAAATCGAGGCTTTCGCCTTGGCGATCCAACCGGGATTGAACGCGGTTCATGATCGCGACGCCGGCAAACCGTTCAACAACGAAGACTTCGAGCGGATCCTGCTTTTCACGGAGCGATACAAGAATTTGACCCAAGCCAAATACGCTTACGCCATCCCGAATCCACAGGGAGCCGTGGAAAACGAAGGCTGGCAGCATATTTCGGAGTCCTTGCTGAGCGGAATTGGGAATCGGCGCGTGCCTGATGCAGCCATGAATTACGGGCGCCTGATATCAGCCTATCGCACGAATGACGTGAACGGGTTCAACGCAGGCATCCGGGAATATCAAGAATATCTTTCCAAGACCATCCCGCAGAAGCTGAACAGGCCGAAACTTGAATTCCTTTTCAATCAGGCGCAACCATTTTTGCAGGCGATGATTTTGTACGTCATCGTTTTGGTGTTCGGGCTGTTTTCCTGGCTAGTTTGGCCGAAGACTCTTGGCCGAACGGCCATCATCCTTCTGGTGGGCGCCTTCCTGATCCACACCCTTGGGTTGATCACCCGCATGTATTTGCAGGGCCGCCCCCCCGTTACGAACCTCTACAGTTCCGCAATTTTTGTCGGATGGGCGTCCGTCCTCCTCTGCATCGTTCTGGAGCGTTTCTACAAAAACGGGATCGGCAATGTGTGTGGTGCGGTCATCGGGTTCGTCACTTTGCTCATTGCCCATAACCTGCAACTGGATGGGGATTCTCTTGAAATGTTGCGAGCGGTTTTGGATACCAATGGATGGCTCGCTACCCATGTGGTCGGCGAGGCGTTAGGGTATTCGGCGATGTTTCTCGCTGGGTTGATTGGGATCATTTACATCTTCCGCGGGTTGCTCACGACCTCCTTCGACGAAGCCACCTCCAAAACGCTTGGCCGCATGATGTATGGGGTGGTTTGTTTTGCCACCTTGTTTAGTCTGGTCGCCACTATCCTCGGTGGCATTTGGGCCGACCAATCGTGGGGTCGATTCTGGGGCTGGGACCCGAAAGAAAACGGCGCTCTCCTGATCGTCCTATGGAATGCCATCATCCTTCATGCGCGATGGGGCGGGTTTGCCAGGGACCGCGGGATGGCGGTGTTGACGGTGTTTGGCAACGTCGTTACCAGCCTGTCATGGTTCGGTGTCAACATGCTCGGTGTCGGCCTGCACTCTTACGGCTTCATGGATCAGGCATTCGGGCCGCTAATCGGGTTTATTGTCAGCCAATTGGCAATCATCGGGCTCGGCTTGATTCCACTGAAGTATTGGCGCGGAATCCGTGCCCGGCGGCGACCCAGTCGGAACACTTCGGAGAAAGTGTTGGTTTTCGGGACCGGTGGAGAGGGCTAGCCCGGTTCGGGCGAAGCTTCACCCTACCTCGGAGCTGCGCCCTACCTGAGCCGACAAACGAATCTTGATCTTTAGCTTCGATCGTCGTTTCATGCGGTGGTCGCATCGATTGTATGCCCGCAAGACCGCACATTTTAGTCGTTGGAAGCTCGAACACCGATTTAGTCGTCTTTTGCGATCGATTACCAAATCCGGGTGAAACAGTACTCGGTGGGAAATTTCAAATGTTCGGAGGCGGCAAGGGCGCAAACCAGGCTGTTGCGGCTGCCCGAGCAGGTGGGGCGGTCACGTTTCTCGGTGCTTACGGCGCCGATACCTTCGGGACCGATGCCAGAGGGCGCCTGGTTAAGGAGGGCATCAATGTCGATTACTTTCAGTGTGTGCAAAGTGCGCCAAGTGGGATCGCACTGATCCTGGTCGATGGCGTCACTCGCGATAATCTGATCGCCGTGGCGAAATCCGCCAATGAAGCCGTCGATTCCGCGATGGTTTCCGCGGCCCGACCGGTCTTTGAAACTGCAGATGCGGTGATTTCCCAATTGGAAATTCGAGACGGGGCGATCGAGGCTATTGCTCGAATTTGCCATGAGCTGGGTAAGCGGTTCGTGTTAAATCCCGCACCTTCGCGCCAGTTGCCAAAGCTCATCTACGAGAGTCTTGATGTCATTGTCGTTAACGAGCACGAGGCACGGGATATTACCGGGTTAGAAGATATCCCTGGTGCCGTCCGCCGATTGCACGATCTGGGATGCAAGAATGTGGTCATAACTCTGGGCGCCCGCGGTGTCACCTATTCCGCGGGGGAAGCGGTCGAGTTTTTTGCAGCACCCAAGGTTCAGGCCATCGACACAACGGGCGCAGGAGATTGCTTCGTCGGGTGGCTGGGAGTGGGCGTTGCCGAAGGACTTTCTTTACGCGAGGCGACCGAAAGGGCGTGCAAAGCCGCCTCGATTAAGGTAACGCGTGCCGGAGCTCAAGACGGTATGCCTCACCGCCACGAAGTTGTCGGCTAGTTGCCACCTAGTTGTCAGTGTCAGTTGCCAGTTTTCAGTGGAAGAGGAGAGAACCAGGAAATCAGCGGTGGCCCGGCGACCCCCATGGCACGATTTTTGGATCCAATCAACTGACAACTGACACCGGGAACTGGCAACCAACTGGCAACTGACACTGACAACTGACACTGCCTACTCCAGGAGCTTCTGGAGGTTGTCGACGCAGATTTGGGACCAGCTTTCGAGGGTGTCGCGCTCGGCGCGAAGTTGGTCCGGCGTCAGAAATTCGATACCAAGAATCATGCTTTCTCGCTTTTCGGCGGTCGGGTGGGGCAATTCCAAAACGTGGACCACCCCGAGATGCACTTGGCCTACTTCATTCGAATCATCGTTGATCAGCGCGGCAATCCGATTTTGTAAGGGGCGTTCGACGATTAATTCTTCCTCAATTTCTCTTTGCACCCCGGCAAAATAGGCTTCCTGGTCGAGCGCAAATAGTTGTTCATCGTGATCGTTCAT
>DATHPI010000392.1:0-7209 GCA_035484035.1 Chthoniobacterales bacterium
CCCGGAGATGTGGTGGTGGCTTTTTCGCATTCGGGCCAGACGGCGGCGGTGGTGGAGGCTGCGCGCCTGGCACGCCAAAACGGCGCCCATCTTATCGCCTTGACCAACCGGTCAGACTCGTCGCTGGGCCGGGAATCGGATGTGGCGCTTTGTGCTTACCTGGACGGTTTGCCGTGGGCGGGGGGAAATGCGGCGGCTCGCTTGGTACAGCTCAGCATTCTGGACGCGCTTCTGAGTGCCGTGGCCCAGAAAGATTACGCGGCTGCTCAGGCAAATCTTGCCCGCACCACCGCCGCCTCCGGACAGGGTGGTTTCAGGCCGTGTCAGGCTAAAAATGTGAGCAGAATGTCGAGACCGAAGGCCTAAGAATGCTGTGGCAACACCATCTCACTTTACGCCGTAAAGTTATTGTTTGGAGATACTGTTGACGCAATAGAGAACCTACTGATTTATTCCACTAAGCCCGCAGTCCCCGAAACGAACGAAAACGAGAGTTCAAGAGCGGGCGAGATTAATAACTCGAGAATGCCCCTTAAGGAGCATTGGATTTCCTCGCCATAAAAACGCTAACCAAAAGTAAAGCATCCCCTAAAATCGGCCGCGTTTCCTAGATCCCTGCTGCTCGGAATTGCAACATCCGCCTAACAGCATCGAAATCGGTTTGCCCGACTAATCCACTAATCTCCTGAGCAAATATCTCTTGGTGTCAGCAAATGCCTTAACAAGTTAGGTAAGTATGACTACAGCAAATGATTTCGACGTGAGGACGCTTGGCACGCGCGCCGGTCAGGATCTGGAGGCCGTTTTCTCCAAATTCGAACCTTCGCAATTCGAGATACTTAGTCAAGAACTCCTCGCCGCCAAACGCATTGTCTGCTACGGCGTAGGCCGCGAAGGCTTGATGATGGAGGCGATCGCCATGCGCCTGATGCACGCAGGTTTCAAATCGTACGTGGTGGGAGAAATGGTGACCCCACCTGTGGGGGCAGGTGATATCTTTTTTACCAGCGCCGGGCCGGGACATTTCCCCATCATCGAAACCCTCTTGAGAGTGGCCCGGGAAGCGGGCGGCCGCACGGTAATCGTAACTGCGCAGCCGGCACGTGCGTTGCAAATGCCGGTGGATGTGGTGATCCATCTGCCCGCCCAGACCATGGTGGACGTGGCGGCCGGCCTGAGCATCTTAACCATGGGTACTCATTATGAGGCTGCCCTGTTGTTGTTGGGCGATTTACTGGTTCTGCGTCTTCTCGAGCTGACTAACCAAAAGCGCGAAGACATGTACACCCGGTACACCAACATGAAGTGAAATTCTCCTCCGTCCTCAGTGTATCAAACATCATCACCTAACCAACTAATCCAAAATATAAGAATGCATTCCCCCGTGAAACGTAATGTCTTGTTGGCCGCCGCCCTAACGGTGCCTTTTCTCAGTGTCACCGCCCTCGTGCGTGCTGAAGAACCTTGCTCGGCCTATCCCACTGGTACGGCTGAGAAAATCGAGTCGACCGATTTGGAAAAAACTTTCGGCCCCGTGCCCGCCCCAAAAAAACCGCTTCACTTTGTTTATGTCACGAAGACCTTGATCAACGAATTCTGGCAAGACGTTTCGGCGGGAATTAAAAGTGAGGCGGCCAAATACAATATCAAAGTCGATGTTCAGGCGCCGAAAGACGAATCCTCGTTGGTTGAGCAATTAAACTTGGCGCAGACCCTACTTTCTCAGAAACCGGACGCCCTCTTAATTTCGCCACAGTCCGATTCAAACATGGTTCCGGTGGTCCAAGCGGCCAAGAAGCTTAACATTCCGACCGTTGTGATTGACGATGCGCGGACCGAAGGCGCCAGCACCTACGTCGGCACCGACCAGGTGGTTATTGGGGCTAGTGCAGGGGAATTTCTGCACAAGCTCTATCCCGATGGCGCCAAGATTGCCCAGATCGAAGGGCAAGCCGGTTCTCCCAACGCGCGCAAGCGAATTCAAGGGTTTACCGAGGCGGTCAAGAAATCTGGCAACTTGAAGCTGGTCTCGAGTCAACCGGGTAACTGGGACCGGATGACCGCCCTGAATGTGACTTCCAATATCTTGCGGCAGAACCCTGATCTGGGTGGAATTTACGCTAACAATGACGGCATGGCCTTAGGCGTCTTCGAGGCGGTCAAGAATGCCGGTAAACAAAAACAGGTCGCGGTGGTCGGCACTGACGGCATCCGTGAAGCCAAGAGATCCGTCGGAGCTGGCGAAATGCGGGCCACGGTAGCCGAATTTCCTTATGATGAAGGCGTGCTTGGGGTGCAAGCGGCTTTGCGACTGATCGGCTGCCAGGCAATCCCTCCTTGGGTGGTCTCGCCGCAGGCCGTCATCACCGCCGACAACGTCAAGGACTTCCCCAATCCTCCCGCCTTTCAAAAGTAAGATCATGTCCGATTCCGTGGAGGAAACGATGGATATCCCGAACGTTGATCCCTCTCCAAAGGTGCTGCTCCGATTGAAAGGCATCATCAAAGCGTTTGCGGGTGTCCAAGCGTTGAAGGGAGTGGATTTTGACCTCAGGGCGGGAGAAGTCCACGCCCTGATGGGCGAAAACGGAGCTGGTAAATCGACCTTGATGAAGATCCTCTTCGGCGTGCAGCCTCCGGATTCCGGGACAATCGAAATCGATGGCCACGGCGAAGTGGCGATCGACGATCCACGACACGCCCTCGCCCTGGGAGTCGGACTGGTCAGCCAGGAGCCAAGCCTGGTTCCTCAGCTCGATGTTGCGCAAAACATCTTCCTCGGAAAAACTGAGGCGCTCAACGTGGTCAAGCGAGCGGAGTTCCAGGCCAAAGCGAAAGAGATTCTACAGCCGCTCGCTCCACGACTCTCGGTCACTACCAAGGTGTCGTCTCTTGGGATGGCAGAGATGCAGGTCGTTGAAATTGCCCGAACGCTAGCCCGAGGCGCTAAGATCATCGGGTTTGACGAACCAACTTCCAGCCTTACGCCGGCAGAGCGAGATGGGTTATTTGCCCTCATTCGACAGTTAAAAAACAGCGGGAAGGGAATCATTTATATTTCGCACCGAATTCCGGAAGTGTACGCAATTTGCGATCGTGTGACGGTCCTCAGAGATGGGCAAGTGGTGGCTAACCGTGCGACGCGCGAGGTTGATCCAGACCAACTGATCAACTTGATCGCTGGACGACGCCTGGCAGAAGAATTGAACCGCCAAACAAAACCAAGTGAAGTTCAAGTTAAGACAGAAGCCTTGAGGCTCGAAGGCATCAGCGCGGCAGGAAAATTGCGCGACATCAACTTAACGGTGCATGCCGGCGAAATTTTCGGTTTGGCTGGTTTGGTCGGTTCCGGCCGGACGGAGCTAGTGCGGTGCATCTTTGGCGCCGATCGCAGGGATGCCGGGACCATCTATGTGAATGGAAAGCCACTGAACATCCAAAGCTCCAAGGACGCCATCGCCGCCGGAATCGCTCTGATTCCGGAGGATCGGCGCAAACAGGCTCTGGTAGGGGTCATGGACGTGGAACGAAATTTTGGACTCGCCAACTATAAGCAGTACGCTCCTTCCGGCTTTTTGCGGCTCAAGCAACGGCGAAAGGATACCGAACGCTACATTGAAGAAATGTCGATTCGTCCTCGCCGTGCTGGAGTTAAAATCCGCAATCTTTCCGGAGGCAATCAGCAGAAAGTGGTGATTGCCCGCTGGCTCCAATCGGGGGCCAGGATTCTTCTCTTCGATGAGCCGACTCGCGGAATAGATGTCGGCGCCAAATTTGAAATACACGAACTGATGCGCCGCCTGGCCAAAGACGGCTGCGCTCTTTTGGTGATCTCCTCTGAATTGCCAGAAGTCTTGGCCCTTTGCGACAGGATCGGAATCATGCGCGGAGGCCAGTTAGTCAGCACTTTCGACGACTGTTCCGAGTTAAATGAGGATCTACTTATGAAATATGCCAGCGGGGAGGTCGTTCTCATATGACCAGCGAACCTCTATCTTCGTCCTCTTCGGCTCCCGCCGAAGCGCCTGTTAAGTCCCAGAAAAAAGGCGTTCCATTGGATTGGGTGAGGCGCGTCAGTGTGTTCGCCGGCGTCGCCCTGCTTTTCATCGTTTTTTCAGTCCTGACCCAGAGCTTTTACCAGCCGGGCAATCTGCTGGACATCCTGCTGCAATCTTCGATCAACACGATGGTGGCGGTCGGCATGACGCTGGTGGTGATGACGCGCGGGATCGACCTTTCGGTCGGGTCGGTGGTGGGTCTGAGCAGCATGATTGCCGCCAGTTTCCTGACGGGGAACCTTTTTCTAGGAACTATCGCGGGGATGCTAGTTGGAGTGCTGTGTGGTTTAGTCAACGGCTTCCTGATCGCGAAGCTCAAGCTACCTGATTTTATCGTTACCTTGGGCATGCTGAGCATTTTCCGTGGCGCAGCCCTGATCTACACAGATGGCAAGCCAATCTACGGCATCGATCCAACGTTTCGTGCCATCTTTGCCGGCGACGTGGCCGGCATTCCCACGCCGGTACTCCTCGCCCTGGCGATTGCGTTTCTGGCGTTCCTGGTGGTGCGCTACACGGCTTTGGGAGAACAGATCATTGCGGTGGGCGGCAACGAAGAGGCAGCCCGACTTTCCGGCATCAACATCGACCGCGTCAAAATCTGCGTTTATGCGATCTCCGGATTGCTGGCCAGCCTGGCCGGTTTTGTCCTGATTGCCCGAGTGGGTGCCGCCGAACCGATTGGCGGTACCGGATTCGAACTGCAAGCCATCGGCGCGGCGGTCATTGGCGGTGCGAGCCTTTTTGGTGGAGAGGGCAATCCTCTGGGCTCCCTGATTGGCGCCCTAACCTTAGGAGCGATGCAGAATGGTTTGACGTTGTTGAATGTCCCATCCTTCTGGCAACTGGTGGCGACCGGTGTGGTTGTCATCCTGGCCGTATTTGTCGACCAGGCCACCCGGAAGCGGCAATAGGGGAAACGTGACGCATGTTGGACGCGCAGCCGATCATTGATCCGCATCATCACCTTTGGGACCTCGGGCGCAATACGTATCCCTGGCTGCAGGACCGCACTTTGGCGCCGCGCCTGGAAGGGGACATCCGGCCCATTGCCAAGGATTACCTGCTGGAGGATTACGCGTCGGACACCGGCAACCAGAACGTGGTGAAATCCGTGCATATCGAGTGCGGGTGGGATCCATCCAACCCGGTGGGCGAGACCGAGTGGTTGCAACGGCTCGCCGATCAGCATGGTTATCCCCACGGGATTGTGGCCCGTGCGACCCTGGATGCGCCGAACGTGGAGCAGGTCCTGGAGGGTCACGCCCGGCACAAGAACATTCGTGGCATTCGTCACGCCATCAATTGGCATCCTGACCCCGCCAAGACTTACGTCAATTGTCCAGACCTGGTTAAGACGAAAGCATGGAGGTACGGCTTTAGCCTCCTCCAACAGTTTGGCTTATCTTTTGACCTTCAGCTTTACCCCACTCAGATGGCTGACGCCGCCGCGCTGGCGCGAGCTTATCCTGAGGTCCTGATCATCCTTAACCACGCTGGAATGCCGGTAGACCGCGACGCTGACGGCATTCGCCTTTGGCAACGCGGCATGCGGGAACTGGCGGCTGCTCCAAACGTCGTGGTCAAGATTTCAGGGCTCGGGACGGTGGACTGGAATTGGACGGTCAAAAGCATTCGCCCGTTTGTCCTGGAGACAATTGAGGTCTTTGGCGTTCCGCGATGCATGTTCGCCAGCAATTTTCCTGTGGACAAACTCTACAGCGACTTCGACACCCTCTATGCGGCTTTTCGCGAGATTACCAAACATTTTACCGAGGATGAGCGCCAGATGCTCTTCCACGACAACGCCGCGCGTTACTACCGGCTTTGAATGAACAGTGTCAGTGCCAGTGTCAGTTTGAGAGCGGTTCCCCGCTTTGAATCGGTAAAGCGGAGATACGAGAAACGACGATTAGGAGCAAAACCAAGCCTAAGGGGGCGCCCTAACACTAACACTAACACTAACACTAACACTGACACTTCTCCTATGAGATACGCTTCCACTTACAAACCCAGCTCGCGGTGTCAGTTGGCGGGTGTGTGTTTAGCGCCGGTCATACGGTCCGAAGGGCCCGCCCCGAAGGGGCATGAAAGCATAGCCCAGGGTTTTACCCTGGGAAAGGCTTCGGGCAACGGATTGGAAACTGACTCCTGACTCCTGAATCCTGTATGAAATACGCTTCCAGATTAAATTCGTTTTCGTCTTGCCCAGAACGTAGTTGGGGGACCGCCACTTACAAACCCAGCCCGCTGGAGTTGCTTAAGCGGGCCAGCACCGTTTGCGGGCTCTCTGCCGTTGACCTGAATTATCCAGATCACTTTGCAGGCCCCAAACCTGAGCAAATCATCTCCGTTGCTCGCGATGAGGGATTGACAGTGAACGGGATCGCCATGCGTTACTACTCTGACCCTGGGTTTAAACTAGGGGCTTTCACCCACCCGGACTCACGTGTGCGACAAGCCGCCATCGATCTCACCAAGAAGGCGGTGGATCTCCTCGCGCAAACGGGCGGGAACTTACTCACCATTTGGCTTGGACAAGACGGTTGGGAATACCCTTTTCAGGTGGATTACGAAGCCATCTGGGAAGCGGAAACCGACGCTATTCGGGAAGTGGCTGACCACAATCCTTCCATTCAGATCAGCATCGAATACAAGCCGAGCGAGCCGCGCAGTTTCAGTCTGCTGTCGAACCTCGGGACGACATTACTGGGCCTCAAAAAGGTGGACCGCCCAAACCTTGGCGTCACGTTAGACTTCGCTCACGTCCTTTACGCCGGCGAACTCCCGGCCTTTGCCGCTGCCCTGATTCAGCGCGAAAGCCAGCTTCTGGGCATCCACCTCAACGATGGGTACGGGCGGCGTGACGACGGACTGATGGTCGGTGCCGTCAACCTGATGCAGACGTTGGAGTTGCTGTACCAACTCATCCGGAAAGGTTTCGATGGGGTCATCTACTTTGACACTTTTCCCGACATCACCGGTCTGGATCCGGTTCAGGAATGCGAGAACAACATTGCGATGGTGAACGCCCTCTGGGGAGTCGCCAAGCGACTAACGGAGCAAAAGGATTTGCTGGAGGCGATTAAGAACCAGGATGCGGTCGTTAGCCAGAATCTGGTTCGACAAGCCATCTTAGGCGCCTGAAGAA
>DATHPI010000393.1:0-2888 GCA_035484035.1 Chthoniobacterales bacterium
CTGACTTCTGACTTGCGGATTGCTAGGCGCGAGTCGGTTGGTAAACTCCTCGGATGAAAACTGAAGATGCGGTCACGATTCTCGATCATTTCGCGTGCACATTGCTCCCAGTGGCATTGCAAATGAATAACGGGAATATGAAGGACGCCGTCAAAGATTCGTACGAAGTCGCCTTGGAAGTGCTGAAGCAGCGGAAGAGCTTTCACAGTCGGGCACTGGCAGAAATCGACAGCCGGCCCGGGGAAATCGATGCTCATGAGTTCAATGAACGCGTTGTTCATCTGCGAAGGGAGTTTCTTCCAGGCGAGGAGAGCTAACGATGGAGTCCCTTGCAAGATTGATGCGCGAGCTGAGTTTTCTAGCTTGTGTATCGACCGCCTTCTTTCTCGCTTTCCTTGGCAGAGCCGATGAATCCGTCGATCAGCGGTTGGAGAAGATCCTCGGGCAGATGACCCTCGAGGAAAAGCTCGATTATCTTGGCGGAATCAACGCGATGTCCATTCGGCCAATTCCCAGACTTGGACTGCCCGAGATTCGGATGTCGGATGGGCCGTTGGGCGTCAGACAGGATAAGCCGAGCACTCGTTATCCTGCCGGGATCGCACTGGCGGCCAGTTGGAACCGTGATCTTGCGCAACGGGAGGGTGTGTCAATTGCCCGGGACTGTCGGGCTCGCGGGATACATATTTTGCTGGCTCCAGGGGTAAATATCAATCGCCTTCCGATCTGTGGGAGAAATTTCGAATATATCTCGGGCGAGGATCCCTATTTGGCATCGGAAATGGTGGTCCCGTTTATTCGAGGGGTCCAAAGTCAGGGCGTCACCGCAACCGTGAAACATTTTTCGGCGAACAATCAGGAAATCAATCGGATGACAGTCAATGTGATTGTCCCTGAAAGAGCCTTGCGCGAGATTTATCTGCCGGCGTTTGAGGCAGCCGTTCGAGTCGCGAAAGTGGGTGCTGTCATGGATGCCTACAACAAAGTGAACGGCGACTACTGTACGGAGAATAATTTCATCAATAATCTGCTGCTCAAGGGCGAATGGGGATTCGATGGAGTTCTGATGTCAGATTGGGGAGCCACCCATAGCGCATTGGGGCCTGCGCGAGCGGGTTTGGACCTGGAGATGCCCTCCGGGTCATGGATGAACGCGAAGAATCTTTTGCCGGCGATTCGTCGCGGGGAGGTGACCGAACAACAGATTGATGACAAGGTGCGCCGGATTTTACGATTGATCATTCGGATGGGATATCTCGACCGGCCGCAAAAAGATCCATCAATCCCCGAAAACGATCCGGAAAGCGGCAAAGCCGCGTTGGCGATCGCCGAAGAAGGAATTGTGCTGCTGAAGAACGAGAAAAATGTCCTGCCGTTAGATCGGGCCGGGATCAAAAGAATTGCAGTGCTCGGCCCGGACGCGCATCCCGGCGTTCCCAGCGGTTGGGGGAGTTCATACGTCAATCCGTACTACGCCGTGAGCGTGCTCGACGGTCTGAAGAATCATACAGGATCAGGAACGAGTGTGGACTATTTCGACGTCGGTGTAGGCAATTTTGGCACCTCGGAGTTTGAGCACGAAGATCGACCCGGGGACTTGGCTCCTGGTTTGCGTGCCGAGTATTTTTCAAACCTCGCTTTCGCAGACGCCCCGCTGATCGACCGCATCGACCAACGAATCAACTTCGATTGGGCGGGTGTCGATTCTGTGCGTGGCATTCTGCCTGCCCAATTTACCGTGCGGTGGACTGGCATGATCCAGAGCAACTCCTCTTCTCTGCACGTCTTTCGAGCCAGGGCGGATTCAGGAATTCGAGTTTACCTCGACGACAAGGTAATCATTGACGATTGGAGCGAACACGCCGCCCATCCAGACGTGACCACCAGATTCCTTGATGCGGGTCGAGTCTATCGACTGCGAGTGGAGTACAAGAACACCGGTGGGGGTGGCGCAATTGCGCAGTTTGGCTGGGCATCGCTCAAAGTGCCGGAAGCTATTCGCGACTACGATGCGGCAATTGTTTGTGTCGGTTTCGACAATGGCAATGAAGGCGAGGGCTCCGATCGCACCTTCGGACTGCCCGACGGACAAGACGATTTAATAAATGGCGTTGCGGACAAGAATCCCAAAACCATTGTGGTCATCAATTCGGGTGGGAATGTCGATATGCACCGCTGGCTGGAGAAAGTACCAGTGCTGCTGCACGCCTGGTATCCGGGTCAGGAGGGAGGGAACGCCCTGGCGAAAATCCTCTTCGGAGACGTTGACCCTTCAGCAAAGCTTCCGGTGACATTCGAAGCCGATAAAAACGACAATCCCGCGTTTGAGTCTTATCCGTCCGATGAAAGTTCCGATATCAACGGCGAAAACGTCCATTATGACGAAGGAATATTCGTCGGATACAGAGGGTACGAACGGCTGGGAATCGAGCCTTTGTTCCCTTTCGGCTTCGGTCTCTCTTACACCCGGTTTGAATTCTCAAACCTTCGAATCGAACAGGGTGACCGGCCGGATCTCGGCAACGTACAGGTTTCGTTTGAGATTCGAAATATTGGCGATCGAGCTGGAGCGGAAGTCGCACAACTTTATGTGAGTGCCGTCCAGCCGGCGGTGGCGCGGCCGGTCAAAGAGCTGAAAGAATTTGCCAAGGTCTTTTTATTGCCAGGTGAAACCAAACAGACCACCCTTTCGCTTGACCGAAAATCCTTTGCCTACTTTGACTCTCGGACAAGTCAATGGCGGGCAGATCCGGGTGGATACGTGATTTCCATTGGAGCGTCGTCGCGCGATTTGCGGCTCAAGCAGAGAATTGAGATTACCGGTGCGAACAAAGACTGAAAAAGCAGGAGTTCAGGAGTTGCAGGAGTTCAGGAGTTGCCGAATGGGC
>DATHPI010000394.1:0-6440 GCA_035484035.1 Chthoniobacterales bacterium
GGCCGTGGCCTCCCCCCTCTGGAGACGAGTGGCCGCAACTCGCGACTTACCCACAATCGCCTTTTTCCGGGCCGGAGGCGCTGCTGCGACGTAGCGTACCTGTCCCAGGCATTCTCGCAGCACACCGGCCCGGGGCGATTATGGATAAGTCTGGACACCATTTTGTTGCCCGATCCCTTAGCAGAGATGGACAGAACCAAACAATGAACTAAAAGGTAACAGTGTTACCGATGTCCTGACCCATAAGTGTTACCGATGTCCTGACTGCGCCGCCGAACGCCGAACGCCGAACGCTAAACGCTAAAGGCGTTTTCCGCATTTCACGTTTTCCGTGACCCGTGTATCCTTAAAGGATGTTCAGAAGCCTCTTCTCTGCCGGACCTGTCGAGGAGGGGAGCTTGGTGATCAAGGATGCTTGATGGACAATTTCCATTCGATTTATCCGCTAATCTTAGTAGTGATTTTATCATGATCTCCAGGCTCGATTCGCTCCGTGAGGCCCTTGCCGTCTCGCCGCAGAACATTCCTTTGTTATATCTTTTCGGTCAGGCTTGTCTGGAAGAATTGAGTTTCCAGGAAGCGAGAACAGCCTTCGATCGTATTCTGCAGTCCGATCCCGCTCACGCTGACGCCAAGCTTGGCATCGCCCGGGTTCTTTATCTGAGCGGTAATACGTCCGAGGCGGTGGTGCGCGCCGAGGCGTTGATCAAAGCCGATCCCAGCTTTGCGGATGCCTGGATGTTACTTTCCCGACTGGCAGTTGCCGAAGGAGATCGCCTTTTAGCTGAGAAATACTACGAGACGGCCATCAAATTGAGCCCTGGAATGAGCGAACGGGCGACCGAGCCGGACATGCAGATCAGCCAGTCGAATTCGCCGGCCGCTCCTGTCGTCAATCTGCCTCCCGATGTCTCGCCTGAAATCTGGGAGTCTGGTGCCGAGTCGGAGAGAGAAAACCACAGCCTGGCGGACGTTCAAAAGCCGCCGGTTTCTTTCGCAGATGTAGGCGGCATGGAGGCAATCAAGGAAGAGATACGGATGAAGATCATTTATCCGCTGCAAAATCGTGCTCTCTTCAAGGCCTACGGCAAAAAAGTGGGTGGCGGGGTGTTGCTCTATGGGCCTCCGGGTTGCGGGAAGACGTTGATCAGCAAGGCGACCGCAGGCGAAATTCAAGCCAATTTTATTTCGGTCGGGATCCATCAGATCTTGGATCTTTACGTCGGCAATAGTGAAAAAAACCTCCATCAATCGTTTCAGGTGGCCCGGGAAAACGCGCCGTCGATTCTTTTCTTTGACGAAGTTGATGCCTTGGCTGCCGATCGCAAGGATTTTCGCGAAAGCGCCATTCGGACCATGATCAACCAGTTTCTGGCCGAAATGGATGGAAACATCGGAAGCAATGAGGGGATACTTATCTTGGGAGCAACGAATGCTCCGTGGCATTTGGACGCGGCTTTCAGACGCCCTGGCCGTTTTGATCGTATCATCTTCGTACCGCCTCCAGATGAGCGCGCGCGCGAGTCGATCGTGGAAATACTGGCACGGAATAAGCCGGTGAAACGTCTGGATGCCAAAGCATTGGCCAAACGAACCAAGGAATTTTCCGGCGCTGATCTGCAATCGATCTTCGACGTCGCGACCGAGCGGGCACTCTCGCGAGCCATGAAGGAAGGTCGGGTTGTGCCATTGACCACCGAGGATCTGCTCCAGGCCTGCAAAGAGATAAAACCTTCGACGCGAGCCTGGTTCGAAAGCGCGAAAAATTATGCGCTTTACGCCAACCAGGGAGGGTTCTACGACGATGTCCTGACATTTTTAGGGATTCGCAAATGAACGACTCTTTTGCGCGCGCACTTTTGTTTGTCAGGCAAGGCAGGTACCGCGAGGCGGAGTCCTATTTGCGGACGGTTATTCAGAATGATCCCGAGGATCCACAAGGCTTTTTTTTCTTGGCAACTTGCCTGATGCACGACCCGGATACCCGGCTGGAAGCGTTGTCGATGATTGACCAGGCGTTACGGCTTCGCCCGACCCGAGCTTTCTATCATGCGCAGCGCGCGAATATCCTGATTTTACTCAGTCGGACGAAAGAAGCTTTGCTAGAAGTCGAACAGGCGCGCAGCTTGGCGCCGGATTCTCCTGACTCCTATGTGGCGGAGTCGTTGGTCATGTTGGTGGTCGGCAAACCGCAGGAGGCTGAACGTGCCGCTCGGCAGGCCCTGGCGCTGGATGCCGAGAACGAAGCCGCGGGAGATAGCTTGGCGGACGCGCTCCGGATGCAGGGAAGGGTGGAGGAAAGCGCTGCGCAAATTAGTGGTTTATTGGCAAGGAACCCGGAAAATCCATGGACTCATTCGTCGGCTGGGATGCTGGCGCTTCAACGTGGAGAGGTGCAGGATGCAGAAAAGCACTTTTTATCGGCCCTTCGGATTGAGCCTGAACATCGCGAGGCGCGAGAAGGGTTGTTGCACGCATTTCGTGCGCGGTCCCCGCTTTATCGTGCGTACCTCAAGTACAGCTTTATGATGGAGAGATTGGGACGGGCCGGCCGGGGAATTCTCGTGATTGGACTTCTGATTATGATGCAACTCTCCAATATCGCCTTTGTCGGCAGGCTGGCGCCGGTCGGAATGGTGCTGGTGGCTTTCTATTGCCTCTTCGTCTTGTGGATCTGGGTGGCAAAAGGGGTGGGGAATTTGCTTCTTTTGTTTGATCGCTTTGCCCGGTTGGCGTTGCGACCGGACGAAAAAAAGGAAGCCTTTGTGGTCGGTGGTGGCGTGCTCGTTGGACTCGCAATGTTTGTGACCGGACTATTGGCAAAGCAAATCAGCGTCATTTTTGTGGGTCTGACTTTGACGGCTGCAGCATTTCCTATGTCGCTGGTCTTCACGAATCGATCCAAGGCGGGACGCCTCGTTTTCAGCCTGGTCGGAGCCTTGGTTTATCTCGGCGGATTAATCTCATTCCTGTTGGTGATATTACGGGTGGGGGGCGCGGGCAGCTCTGCGACCACACTCTTTGGTTGGACCTTAATCCTGGCCCTGGTTACCACGTGGTTAGGCAACATTCCCGCCCTTCGGCGATAGTGCGAACGCTCCAGCGTCCAGAGAGCGGCGCAGGTAAGGGAAGAGCTTCTCCCGAACCGTTTCCAGCGAGATCTCCGCTCCTGATTCTTTGCTGATCGAGGTCATCTGCACGCCGGAAATTCCGCAGGGAATGATGCTCAAGAAGCCGCTTAGATCGCTTGCCACGTTCAGTGCGAAACCGTGCATGGTTACCCATCTGCGGACCCCGACGCCAATCGAGGCGATTTTGCGATCCTGAACCCAGACGCCTGTCTTTCCATCGATTTTGCTTCCGGATATGCCAAATTCTTCGAGGAGGTCAATCAAGAGATCTTCCAGTTTCCGGAGATAGCCATGTAAATCCCGGCCCCGCGCGCGCAGATCAAGAATTGGGTAGCCTACTAATTGGCCGGGTCCGTGGTAGGTCGCTTGACCGCCCCGGTTTGTTTCGAAGACCGGATATGGAAGATGGTCAACCGCGCGTAAGCTCGACTTATCAAGAAGCCGGCCGATGGTATAGACAGGCTCGTGCTCCAACAGGATCACGCTCTCTTCACCGCGGGTGAGGCAATTATTGAGCCTTTCCTCTTGAATGCGAAGACCAGCCAGGTAACCGATCCGACCGAACCATTCGATTTTCATAAAGGTCCATTCGCTCTAAGGACAGCAAGCGGCGAACTGTGCATTTGAAAGTGAGTGAGACCAATGGCAAGTGCGTCTGCCGCATCCGCTTCGGGGGTTTCGACAAGGCCGAGCAATGTTCGCACCATGTATCCGATTTGAGCTTTTTGTGCCGCTCCGCGGCCGACAACGGCCTGTTTAACCCTCCTGGGCGGGTATTCGTAGATCGGCAATCCGTGCTGAGCAGCGGCGAGTAAGGCCGATCCGCGAGCCGCTCCGAGGGTAATCGCGGTACGCGTGTTCTGGACGTAAATTAACCCTTCGACCGCACACACTTCCGGCGAATGAAGACGGATCAGCTCCTCGATTTGTCGATGGATTTCTACGAGGCAACCCGGCATCGATAGCTGTGCCTTATTCCGGATCACTCCGTAGAGAATAGCCCGTACCTTCGCACCTTCTTTCTCAAGAATCGCGTACCCCGAGGTCCGAAGCGCTGGGTCGAGAGCTAAAAGGCGCACGTCCAGTCAGTATACACAGGTGCCGTGACCGCAGGAAGGCAGAACTACTGTCTATTGACCTACAAGTCGCCAATTGGTGCATCGTCTCATAAGTAGGAGACGATGCACTAGAGCCTGCCAATAAATTTCTCAAGTTCCCATGGATCCAGTCGATACTCGTAAAAATGTGCCCGATGGTTTCACGTTCGATTTGCGAAGTACGCATGCGGAACATCGAAGAAAAGATGAATTAGTAGATTAGGTGAGACCAGAATTTCGCGGTCCCATCGTGCATTCTCGAAGAACCGAGACTTCAAGGCCTAAATGAAGCTTCAAGTCCAAAAACGCTCCACCTATACGTTTGTCATTGGTTCGGCGCTCTTTGTCGTCTGCCTGATCTATATCCCGCAGTGGGGACACTATGCTCCGAGTATCCGGCAGTCTGTCCCAAGCGCCCCCTATCTGACACCGTGGACCGTTCTCTCCGTTAGTGCATTGAGCTTAGCTCTCGCGCTCGTTGCCGCTCCGTTCCGCGCGCAGCATCCAGTGCAAACCATTCTCTCAAAGGCTCTTTGCGCGCTGGTAATCTGTTTTGCCGCAGTTTTCCTGTTGGAGTATGCCTGCGGAATTCGAGTACCGGACCTGGATATCTTCTTTCTGCCGGACGCGAGTGGTCAACGCGTGACTCTCTATGCGGCTCGACCCAGCCCGCATAGCGCAACGACAAGCCTGCTTTTCGCATCTGCACTGCTCATTTTCCAACCGGATTCGGGCTGGCGAACCAGAGCGTTCCAGATCTGTGCTCTGGCCGCACTCGTGTTGCCAACCGTCGCCGGGGTCGGCTATCTGATTGGGCTCTTATCGCCGCGCTCGCCGCGCGGTCTTGGACTTTCTCTCCCGGCTGTCGTTCTCTACTTCATGCTCGGTTCGGGGGTTCTGCGGCTTCCCTTTGGGTCTCATGTTGCAAAAGCTGTCGTTCCTCGGCCCGAGAAGGGTTTCAGGCATGGGGTGTAGGGGAAGTGTCAGTGCCAGTGTCAGTCGAAGAACACGATTCTCGATAATGGCTGAATTTCCGTGTTCCAAATACGCCATCTTTAGGTTAGATCGTTGCGACGCACGGCTCTGCTGCAGTCGCTGACACTGACACTGACACTTCCCCAATGACTTGCTACGAAATCCAAAAGTACGGTGGACCCGAGGGCTTAAAGCTTGTTGACCGGGCTGTTCCTGAACCTGGCGATCATGAGGTTGTTGTCAGGATCAAGGCGGCTTCGCTCAATTATCGCGACCTGGTTGTCCTTCGCGGGCAATATGATCGTAAGCCGGTCCAAGGGCGAGTACCGCTTTCGGACGGAGCCGGTGAAGTTGTGGCAGTCGGTGCGGCCGTGACCAAATTCAAAATCGGTGATCGCGTGGCCGCCTGTTTTTTCCAGGGATGGTCCTCCGGGCAATTCAAAGCCGAAATGCATCGGACAGCACTCGGTGGTCAAATCGACGGCGTCTTGGCCGAGCAAGCGAAGTTTCACGAAGAAGGATTGGTGCATTTGCCTGAGAATTACTCCTTCGAAGAGGGAGCAACTCTACCTTGTGCAGCAGTGACAGCATGGCAATCATTGATCACCCGGGGTCAGCTGATTCCCGGCGAAACGGTTCTTCTCCTTGGGACCGGAGGTGTTTCCATTTTCGGCCTGCAGATCGCTAAATCGGCCGGAGCAAAGGTGATTATCACCTCGAGTAGTGACCAGAAGCTCGAGCATGCGCTAAAACTGGGCGCGGATGCCACCATTAATTACAAGACTACCCCGGAATGGGGGAAGGCCGCTGCGGCCCTCGCTGGAAACGACGGTGTCGACCATGTCGTCGAGGTGGGCGGGGCCGGGACATTTCTCCAGTCGGTGCGTGCCTGCCGTTTCGGTGGAAAGATCGGGATGATTGGTATTCTCTCTGGGGTTGAAACAAAAACTGAAATTTTTCCGATTGTCCACAAGTGTGCCACGATTTTCGGGATTTACGTCGGCAGCCGGGAAATGTTTGAGGCATTGAATCGGGCTCTTGGGCAATCCAAGATCCATCCCGTGATTGACAAGGTTTTCCCCTTTGGATCCGCTCCGGATGCGTACGAATACATGGAGTCCGGCTCTCATTTTGGCAAGGTGGTGATCAAGGTAGGGGAATAACCGAGACGCAACGGCGACTGACCCGCCGGAGCCTCTTTGGCCGCGGCGGGGGATCGCGTGCAATTGCAGCAGGT
>DATHPI010000395.1:0-6465 GCA_035484035.1 Chthoniobacterales bacterium
GCAGCCCATCATCTGCCAATTGCTTGCCTCGGCACGGCACAGCCAGGACAAGGAATCGTTTCTCTCCGCGTGAACGAGTCTGAGATTACCAGGGTCGCTGTTCAACACTTGCTTAAATTGGGGCATCGAAGGATTGGTTTCGTCACTCCGCCGCCGTCAAAGAACATCGCTCAGATGCGGATCGAAGGATTCAAGCAGGCCCTGATCGAGGCGGGCCTTCCGGTTCGATCGGAATATCTGGTGGATGGTGGATTCGACCTCCAGGATGGTATTCGAGGGGCCAAGCATCTGCTCTCCTTGCGTAACCCTCCGACAGCGATCGTCGCAGCCAATGATCTGGTCGCAATCGGGGTCATTTCGACTCTTAAAAAGCTGGGGCATCGTGTTCCGGCGGATATCTCAGTGATTGGCATCGACGACATTCAAATGGCGTCGCTCCTTGATCCGCCGCTGACCACCGTTTGTCAGCCGATCTATCAAATGGGGCGCCAGGGAATGGAAAATATTCTTCTCCGAATTCAAAATCCACAGTCGGACACCTCTGAGATTGTGTTCGAGACCCGACTAATCATTCGACATTCCACCGGCCGGCGGTTGACAAAAAAAAGCAAATTGGCCAGCAACACCCCCTAACCTGACCCCCATCCCACCGTAAAAATGCAAACCTCATCCGACAAAACGGCCGGCGCCCTGACGCGCCGGCAATTCCTCCATAGCTCAAGCAGGGCGGCGCTGGTGGCCAGCCTGGCAGGTCTCGTTTCCCCGCTCGTTAGCACCTCCAAAGCCGCGGGTTCAGTTAACGACACGCTGGTCATTGTCAGCCAGACCGGCGCAGCTCCGGACAAAGCTCTGCCGAAAGCTCTGAAGGAGTTTGAGGCGGCCAATCCGGGCGTGACCACCAAGCTGGTGTTGTATCCAGAAGAAAAATTCGTGGCCTTGTATACCGCGGCCCAGACGGCCGGTGAACAAATCGATCTTTTGAATCTGAACGGCCAAGACCTCCGCCGCTACGCCACATCGAACTCACTGCTTTCGTTCGAATCAGTTCCGTACAAAAATCGGTTCATTCCGGAGTCACTCACTCCCTACACCGTCAACGGGACCCTCTGGGGTTTACCCGCCGGCGCCGCCGGCGGCTTCGTGGTCTTTACGAACCTTGCCCTGCTCGACAAGTTAGGTTTAAAGGTTCCTTCAACTTACGAGGAACTGAAGCAAGTCGGAGATGCCCTGCGGGCAAAGGGCTTCAGCGCGTTCACGCATCCCGGGAAAGTGATCTATATGTGGCCGGTTTGGCTCTTCACCACGTTTGCCCAAGCGTCCGGGAACCGATCCATCGAAAGAACGATCGAGATTCTTTCCGGCAAAGGAAAATTTACGGATCCTGATTTCGTGGAAGCACTCGACCTTGTCTTTCAGTTCTCTCGCGACAAATTGTTCAGCCCGGGCGTGTTCGGATTGGACTTTGCCAACGCCCAGAGCGAGTTCCAGACTGGAAAAGCCTGTTTTTACTTGTTCCACGATTCGATCGCCAAAGGTCTTCACGATGCGGAGGGTCCAAATCTGAAACTCGATTTCATGCTGATGCCGAATCTGGTCAAAAAACCTGTCATCTCCCAGTATCCAGGCGGACCTGGATTGGTAATGGCGATTCCCGCGCGTATCGATCCCGCCCGCAAAGAAGCGGCCCTTCATCTCATCGATTTCCTGAGCTCGGACGCCGTCAATCGGGAGTCGATGCAGATCAACGGGGGAGCCGTTCCCGTGAACGCCAATGTGCAGCCGTCCGATCTTCCGTTTTACCAAAAAGAAAAGACGGAAATTTCGAAGATGGTCACTTACCTTGACTGGTTTTATCCGCCGGAAATCACGACCGCCTTACAAGAGGGATTGCAAGCGGGACTAGCCGGTCGCATCACCGCAGAAGCGCTCTCCAAGAATCTTCAGGCAGTCCTCGATCGGCTCTCCGGCGGCGGCTACCATTTTGCTGGATAGAGCGGCGTTCCGGCAGACGCGCCGATGCCAAAGTTATCCTCCAGAGCTCCCTCCAGTAACGCGCTTTCGGCCAAGCCTCATTCGTCGAGGGCGCGGCCCGGCCCGGGTTTCAGGCGATTCGAGTTTCTGCTCTGGCTGGCGCCGGCTTTGTTGCTGGTCGGCGCGCTGACCTACCTTCCGATCCTGACAGAAGTGGTCTTAAGTTTTTTCGCTGCCGACGGCTTTTCCATGCCGCGATTCATCGGATTCGCGAACTACACCGAGGCCATCGGGCAACCCGACTTCTGGGCCGCTCTCTTAAACAATGTCTGGTATGCGATCGGCACGGTTTCCGGTAAGCTGATTCTGGCTCTGATCGCGGCCCTGCTATTGAACGGACCATTTCGTGGGAGAGCAGCATTCCGGGCCCTTTTTTTTCTTCCGGTGATCCTTTCTTTTGTGGCGATCGGGCTCCTCTGGACCCTTATTTTTAACTATAACTACGGTCTGATTAACTTTTTGTTGCAAGCCGTCGGCCTAGCCGATTTCAAGCGTGATTGGTTAGGCGCTCCGGAAACCGCTTTCCCAGCTGTTATCTTTGTTGATTTATGGAAGTGGACAGGTTTTCACGTGGTCATCTACCTGGCCGGGTTACAATCGATCCCCGGAGAGTTGTATGAAGCCGCCGCACTCGACGGCGCATCACGGTGGCAAATACTATGGCGCATCACCCTCCCGCTGCTTAAACCGTTCACCGCCGTCAATGTGGTGATCGCCAGCCTCGGCGCTTTTAGTGTCTTCGACTTGATCTACGTAATGACTCAGGGAGGCCCTTTTAAGTCAACTAACGTGGCGATGGTAGAGGTTTATCTGCAGGCCTTTCAATTCAACCAGTTCGGGTACGCCGCGGCTCTCTCGGTCCTGGTGCTCCTCTTAATCACCGGCTTATCGTTTGGATTGCTACGCCTATTTCGTTCCGGGCCGGCCGAGCGCGAAGCCTAAGCTCACATGTCTTCTTCCGACTCAAAGGCCTCCAATGTAGTCCGCTATCTGCTTCTCTCCTGCTTCGCTGTCGTCATCCTTTATCCATTTGTCTTGATGATCTTCGGCTCCTTAAAGAGCCAAACCGCTTTTCTGGCCAACCCGGTTTCTCTGCCCACCACCTTCGATCTTAGCAACTACCAATTTGCCTGGAACGAAGCACACATCCCG
Source organism: Chthoniobacterales bacterium (assembly GCA_035484035.1). GTDB lineage: Bacteria > Verrucomicrobiota > Verrucomicrobiia > Chthoniobacterales > JAFAMB01 > JAFAMB01. The sequence continues at coordinate 3,184 of DATHPI010000395.1, forward strand.
AAATTTGCGTTCAACAGTCTGATCGTCGCCACCGGTACCGTGTTTCTGACCCTGGTCTCCGGGTCCATGGCCGCCTTCGCGCTGAGCCGGATCCGTTTTCGCGGCCGGATCTGGATCTACTCGGCCTTTGTTGCCCTACTTACCATTCCTGTACAAATCTACATTATTCCTCTCTATGTCCTGGTTGTCCGGGCGCATCTTTCCAATTCTCTCTTCGGCCTCATCCTACCCTACACCGCTGGGAGTTTGCCGCTGGCCGTCTTCCTGCTTAAGACCTATTTCGACCAATTGCCCTCAGAGCTGATGGATGCCGCACGGCTCGATGGTTGCGATAACCGCATGATCTTGCTGAAGGTGGTTTTGCCGCTCTCTCGTCCGGTCCTTTCAACAGTGACGATCTTCACCTTCGTGCAGTCATGGAATGAGTTTTTTCTAGCGCTGGTCTTCATTCACAACCCGGATCTGCAAACATTGCCGCTCGGACTGCAGGCGTTTTTTGTGAACCAATATGAGACCCAATTCCCGCAATTATTCGCTACGCTTGCCCTCTCCATTGCACCGGTGGTGATGGTTTATCTGTTTTTGCAAAAGCAATTCATCGCGGGTCTGACCGCGGGCGCAGTCAAGGCCTAGCCAAATGAGTGACCTATCCAATCTTATGAAAAATTCATCTCCAGCACCTAGACGATCTCTCGGCTCACCCTTGAGCGAAGATTGGTGGAATTCCGAAGCCGGCCAGGAACGGCTGATTCTTGAAGACCCGACCGTGCGCGCCGTTTTTGATGCCAAAACAGGAGCTTGGATCGATTACGAGTATAAACCGACCGGTTGGAAAATCCAGCAACGCGTGGAACTCGGTCAATCCTTTCGGGCGTATGCCGCGTGGAAGGATCGACTATTTAATCCGGTCAGCGGGTTAAGTTGCCAACTCCGTCATGCGACACGCGATGATTCGGCGCAAAAAATCACTTTCGAATGGGGTCAACTACGCACCTCCGGCGGCCTCGAATTGGCCGTTACTCTCCGCGCTCAGGTCCGCCTTGAACAAGGTCGACTCACCTTTTCTGGGCGTTTGGAAAATGCGAGTGACGCAACGATCACGACCTTAAGCTGGCCAGTTCTGGGAGACTTGGTACCACCACATCCCACAGATTCTCTCTTCCGTGAAAATCTGGATTATGGAACGATGAAGCGAACTCCGCTTTGGCCCCAAACGGGAAATGAGCGCGGCTATTATGGGACAAACTATCCGATGCAAATTGAGGGCAAGGGCTCTCTGCTGTCCGGGATACCCGGTGCCTATCATTTTCCGCAGCGCTTCGTTCTTTTGAGCGCTCATGGGCAAGGAATTTACATGGGTTCGCACGACACGAGCGCGCGCCAGATGGTCTGCTTTCAGTCCGAACTGCGGCCCGGATATCTCGACTCGTTTCACGCTTTCAGCCCCGATCTATCCAAACTGGGAGAGACTCCGGTCCACCTGACCATTGAAGCAGTTCACTACCCGATGGCAGCGCCTGGTGAAACGATCGAACTCCCGAATATTGTGGTTGAACCTTACCTCGGCGATTGGCATGGCGGTCTAGACATTTATCGGCGTTGGAGAATCACCTGGTATCAGCAGGCTGCCAGCCCACCTTGGCTTCATGACGTCCATTCCTGGCAACAAATTCAAATTGGCTCTACCGAAGACGATTTGCGGACCGCGTTTACCGATTTGCCGACCAGGGCCCGTCAATTGGCCGATCATAGAGTGACCGCTTTACAATTGGTTGGCTGGAATCAAGGTGGTCAAGACCGCGGGAACCCCTCGCATGATCCGGACCAAAGGCTTGGCACCTGGGAAGACCTCAAAGAAGCGATAGCGAAAATCGAAGCGCTCGGCGTCCGCGTCATCCTGTTCAACAAATTCGTCTGGGCAGACGTCACCCGTGCCGACTATACGTCATTTCGCGACAGCGCGGCCGTCGATCCGTACGGCATGCCTTACTATCATCCGGGCTACGAGTATCAAACTCCGGTCCAATGGATGAGTATTAATAACCGGCGATTTATGGTGGCTTGTCTGCATGATCCCGCTTGGATCAGCCTTTGCCAGCGAGAGTTCGAAAAAAGTCTCTTGCTCGGGGCCAGTGGCATCCTCTATGACGAAGCATTTCATCACTATGCCGCTACCCATTGTTTCTCCGAAAAGCATGGTCATCGAGCTCCGGCGACGCTGGCTTCCGGCGACTTGACTCTCGGGGAGACCTTCCAGGAATTGTTGCGGCAACGTAATCGTTCAGACTTCCTGCTTTCCGCCGAAGCACCGTTCGATCTGCAGCATCAGCATTATGCGCTTTCTTATTTCCGGATATTCCAGGGACATATCCCGGCCGAACGATACGCGGATCCATTTTACCCGATCATGATTGCGGTCACTGGATTCGACGACCGAGAAATGATCAATCGGGCGCTCCTATATCGTTATATCATCAGTTACGAGCCATACAACTTTAAGGGGGATCTGGATGATTTCCCGCTGACGATGGACTATGGAAAGAAAGTGGACGCCTTTCGCTCGCGCTACTCCGAGTACCTTTGGAAGGGAGAATTTCGCGATTCGATGGGCGCCAAAGTCGACACGGTTCCCGGTGCACCGATTTCTTACAGCGTCTTTTTGCATGCCAAAGGGAAGCTTCGTGCAGTGGTGCTCGTCAATGACGACCGAAACGCCGCGCACGAAGCGACACTGGTACTGGATCGAGCGGGCTCGTTGAGTTTTGCCAGTCCCGAATCCCCCGAGCTCCAACCATGCGGTTCGGAAGTGATAATTCCCGCCCGCTCAGCGCTGGTGGTGTTTGAAAGATAGTGTCAGTGCCAGTGTCAGTGTCAGGTAGTTGGCAGTAGGCAGTGGCTAACTAAGTTAGCTAGCTAACTGGGCGAGCTGCGCCAAGAAGGCGACGGGATAGGGCAAAGATATAGATAGGGTGAGGACGACGGTAGGGTAAGGCTCCGTCCGAACCTGGGCTTTCCGCGTTGCCTTGCTCTACGGTGTCATCCCCCATTGTATGACGGCTGGGCTCGATGCTTAAGCAACGGGGGTCACGTCTTAGCCGAGGCGAGCCGGGGATGACCCGGCTCGCGGAGCCTCGCCCTACCATCGCGGGCTTCGCCCATGTAATCGTGCTCGTTCTCGTGCTCGTTCTCGTTCTCGTGTTTTGATTATGGCCGGCGAAAAAAAGATGGTTCGGCGCTTCGAGCTTTGGGCATACGCCGTTACGCCCCTACGCCGAGACGTTC
>DATHPI010000396.1:0-10783 GCA_035484035.1 Chthoniobacterales bacterium
GAGCGGCGGGGCAAAAGTCCCAAGTCCTCCTTTACCTGGAGAGACGCTGACGATCCCTCCACTAATGCCGCTTTTACCCGGAAGACCGGTATCAAAAAGCCAGTCTCCAGACGTTTCGTATAATCCCGCAGTGACCATGACTGCCAACGCAGCGTGGCATTCGGCGGCATCAACCACTCGCTCCTTGGTGATTGGATTGACTCCGCCGTTCGCCAGCGTCGCTCCCATCGTCCCCAGATCCTTGGCGCTTACATTCAAGGTGCACTGTCGGTTGTAGAGATCGATTGCTTGGGCGGGATCGAGATAGATCCGATCGTAAACCTGGAGCAGACGGGCAATGCTTCGGTTGCGATAATTGCTTTCGGACGCGGCCAGGTAAACTTCTTCATTCAGCTCCAAGCTGCGCCCGGCGAATCGCGACAAACCTTCATGAATAAACCTCCATCTGGCTTCAGCCGTTCGACCCGGAACCAGGCTGGTGGCGGCAATCGCTCCTGAGTTAACCATCGGGTTGGTCCGGCCGTCCTGGTTCCGTTCGATGCCGGCCAGAGAGTTAAAGGCAAATCCCGTTGCGTTCACTCCAATTCTCTGGCGAACCTCTTCCAAGCCTAGTTGCTGACAGACCAACGCAAAGACGAAAGGCTTCGAAACACTCATGATCGGAAATCCCTGTTCTGTATCTCCCAAGGCATAGGCCTTGCCGTTGGTTCCGACCAAACATACTGCGAACAGATCGCTCGGTACCCGTTCCAGTGCCGGATAGGCAGCCGAGTTTTTGCCCTCCTGATTGGACTTGAAACGATTGTGAGCCTCGGCGACCAGCTTTGCCACCAATTCCGTGGAAGGCAAATGCCCGCTCGACGCTCGTCCAAATGGTTTCGATTTATCATTCGCTGCCATCTTTTTGACTTCGCGTGAATGTCGAAATTGTCACGTTGATTATCAATGTCGCGGCTAAGTCCGAGGCGAACATTTGAACGTTCGAACTTTCGTCCCCGAGGCGGGATATTTCCACCGCCTCTTATTGCCTGCATTTCAACATCTTACACCGATTCCGAAGCTTGGCACGAATCCTGATATAGCGTTCAGTCGCACCTTCCCAGAATTCGCCATGAGTACCAAGACCTACCCCAGCAAGAGCCTTCCGTTTGACTATCGCCGCCGCAAGTTCGTGAAGCTCGAATCTTTGGCGTCTGCCTGGACTGTCCGCCGTCTCGACAAGACCAACCGCATCGAGCGCCGATTAGTTTGGTAAAATCAAATCCAATCATGAAAAACCCCACCGTCTTTGCGTTTTGGATCCTCCTTGCTTACGCACTTTGGCTGAGCGCGATTTCGACGGTTCCCTCTTCGGTTTCCGCACGAAAGGCAGACGCTGATCTGGACAAGAGCATGGAAAGGATGCACTTGGAGATGCAGAAGGTCCACTATTCCGGAAACGCGGATGCGGACTTCGCATCGCTGATGGTTCCGCATCATCAAGGTGCGGTTCAAATGGCCGAAGTGGAACTGCAGTTCGGCTCGGATCCTCGTCTCCGCCGTCTCGCGGAGGAAATGATCCTCACTCAGCAATCCGAGATCGACGTGATGAGAAGCGCCATCAGGGGTTTTCCTCTCTCGTCGTCGCTCGATCTGAATCGCAGAAATTGATGCCCCGTGTAGAGGAGAGGGTGTGAGGCTACCCTCGGCAGATTCGTACTCGTGATCGTGATCGTCGTCGTGATCGTGCTCATCTTCCTACTCGTGCTCGTCGTCGTCTGCTAGGACGGAGGAGAGAGCAGATAAAGCAAGTGGCGGGAATTTCGCTGGTACCACCGGAAAAAAGCCGACCACGAGGACGACGACGAGCACGAGGACGAGCACGAGCACAAGCACGACGATGACGAGCACGAGGACGACGACGAGCACGACGAGCATTTTTGAAAATCCAGGGTTTTAACCCTGGGCCCTGTAGTCCCTTGGGGCACGGTGCTTCGGGCCATCCTCCCAGGGTTTATCCGGGGAGAGCATGCACCTAACTTCGACGGACGAAATCGAGTGATTTGCGGAGCGCCGATTCGATTTCGGAAATGTTAACCGGAAATTCGTTTCGGCAGGGTTGCGCGGCCAGGTTGCGGTGGAAGCGGAGCGGAATTTCAATCGCCAGGTTTAGATCCGGACGGCTTTTAAGAGCCTGCAGGATCGTCGCACAATCAATGTCGCCTTCACCAATGGGGACAAAGTAATAGCCGTCGCTCCGTGCCTGCACATCCTTGAGGTGAATATGCCCGCAGCCCGGCATCGCGAGCAGGGCGTCTTGAGCGGGATCAACCTGGCCCGGACGGTGTGAAGCGGTATTCCCGGCATCGTAATTCAACCGGACGTACGGCGACCCGATCCGTTCCAGGAGACCAAGACCATCCTGGGCCAAATTAAATAGATTATCCTCTCCATTTCCTGGATTTTCCAGGCCGATAATCATCTCGAGGCGCTCGGCGTGTGCGGCGAGAATTTGGATATGGTTGAAAAACCCCTCGGCATTGGTCCGCTTTGCGGCGTTAGTGTTAATGATCCTGGCGCCAAGCGCTCGAGCAAAATCCATCCTCCGAGCAAAGACCTCGTCTAATCCCGGTTGGCTAAGATCAATGTGTGCAGAAAACGCGAAACATTGAAGACCGCTCTGCTTCAACCAGGTGGCATACTGTGGCACCTTGGAGAGGTTAAAACTGGTTTCGTCAAAGGCTGCGGTATAACCAACAATAAACGCGGGCTCAACGTATTGAGCCCCGCAGGAAGCGATGCTATCCAGCATGGCAGGAAACTCATATCCGTCGTAAGGGGCGGCTGAGATAGAAATGATTCGATCTGACATATGGGCTGATGATCGAGGGCCAAACCTCTATCTCCAGGGCATTTGTTTGTTGGTAAAACGTAAACCAGCGACCAGGGCCGGGGCAATCAGCACTACCAAGGCACATAAATACAAGGCCGCCGGTGCACCGGCCCTCTGCTTGACGTAACCGAGAATCCAAGGCCCGAAGAAGCCGCCAATATTGCCCACCGCGTTACAGATCGCCATTCCGCCGGCAGACGCTGCTCCAACCAGAAAGGAGGCCGGCAAGGTGTAATAGACAGGGACCGCCGATAGAAATGCCGCCGTGCTAATGATCATTCCGAGTAGAGATGCCCATGGCGACGTTGAATAGGCGGTCAAAACGAATCCGACCGAGAAGACCAGCGATGGAACAATGAAATGCCAGAACCGTTCCTTTTTGGCGTCCGACCTGGCCGCCCACCAACACATCACTACCGCGCCGATAATATAGGGAATTGTGCTGAGCAACCCGACCACGGTATCCGTCACTTTGAATTGCTTGATGAGCTGAGGCATCCAGAAGACCAGCCCGGTGAGGCCAAAAACGGTCGCGCAATAGGCAAATCCGAGGATCCAGACTTTCCAACTTAGAAGAGAGGCCTTGAGATCGGCGTGCCCGTGCGAAGCGATCTGGTTGCGCTCCTCCTCCATCATCCGATCATAGGCTGCCCGTTCTTCTTCGGTCAGCCATTTGGCTTCCTTCGGGGTATTGGTCAGATAGAATAGAACAACCACCGCAATGATCAGCGCCGGAATCCCTTCGAGAATGAAAAGCCATTGCCAACTCTTGAGACCGAAAACGCCGTTCATATGATCCAGGATCAGACCCGAAAGCGGTCCGGCGATAATCGAGGAGAGGGGCAAACCAAGATAGTAATAGGATATCACCTTGGAAAGTTCGCGTTTTGGGAACCAGATCGTCATGTAGTAGATCAGGCCGGGAGCCAGACCCGCCTCAGCAAAGCCCAGGAGAAATCGAATGATCGACAGGCTGACGACATCTCGACTCAGGGCCGTGGCCATCGATAACAATCCCCAGGTCACCATGATGCGGGCAAACCAGATATTGCATCCGAATCGTCCCAACAAAACGTTGCTCGGCACTTCGAAAATCACGTATCCCACATAAAAGACGCCGGCCGCGAATCCGAACAGGTCGGGGGTCAGGTTCAAGTCAGCATTCATCCGTAACGCCGCGAAGCCGAGATTAGCCCGATCAATATAGGCGATCAGGTACATGATGATGATCATCGGCACGAGGCGATTTTTGGCCTTCCGGACCGCTCCGTTGATCAACGTTTCCGGAACGGCAAAGGTTGTTGAACTGGGAATGGGGCGCATAGCAGCTAGCTTTCAGTCAAGTTCTGGCGAGTTGTGTAAGAGCCGTCATTGGGCCTTGACCGAACAACTAATTGCTGTTTGCCCGAGCAGAGGGTGATCTGCCGTTTCGGTCCAGGGGATCAGCTCCAGGTTGCAGATTACGTTAACAAATAAATCGTTAACGCCTAGAAAATTGCGCTCACTTTTTGAACCATTCCAATCCGTGGCCCGAAGTGGCTAAAATAGGCGCGCCCAGGGTTGAATGGCGCGAAGATAAGGAGATTTGGACGTTTCCAGTCTGTGGCCCGAAGTGGCCAAAATAGCATAGCCCAGGGTTTAACCTGGGAAACTCCCCCACCCGAATTAGCCCTGAAGGGGCCACTAGGCCGGCGAGAATCCGCTCCCCGACAGGACCGCGTGCTTTAGGGCCACTTCGGGCCACAGACTGGCCGTATGACCGACGAGGTGAAAATTCTCCGGCGTGATCTTCTATAAATGTCCAAACTCCTAACCCAGGTAAATTTTAGGCTAAGCTCTCTTGCCGCTTCGGGCCGGAGCACTGTCCGCAAGTCTAGACACCGACGATACACGACTGATAGATTTGATCTCGATCTTCTTATGAAAGAACGAGTGGTCTTAGTCACAGGCGCGTCGCAGGGGATTGGAAAAGCGATTGCCGAAAAGTTTGCTCAACGCGGTGACCGGGTCTTCGGCACCGCGCGGCGACCTGAATCCGTTCAATGGGCGGCAGGGACGTTATTAAGGCTCGACGTTCAGGAGGAGTCGTCGGTCGCACAGTGCATGGAGACGATTTTATCTCAAGCTAAACGAATCGACGTTTTGGTGAACAACGCCGGGATCACTATTCCCGGCGCCATCGAGGAACTGAGTCTCGCGCAGGTCAAAGCCGTGTTTGAAACCAATTTCTTTGGCGTGGTACGAATGACGCAAGCAGCCCTGCCCGCGATGCGCCGGCAAGCCGTTGGCCGGATCGTGAACATCGGCTCCGTGGGCGGTTTTTTGCCAATGCCATTCCAGGCAGTCTATGCTGCCACCAAGCATGCGCTCGCCGGCTGGACGGAGACTTTGGACTTCGAAGTAAGCCGTTTTGGTATCAGAGCCATTCTGATCCAGCCGGGATTTATTCGTACCGACATCGATCGGAATTCGTTCCCCGAGCCCTTCATTGACAGCGTCTACGAAGACGAGCGAAGTCGAGTCGTCGCAAAAATGCGACAAAGCATTGAAAATGGTGACGATCCGGTGAAGGTGGCAGAAGCCGTTCTGCAGGCAGCGACGGCAAAGGTTCCAAACCGGAAGGTACTCGTTGGCCGTGGTGCTCGGCAGGCCCGGATCCTTCGGACGCTTCTACCGAAGGCCCTATTCGACCTTGGCCTGCGTCGACAATTCGACCTGCCGGAGGCAGGGCGAAGCGGTTAGGTAGGGCGAAGCTCCGTCTGAGCCGGGTTTTCCGGCTCGTCCGGCCTTGCAATGTCGCCCCCGGGAGTCCGAAAACGACCTCTACCAGGAAGATTCGTGGGGGGTTAACATTACAGGGCAGGCGACGCGGTTAGGTAGGGCGAAGCTCCGTCTGAGCCGGGGTTTCCGGCTCGTCCGGCCTTGCAATGTCATCCCACAGGAATCCGAAAACGATCCGAGCCAGAAAGATTCGTGGGGGTTAATATTGCAGGGCAGGGCAACGCGGTTAGGTAGGGCGAAGCTCCGTCTGAGCCGGGGGTTTTCCGGCTCGTCCGGCCTTGCAATGTCATCCCACCTGAATCCGAAAACGATCCGAGCCAGAGAGATTCGTGGGGGTTAACATTGTAGGGCAGGGCGACGCGGGAAGCCCCGGCTCAGACGGAGCTTCGCCCTACCTGAGCCGGGTTTTCCGGCTCGTCCTGCCTTGCGATGTCGCCCCACAGGAATCCGAAAACGATCCGATCCAGAGAGATTCGTGGGGGTTAACATTGCAGGGCGGGGCGACGCGGGAAGCCGGTTCGGACGGAGCCTCACCCTACCCGAGCTTCGCCCTACCTGAGCCGATTTTCCTGCTCGTCCTGCCTTGGGATGTCATCCCACAGGAATCCGAAAACGATCCCTACCAGAAAGATTCCTGGGGGGTTAACATTGCAGGGCGGGGCAAAGCGGGAAGCCCCGGTTCGGACGGAGCCTCACCTTACCCATGAAAATCTGTTATTTAAACCCAAATTACCCTGACCTTTCGATAGAAAATCAGCCCTTGCTGGGTACGGCAATCGAGTTAGTCGCCTGCTCCGTGCACGATGAGAACGAAGTGATCGACGCAACAAAAGATGCAGATGCTATTTTGACCGTCGACACGACCATCAATGCCCGGGTTGCGGAAGAACTTCAGCGCTGTCAAATTATCGTGCGACTCGGCGTGGGATACGACGTCATTGACGTCGAGAGCTGCCAAAAACGTGGAATTCTAGTCTGCAACGTACCTGATTATGGCACCGAAGAGGTGGCCAACCATGCACTCGCGCTTTTTTTTGCGGTGCACCGGCGACTCCTTGCCTATGACCAAAACGTGAGAAAAGGAAAGTGGGGGTTTGTTCTTCCCTGGCCGATTTACCGTTTGAGCGCGCTTCGCGTGGGCGTCCTTGGGCTCGGAAGGATTGGCACGACCTTCGCGAAGAGGATTCTGCCGTTTGTCCGTGAAGTGGTTGCCTTTGACCCTTTCCTCACTGCAGAGCAGTTCAAGGACAAAGGGATCCCTCAGGTTGATCTCGCCGAAATTTTTGCAACCTGCGACATCATCAGCCTGCATCTTCCGCTTTCGAAGCAAAACCACCATCTGATTTCCGAGGAGGCGATTGCGCAGATGAAACGCAAACCGATCTTGATCAACGTGAGCAGGGGAGGACTAATCGACGGCGCCGCGCTGACCAGAGGGCTGGTCAGCGGTCGGATCTCGGGGGCCGGCATCGATGTTTTCGAGGATGAACCCAACGTTCCAGTCGATTATTTGGCGCTCGAGAACATCGTGCTCACGCCGCATGTGGCCTGGTATTCCGAAGAAGCCAATCTCCAACTGCGGAGAAGCGCGATTGAGGAGATCGTGCGGGTTCTCACAGGTCATCCGCCGAAAAATCCGGTGAACGCACCGGCAAAGTAGTTGCCGGCACGAATTGATGCCATCCATAGCGCGGATGGTTGGCTTAAAGTGGAGCTGCCGGCTTCGAACGGTCAAGGGTGACTCTTTTTCCCGAGGAAAACGATTCGACGGCTGCCCAAGCCAATTCCAGGGCGCGTTGGCCGGCGCGGGCATGCACCGGCGGTTGATCGCCGGATTTGAACGCCGCAAGGATGGCGTCGAGGTGCAGATCAAAGGTGCGTTGAAATTCCCGGTCGAAATCGTTGAAGTACCCAGCCTGCCAGACCTCGGCAGTTTCGTTACCGGCCGGCTGAAAGCAAAAGCGTTGAACCGTGTCCTCAACGATGAGCCTCCCATGGGTTCCGTTGATTTCGAGTCGGTGGGTGTCTTGGTAAGCGTAGGAGGAATCATACGTGCCAACCATGCTTCCGACTGCTCCGCTTGCGAACCGGAGGGCCAGGGCCACCGTCCGATAACCGCCCCCAGTCCGGTCCGTCATTTCGGCCATCACCGATTCAATCGGTCCGCACAGATGTTCGAGTTGATCGAAACCGTGACATTGTGTTTCGATGAGATTGGCATGGAGATGCGTGCTGATGTTGGCTTCCCCGCCAAACCTCCAGATGGCATGGGTGAGGTCACCTAGCCGACCTTTTTCGATGGCTTCGCGAGCGAGTCGGAGAGGTTTTGCATACCGGTGATTAAAGTTGATCGCAAAGAAGAGGTCGCGTTTTGCGGCCTCGTTTAGCATTTGATCCGCCTCTCGAAGATCGAAAGCCAAAGGTTTCTCGACGAGCAACGGATATCCGGACTGGATCACTTGCATGGTCGCTTCGAAATGTTCCAGATTCGGCAAGGAAAGGCTGACCAGCTCCGGTTTCTCCCTCTCCAACATTTCCAACACATTGGTGTAGGCACGAAGGCCAAATTCGGCAGCACGCGTCTGTGTCTTTTCCAAGGATCGCCCGGCCACCGCGCACAACGTTACGTCCTGTCTTTGGGAAAAAACGCGAGCGTGTTGTCGTCCCCATTGACCTGCTCCGATAAGGCAAACTTTTACCTTTCGGGCGGTGGGTTTCATTGTTCGATGACGACTTTCCCCGTTTCACACCCGAAGAAGAACGCTTCGAAAGCATGCTGGATTTCATCGACGCCAAAACGGTGGGTGATGATTTGGGCGAGGTAGGCACGGTGTTGTTGCAAACGCCTCAAATTAGCCGGCAATTCATCATATCGGAAGTACTCGCTTCCAACGATGCTCCGCTCCGGGGATATGATGTCGGGAGAAATCTTGAGCGCGATACCTTCTCCGTGACCAACGCAAATCAGCGAGCCGCGTTGCCCTAATGAATCGACGGCGTCCTGGCGGGCGGCTTGTTTTCCGCTGGTATCGACCGCCATATCCACGCTCGCGAATCCGTGTGCTTGAAGACCGGCGCTGAGCCGGGTTTCGGCGACATTAACGGGCAGACCGCCAAGCTGTTCTGCGAGCGCGAGCCGATACGGTATCATGTCGGCGATCAATACCTTGAGCTGGCGACCCAGGATGATCTTGGCCATCGCCAGCACGCCAAGTCCGATCGGACCCGCGCCCATCACCAAAAGGGATTCGATGTCCGGCCGCATCAGTTGGCAGCGCTCGACAGCGTGGCCGCCTGTGCCCATGATGTCTAACAGCAGTGTCGCTTCGGTGGCAGAAAACGTGTCGGGCACCGGAAAGAAGATGTTCTCGTGGATCAACTCGTATTGGCCGTAACCGCCGTCGCGATTAAATCCCATATCCCCGCGCTTTTGGAGACATTGGTTTGTAAAACCCAATCGGCATGAGCGACACTCGCCGCAGAAATCCATTAGGAACACCGCACCGGTGGTTCCCACCGGGATACGAGTACCGGGTCCAGCAGCAACCACGGTGCCTGTTGCTTCGTGGCCGGGTGTGACCGATGTACCATCGAAAAACTGCGGTCGTTCTGAGCCGCAAAGGGCGTTGGCCCGGACACGGAGCAAAAGCTGCCCGGCTTCCGGCTTCGGTACTGTTTTTTCTCCAAATACAATTTTTTTGTTCCCCGTAAAAAGGGGAACTCTGGAATTTGATGGTATGGTATCGCTCATCCGTTAGGGGGGTGTTTGAAAGCCTTGAGGATGGAACATTGGGCTTCCGGTCGAAACTTTCCAGCAGGATTTGCGGCTGCGCACGCACCGGCTTTGGTCCGTGGAGTTTGGACATTGCTTTGCCCCAAGGGAGCTCGAGTCCCGTAGCCCCTTCGGCTTCGGGGCGAAGGCCTTCGACCCGTATACGTTAGACGCAGGCCGATGAAAAGCGGCTCGAAATGGCAATTGGCGACCGTCCCCTAGAGTATCCCCTCCGGCATCTTACTCGACAGTTCTTCTAACGCTGAGCTGATCAGTTTCGTGTCTGGGATGTTCGGAATCGCCAGTTCGATAAATTCGGCGATCTCAGCGGGGGAGCCTTTCTTGGAAGCGATCCAGGTTTCCCCATTGTGCTGGTAGTGGATACTCAACTCGCATTGCCGAGTGATGCTCCGGTAAAACGTGATCCGGCACTCCCGTTCCCCGATTTTCTTCTCTGCTGATATCGGTTCCATAGATTTCTGATCGTGATGAACGACAAAGTATCGTTAGCAAAGGGGCAACCGACATCCAGTCAAATTCTCACCACAGCGCATGCTTTTTTTGCCTGCACGCCAGATCATCGTTCTTCGGTTCCAATCGAATGGGATTTTCGCCGCCCACGGTGGGCCCCTTCAGGCTATTCCCCGCGGCTGCACACAGGCTGGAAGCCTATGCTACATTAATCTTCCGGAGCGTGGAGGGATGTTTCCAAAACACCGACCGGAAGGTCCACGAACCAACAGCCACCACGCGACGGCGTTAATGTAGCATAGGCTTCCAGCCTGTGTCGGAGTTGTTAGTGTCGCTTCGACGTCGATATTTGTGCGCAAAAAAAGAAGCTGTTCTCGGTGCACTGCACACAGGGTGTAAGCCCCGCCCCGAAGTGAGCAAGAGAGCTTAGCCCAGGGTTTACCCTGGGTTTAATTTCCCCTGGCATTAGCCCTGAAGGGGCCGTCAGGTACGGCGAAAATCGGCCCCGAACCTCTCAGCGAATCGAGTTCACGTTCTAGCCCCTTCAGGGCTGAACGTTTATTTTGGCTAACCCAGGGTAAACCCTGGGCTATGCTTTTTAGGCCACTTTGGGCCACAGATTGGAATGTCCAAACTGCAGAGGCAATCAGCCTATGTCGGATTTGTTAGTGTCGTTTCGACGTCCGAAATTTATGCGCAAAAAACAAGCTCTTCTACGTACACTGCACACGGGCTGGAAGCCCCGCCCCGAAGTGGGCAAGAGAGCTTAGCCCAGGGTTTACCCTGGGTTAATTTCCCATGGCATTAGCCCTGAAGGGGCCGTCAGGTACGGCGAAAATCGGCGCCGAACCTCTCAGCGAATCGAGTTAACGTTCCAGCCCCTTCAG
>DATHPI010000397.1:0-5101 GCA_035484035.1 Chthoniobacterales bacterium
ATTCATGCAAGAGGTTGAAGCGCTCTTCTGGAAATAAGTTTCCATGGTGGTATTGGCAATATTGGTCATCGGATCGGGTCCCGTAAAGGGACCGGGAAACGGTGCGCCATTTTCCTCTTCCGGTTGAGGAAATTTCGGCCATTGGGTCATGACCAGCGCGTAGTTCTCCCAGACCGTTCCTTTGAGAAGCGCCCGATAATCCTCATTCGTCCTCCTGGTCGAATCAGCGATTTTCTTGCTTCGGATCACCTGCATGACCCTCGGATTCTGCAAAGGAGGATTGCTTTTTGAGATCGGCAGCGGCGCAGTGGCCGGATCCAGCACCTCGGGCTTCGACGGGTCGTTAAAGGAAAAGTGGCGCCCCACGGAGGAAGCGGTGCCAGATTCAGGAACATTATCAACCTGCTCGAACGAAGACCAAACCCATTGCGGACGCCTTAAGGTCTTCTGAACAATGTGGAACCCCACCAAACCCATCTTTTCTATTTTGCAGGTGTTACTGACTGGATCGAGGACCATTGCGTCCACCGTGTAAAACCTGCTCTGGGCGGCCGGCAGTTCCTCCTCTTTGATGATTTTCCAAGCAGCTTTGACCGCAATGCTATTGTTGGGGAATCGAAGCTTAGGGGCGTCGGCAGCAGGCCACTTCAACCGACCATCGAGGAAATGGTCGCGGATAAAGTCGAATTCCACCGGATTCAGCCTCACCTGAAAACGGACGTAAGTGTGATTTTGGGCGACTAAAGGACCTCCCAACCGTCCGTTGCCGGCCTGATTGAAGTCACGGAAATTGCCAAACGACCCTATCACCATCGTCTGCCTCGGGTCTGCAGATGGCGCTTCATCGCTAGGAGCAGCACCACCACTCAAGGAAGACCCATTCGAGAACTCCAATCCTGCTTGGAAAAGCTCGCCCTCCGTCTTCCAGGTGCCCCAGACAACCTTGGTCCCGGGAGCCGAATAGTCGCCGATCTTTTTGGTTTCATCCGGCACACCGCGAATCCCTGGTTTGGCCGGCCAGTTCAGAGCAATGAACGCGCGCCAGGAATAATCATCGAAGACGGCAATCTCATTAGCGTCCGGATCCACAGGAGCATCCACCTCGCTGGGCATGGCAAAGCTGACCACCGGTGTCGGGTGAGGCAGATCTTCACCCAAAATCGACATCGCGGAAAAGCAAAGGAGGGCCGCCAATTCCCAGAATACCAGGCGGTACATCAGGTTTAACCGTAAAAATTGCGGAGCCAACGATGGGATTTCAATTTCTCAAGCTGTTCTCTGGGCAATCCGCGCCCGTCTCCCACCTGACAGTTCCGCTCCACGTTCCCCACAGAACGCATGCCGGGAATGACCGTCGATACCGCCTGGTGACTCAGAACAAAACGCAACGCCGTTTCAGCCATCTGATCCAGGGTTATATCAAGATCCGAAGCAATCTTTTGCACGCGCGTGTAAACTTGCTGCTTCCGATCACCCCGGAAATATCTGTTGCGAAAATCGTCCGGTGCGAACGTGGTATCCGGCGTTATTTTCCCAGTCAATGCGCCTTCATCCAATGCCACGCGGACGATAATCCCAACTTGATGACGTTCACATGCAGGAAAGAGCAGATCCTCAGGGCTTTGCTCGAAGACATTGTAAATGACTTGGACAGTGTCCACGGCGCCGGTCTCAATTAACTTGATGGCATTCTCTGGTTGAAAATCGTTAATCGAGACGCCGAAATTTCTGATTTTGCCCTGTTGTTTTAGCTTGAGGACGGCCTCCAGCCAATCTCCCTGATTGACCCATTCGTCCGACCAGACATGAAACTGCTGCACGTCGATCGTTTCCAGTCCGAGGTTTCTCAGGCTTTCTTCGGTACACGCGATGACATGTTCAGCAGGAAACGTTTCCGCTGCTGACACCCCGGATTTTGCAGGCCACTGACTATTCTTAGGTGGAATTTTAGTGGCGACGAAAATCGTCTCGGAGCGTTCTCTGGTCAGACGACCGACCAGTTTTTCACTGTGACCATCCCCATAACGTAAGGCGGTGTCGATAAAGTTAAGTCCTAAATCAATGGTTCGATGCAGAGCCTTGATCGACTCATCATCCGAGGCGCCAATCCAGCCGCTTTTGCCGATTCCCCACGCGCCGTAGCCAACTTCCGATACTGTGAATCCCGTCTTACCGAGTGTTCTGTAGTTCATTGATCGGCTAATAGGCGTCTTTTTCCTGGCCGTTGTTTTTGAGAGCGTACTCCAACTTGGCGGCTAGCTTAGGATCCAGCTGCTTTAATTTGGCCAGATCTTTCTCGGCGTCGCTTTTACGGTTCATTTTAACGTACAGGACACCGCGATATTCGTAGGCCTCAGCGAGACTCGGATTGAGCCGGATCGCCTTGTCATAATGACTTAAGGCCTCGGCGTATTTTGCAGGACCCTGATGCCTCAGACAGTAGGCCAGGTTATTATGCGCTTCGGCAAAGTCCGGTTTGGCCTGAACTGCTTTTTCAAAATCAGCCAGAGCCGCAGCGTATTTCTTTTCGTGCATCAGAGCAACCCCTTGATTGTAAATCGCCGTGGCATCCACGGTGTTCTTCACCGTTTTGGCGGCCGGCTCTGGAAGGGGCTGACTACCCATTCCGAAAGCAGCTGAGGCCCCAGCCGCTAAAATAAACCCTGCGATCAATCCGCATGCTTGCTTCATAGGAAATAGGAATTCAAACGATCAGGTGGATCAATACTAAAACCAACACCTTATCAGAGTCCAAAAAAACCACGAACTCATTTGGGCGGCAGAAGAGAGTTGAGTTTCTCAACTAGAGAAGTCACTTGCCGCTGGAGATCTTTAATCAGGTTTGGAAGCCGTCGCATTTTGACTTCGCTGTCCATGAATTGCCGCAGCGGCACCGCGGGAATGCCGATCATCGCGGCTTTCTCTTGAACGGGACCGACGATGCCGGATCGGGCGTGAATAACTGCGTCATTGCCCACCGTCACGTGATCCGGCAGCCCCGATTGACCACCGATCACAACGCGATCGCCAATCGATGAACTGCCGCCCAATCCGACCTGAGAGACAATCAGACAATTGCTTCCGATGACCGTGTTGTGTCCCACCTGGATGAGATTATCGAGCTTTGAACCACGGCCTATTCTCGTCTCTCCGAGTGTCCCCCGATCGATACACGTTCCGGCTCCGATCTCGACATCGTCCTCGATCACCACATTCCCCAATGAATGAATACGAATGATCTCGGTGTTGAAGTTTCGGACCTCCCCCGTTTTGCGAACAGATTCGACACTCCCGGGCTCCCGGGTCACGAACGAGAACCCGTCCCCGCCGATTGCCGCGTTGGGTTGAATGATCACCCTGCTGCCGATCTCGCATCGATCACCGATATGAACGCCGGCGTGAACAAGGGTGCCATCGCCGATCGTGACCTCCGCCCCGATGTCAACGTTGGAAACAAGCCTGCAGTGATCGCCAATCCGGCTGTTCGGCCCGATCCGGCAAAATGGACCGATCGAAACGTTCTCGCCAATCCGGGCCGTCGGGTCGATCGCCGTCCAGGGATGGATCCCTGGTGCGAGGTGCACTGGGCGTTCAAAAAGTTCGGTCAGCTTGGCCAGGACCAACCTTGGACTGCTCACCACGATTTGATTGGGAGTCGACAAATTCTCGATCCCGACAGGCACAACCGCGTTAACAACCTTGCCGGAAGTGAGGACGGATGCTTCTTTGGGCGACAAGGCCAGAGCAAGATCAGAGGCGCCCTTTGCGAGTGCAGGGTGGACCACGCGGGCCACAGAAACGGACCCGTCGCCGCGCATTTCTCCTCCGATAAACTTGGCAATTTCTCCCAATGCTCTCATACGGGAGATTAATTGCGTCTTTCTCTCGCGAGTTCAATAGCCGGGTCGCTGCGTCGCGATCTTTGCGGTCAGTCCGGAGAGTGGACCTCACTCTTGCGGAAATCGACGCTTCTATTGCTTCGCAGCTCGGAATCATTTAGTCGTATAACAATGAGCGCAGTGCCACAAACTGTGGATCAGTCCCTCCCCGCGCAACCGCCCATCGACGATGGCCTGGCTCGGGATTTTGAACTAGCGACTCTCGAACCTCTGGCGCGGGAGATCCCGAATATCGATTCTGCGGTCGCTGAGATCGCACGATTGTCCGCGGAGCTTACTTTGCCGAAGGGCACCATCCACGTGATCAGCGACATTCACGGAGAAGACAAAAAGCTGCGCCACGTGATTAATAACGCCTCGGGCACTTTGCGGCCTCTGGTCGAGCGTCTCTTTAAAGACCAGATGTCGCCGGACCAGTTCCAGGAAATTCTGACCCTGATTTTTTATCCTGCTGAGGTGATTGACCGGCTTCAGCAGACTCTTCGGGATCCGCAGGAACAAAAGGCTTACGCCATGCGGACGCTCCGTGATCTCTTCCATATTGTGCGGGTTCTGGCGGCTCGTCGCAGCCTGGACGCGGCCACCCGGCTCCTCCCTGCGGAATATCGCGAATTACTCGCTGAGATCCTCCACGCACCCTCGACAGAGCGGGACCAGGCTTACATCGAAGCGATCGTGGATCAACTGGTCCGACGCGGTCGGGTGCTTCATCTGATCCACCTGATTGGCAGGGTCGTTCGCAACCTGGCGATCGATGAATTAATTATTGCGGGGGATTGTTGGGACCGCGGACCGCGCGGCGATCACGTGGTCGAATATTTGATGCAGCAACCCAATGTCTCTTTTATCTGGGGAAATCATGATGTCGCCTGGTTGGGTGCCTGTCTTGGTCACGAGGCCTTGATCTGTCACGTGCTGCGCATTTCACTTCGCTATCGTCGCCTCCTGCAATTGGAAGAAGGTTACGGTATCCCGATCGAGCCTCTCGATTTACTGGCTCGTACCGTTTACGCCAACGATCCTGCCACCAATTTTGAGGTCAAAGGCCCTGGAATGCGGGAAAAGGTCATGATGGCGCGAATGCAAAAAGCCGCTTCGGTGATGCAGTTCAAATTGGAGGGCCAGGTCATCGCCCGCCATCCCGAATGGCAAATGGAACACCGACGCCTTTTGCATCGCATCAACTACCAAACGGGAACCAT
>DATHPI010000398.1:0-6070 GCA_035484035.1 Chthoniobacterales bacterium
GCCATCGCCTGATAACGCTTATCCTGGGCGTAGATCGGCTTGAGTTGTGTGACTTCCGCCCATTGTTGGCGCGCTTGGGTCTTATCCCCCATGACATCCAACGCCTTGGCATACTCGGCGTGATGGACAATTCGTTGGGGCGCTAGTTCGATCGCTCTCTTGTAGTTGGCAACGGCCTCCTCTTTGGACGCCGGAGGAAATTGTCCGTAAATCACTTCGGTGAAGGCCTTCAAGAAGGGGTTCAAAAACACCATTTGGTAGTTCCATTGGGCCAGGACCAGGTGGCCGAAATCGCTGCCAGGATCTAACCGCAACGCTCTCATTGCTTCAGTGTAAACCTGTTTCGAGTACTCGACTTTCGTCTTGCCGTCGACGAGATCGCACAACTTCCCATAGGCAGCCGCCAGTGCGACGTGCGCTTCCGAATCATTCGGTAGTTTCTCGACTGACTTCCGGGCCAGTGCGAGAGCCATTTCAGCGCAAGTTTTTTTTGCTACGGGATCGGTTTCGTCGTCGACCTTCATAACATATTGGCGAGCTAACAGCTTTGTAATCTCTATATTTTCGGGAGACAATCGGTCCGCAGCTTTCAGAACGGCGATCGCGGAGTCCGTTTCGCCTTTCTTTTCCAACTGCTCAGCGTCGGTGATCAAATGTTCGGCATCCTGGGCCACAAGCGACAGTGCGAAGTTGAAAAAGCACCAGAAAAGGCAGATCCACTTCATACAGGAGCAGGAGCAAGAGCAGGAGAATTGGAGTATTGGAGTGCTGGAGTGTTGGAGTGAAGCTTTTGGTGTTTGTCGTTAGGACTTGCAACTCGTCGAGGTTTCGTTCGCTAGAACATCGTCGGTCATTTTGTGGCAACCCGAATTCAAGGTTGACAGCATAAGTTGCGCCGGGTCCTGCCGAAAAGATCAGCTTGTGGAACAACAAGATCTTAGCTGTGGACGCGCGCCGTGATGGCACGGCGAACCGAGGCGAGTGGCGCGGAGTCGTCGAAAACGACGGTTTCGCCACGGCGCTCAACGCCCAGTTCTTTCCAAAGCTGATCGAGATCCGGCGAGACGGGCTTAGCTCTCATCCGATCATAAAGCTCTTCCAGGACAGGAACTCCGATGGCTTGATCAGCAACCTTCAGAGCTCGCTCAAGCGGCCATTCGACCTCAATGCTTCCTCCGGCTTTCAAAATACCGCGCATCGCATCTTCGAGTCCGAGCCGGTTATCGGTCCGTTTACGGATTTCAATGTCAGCGAGCAAACAGAAAAGAGCACCGCCCCAATAGGTTCTACCCCAAGTGTGCGTGAAATCCAGTCCGCGATCGCCGGACTTCGGCAGCCCTTGGGCCATCGAGTCAACCATATCACCCCAGACCTTTTCAGGGAGCAAATCGCCCGCCCTGGCGCGCGCGACCGGCTCGACGTAAGTTGCCAATCCCTCCTCAATCCAGTGGTGACTTTCGGGGACCGACGGAAACGCCAAGTGCACCATCTCATGGGTCATTATCCAGTCGTCCGCAAATCCCGCGGCGGTTGTCGCTCGGCCCACTGAAATCGAAATATGGGCGTGTTCCCAGCCAAACGCCCGCCCCGAGTTGACGCCCTTTCCGTCCTCCAACTGGACAGCGATGCTCACCTGCGGGACCGGAAATTTTGTGTAGTACGTTGTGACCGCCCGCGCCGCAGTGGCGATCCAATCGAGGATTAGTTTACGCAAATCCGCAGGGATATCCGAGTCGAGGACGACATCGATTGTTGCCCCACCGATTTTCATCTGTGGATTGTCCTGAGCCATTGCCAAGGCGGAAAAGCCTAGCCAAATCAGAGCGGAGATGAAAAGTAAACGCATAGGGATAAACCGCCAAGGTGAGTCTCCTAAGATGGGAGGAAACCGTTCAGAGAAAATTCCATTGAGCGACCTCTTAAATCTCCGGAGGATTAACAATGCAGCGTGAACACAAATACTCCGTCAACGTCCGGTGGACCGGTAACACTGGCAAAGGCACCTCCGACTATCGATCTTACCAACGGAATCACGAAATCAACGTACTTGAGAAACCGCCAATCCTCGGTTCAGCCGATCCCAAATTCCGAGGTGATCCCCTCCGATACAATCCTGAAGAGCTACTGGTCTCAGCGCTTTCGACGTGTCACATGCTCTGGTACCTTCACCTTTGCGCAGACGCCGGGATCGTCGTGGTGTCGTACGAAGATCGGGCTGAAGGAACGATGGAAGAGTCGGGTGAAGGAGGCGGCCGCTTCGTCCGCGTGACGCTGCATCCGCATGTTCGGGTCACAGGATCAGCCGAAAAAGCCGAAACGCTCCACCAGCGGGCCCACGAACTTTGCTATATCGCGAATTCGGTCAATTTCCCGATCCAGCATGAGGCGGTCACGGAACTAGACGGAAATGGAGTGATGGAGTGATGGAGCGGTGGAGTAAGCAAGGCCGGGAATGATCCGTGGCCCGAAGTGGCCAAAAGAGCATAGCCCAGGGTTTACCCTGGGTTAATTCCTCCACCGAACCTAGCCCTGAAGCTGAAGGGGCCGGGGGATACGGGATTCCAGGGTAAACCCGGGGCTAAGCTTTCTTGCCCCTTCGAGGAATTGATGTAATCTGCGCTCTATCCATCCCCCCATTTCTACACGATGAGCTCTCTTCTTGGTATCGACCTTGGGACATCCAGCGTGAAAGTCGTCGTCTTCGCGCTCGATGGATCTATCCGTGGTCTCGGAACCGCCGAGTACCCAATTCTAACTCCTTCGGTTGGCTATGCGGAGCAGGAGCCGGAAGACTGGTGGCGCGCGACCGTTCTTGCGGTGCGTCAAGCGCTGGAAAGAGCCGGGAAACCCGACATTTCCGGGATCGCGTTCTCCGGACAAATGCACGGTTTCGTTCTGATTGGCAAGGATCGAAGGGCAATCGGTCGAGCCATCATTTGGGCGGATCAACGGACCGCCGATCTGCTGCCGGAGATCGAGTCGATTGTTGGCCCAGACCTGAAGAAATGCGGCACTGCACCGGCCGCGGGATTTCTCATCGCGACATTGTTCTGGCTGCAAAGACATCAACCGGAACTGCTCGATCAAGCCCTCACGCTCGTGATGCCCAAGGACTATATCCGATTGAAAATAACCGGGGAACTTGGGACCGACGAGAGCGACGCTTCCGCCACTGGCATCTTCGACGTCGAACGACGGATCTGGGCCGACGATCTGATCACACGGTTGAAGCTGCCGCGTTCGATTTTTCCGGTTACCCATCAGTCCACTGAACTCGTCGGGCATCTGAGAAAAGATGCCGCGACGGAACTGGGGCTTGCTGCCGGCATTCCGGTCTCGACTGGAAGTTCCGATCAACCTGCACAGGCTGTCGGGAACGGGTTAATCGACCCGCCGCTGGGTTCAGTGACAATCGGTACCGGTGGACAAGTATTTGTTCCGTTGAGTCAGCCGCTTCTGGATCCGAAGCTGCGGCTCCACACTTTTTGCCATGCCCCTCGCGAGCGATGGTACTTGCTGGGTGCAATGCTTTCCGCTGGGATGGCTTTGCGATGGTTACGGGCCATCCTGGGCAGCGACCGATTCTCCTATGCGGAACTGGATCGCGCAGCCAGCGAAGTCGAGCCCGGCTGTGAAGGGCTGACTTTTCTCCCTTATATCGTCGGAGAGCGTTCGCCAATCATGGATGCCCGGGCGAAAGGCGGATTTGTCGGTCTGGCCTTGCGGCACGGCCCTGGCCATCTGGTCAGAGCTCTTCTGGAAGGCATTACCTTTGCGCTTCGGCAAATCATTGAAACGATGGAGGATTGCGGGGCTAATCTGCCAAAGCTGGTGGCTTCCGGCAATGGCCTCGGCAGCCCGCTTTGGCGGCAAATGCTGGCGGATGTTATTAATCGTCCGCTTTGCCAAGGGACAGATGCGTTTGCCGCGGAACGCGCGGGCGTAGGAGCGGCGATGATCGGCGGGATCGGCGCCGGCATTTTTAAGGGCTACGACGAAGTGCGGAGTCTGGCTCCAGTATTTGACGTGATCACCGCCCCTCAGACAGACCGAAGAGATCAGTACGAAGTCGCATATCGACGTTATCTCGACCTTTATCCGAGGTTGAAGTCCTGGTTTTGATGGCGCCGCGGCCTGGGTGCGAGAAACAAGCTAGGGATAGCATCGCACAGAGGCCACAGAGGCCACAGAGGTAGAATTGGGATGGGCCAAACTGAAACACAGGTTGGAAGCCTCCCACTATAAGAGGGATGCACTAATCGGTTCTGGCACGAACAAGGTGGTCTAGATAGTTGGCGACAGTCTCCGTATCACTGGACGAACAGGCGAGATAGCCGTCAGGTCGAACCAGCCAAATGCCGTCATCGCGGAAAGGGGGGCGGACGTCGCGATCCAGCAACCCTGGAAATCTGCCCACAAGATCTGCCGTGGCGGTGGTGTTCGTCGCGAAAAGAGCAAACCGCGGCGCATCGCCGCCGCCAACCGGCACTTGGTCCAACAGAGGTCCCACTCGCTGCCCCGGCTTCGGACCGGCGCCGGCCAGAGAGGGCCCGTTCAGCGGGCTCCTGGGATAGCTGATGGTAACTTCCGTCATCGCATCTGCAAATGCGTGCTGGGCCGGGGAAATGCCCAATATGATGTGGCCGACAAGATTCCGTAAGGTCTGGGCAACCGGGTTCTTCATCGTTCCAACAGTCGTTAGCGTGGCTACCATTTTAAGAACCTGATCGCCGACGGCGCTGCGCTCAACGCTATAGCTGTCAAGCAGATGCTCATCACACGAATTGCTGATAACCGAGGCCAACTTCCAGGCGAGATTAAACGCGTCCTGCATTCCCGTGTTCATCCCCTGCCCGCCTGCGGGACTATGAACGTGGGCGGCATCGCCGAGGAGGAACACCCGCCCCGAGCGGTAGTCCGAAACCTTGCGGCCGTTGATCCTGAAACCCGCGAGCCAAATGGGATCGAAAGCCTTTAGCCCGCTTGGCCCGCGGCGGTCAATAATCGTCTGGACCTCTTTCAGCGTTGGTGTGGGCGGATTCTCTGCGCCGACAGGGGGCAGATCCGCTATGACTCGATAGCGCCCTGGAGAGATCGGAAAAATGACGAACGCGCCATCCCGATGCCAATACACGGAAACATCGCTGTCGGGGAAGGGGTAGCCTGTCATATGAACATCGGCCAAGATCCAATCGCTTTTCAGCGTCTCCCCTGAAAATGTTGCACCCAAGCCGTGGCGCACGACGCTGTGAGCGCCATCACACCCGAGCAGCCAATCCGCTGACACCGCCTCCTCCTCGCGCCCGTCGGAATGCCGCAGCACGGCTTCCACGTCGGCCGCGTTTCTCTTGAACGATAGGAGTTCCACCTGGCGCTCAACCGAGACACCCAATTTGGCAAGCCTTTCTTCAAGCAGACGTTCCGTCTCAGATTGTGGGAGCATTAGTCCATAGGGATAGGGGCTTTGGGCACTCTCCATACTGACGCGGCCTATGACCTTGTCGCCGGCGATGATGTTAACCGCGGTGGCCTTGAACCCAGCATCAACAAACGGGGCGGATCCGCCACCCCGGTCAAGCAATTCGAGGGTACGGCTCCAGATAACCAGAGCCTTCGACTTGTCTGTCCGATGGGTCGCCTTATCGACAATGCGAACCGGCACGCCAAACCGCGCGAGTTCGGAAGCCATCGTCATTCCGACTGGACCGGCACCAATAATCAGGACGGGCACATTCATCATGGTTCTCCAGTTTCGAGTGATGATTTAGATTCGGTGCAGCATTGAGATTCCCTCGTCTGACCAAGTTCGCGGCACGCCATAGGGAAGGTTGTGGTCGACTTCAAATAATGAGTACGGGGCGCACGAGCGGAGCCTGGGGAAGTGTCAGTGTCAGTGTCAGTGTCAGGCGGAGGCCGCATTGCCGACGACAGGGGTAGGGACGACGGATTAGGTCGCCCCTCCCTCCGAACCGAACAGGCCGATTTCCGGCATTCGGCTCTCCAGTTGGTGGTTACTTACAAGAAGATCGGCAAGCCGTGATGTACGCTTGTTTTAAGGAGAACAAGCCCA
>DATHPI010000399.1:0-13671 GCA_035484035.1 Chthoniobacterales bacterium
AAGCGACGGCAAATCCGCAAAGTAAGAGGATAAAAACTGTCCAACCGAATAAATTGTCGCTTTCCGGTTGTTGACGAGATCTCCTGCCGGATCGTCCAAGCTCGACCGTTTTCATGGCTCAACTGACGGGCAAACACGAAAAGAGGTGTCGACTAAGATTCACGAGGAACTTCAAAAGAGCTGCCGCATCCGCAGCTTCGCGCAACATTCGGATTTGTGATCTTAAAGCCGGCACCGCTCAGTCCGTCTAAAAAATCAATCGTCGCACCCGTGAGATAGTTTGCGCTATAGACGTCGACCAACACCTCGACACCATTTTGTTCGATCCGTTGATCTCCCTGCTTTGCCTGGTCGAACTGCATGCCATACTGCATTCCGGCGCAGCCCCCTGTCTCAACAAAGATCCGCAGCCCTTTATCGCGGTACTCGGGATTTTCCGCGATAAGCTCGTGCAGTCGTCGAAAGGCAGAATCTGTCACATTGATCATTGCGTCCTTCAATTAAGCGACACCCTGACGAAAAGTCAACGACTCGGCGCATCGGCGTTATGGCAGGGCGTTTGTGGTTTCGCGGTTTTTTCCTCTTCCGGTCCCAAACTTCGTTGTAGAGTTGTGCGTGGGCCGAATTGCGCTTTTATCGGATGAAGTAGCAAACCAGGTTGCTGCTGGTGAAGTCATCGAGAGACCGGCTTCAGTGGTGAAAGAACTGGTCGAGAATAGCATCGACGCGGGTGCAGCCCGGGTTGAAGTGGCGATCGCCCGCGGCGGAGCCGGCGTGATCCGAGTGATTGACGACGGAATGGGGATGGATCGGGATGACGCGTTGCTCAGTCTTGAGCGGCATGCCACCAGTAAAATCAAGTCCGGCCACGACCTGGCGAGGATTCACACCCTCGGTTTCCGCGGTGAAGCGCTCCCGAGTATCGCGAGCGTGTCCCGTTTTCGGATGGCCACCCGGCTTCACGAAGGACTGGAAGGGACGGAGATTGTTGTCCATGGGGGCAAGATTGATTCTGTCCGAGCCTCCGGCGAAGCGCCTGGCACGCAAATCGAAGTGCGTTCCCTGTTCTACAATTTGCCGGCTCGCCGGAAGTTTCTCCGCAGCGAAAACACCGAAGCCAGTCACGTCCAGCATCAGATCTCGCTGCAAGCGATAGGTCATCCGGACGTCGGCTTTGTATCGATTCGCGATCAGAGCATTTTGTTCCAGGCGCCGCCCGCGAAGACGCTGGCGGACCGCATCCGGGATCTCCGCGGATCGGAGCTTTTCGAACAGTTGCTGGAAATCAGCCCCGAGACAGTCAACGGAATCACGGTTTCCGGTTTTATCGGGAAAGTTGGAATCAGTCGGTCCACGAAATCGGAACAGATCCTCTTCGTAAACGGGCGGCCCGTGGAAAATATCACAATTCAACACGGCTTGCGTGAGGGTTATCACACCGCCTTGATGAAGGGGCAATACCCGGTGACGTTTCTCTTCCTGGTCATGGATCCGGAGACAGTTGACGTTAACGTTCATCCGGCCAAGCGCGAAGTCCGCTTTCGAGAACCGGATCTGGTCAGAAATTGCGTGGCAGAGACAATTCGGAAGACCTTTCAAACCGACCGAAAGCGTTGGACGCACTCGTTTCAGAAACCAGTGGAAACGCTCATCCCGCCCGTCCGCGTGCCGATCGCTGATTTGACTCCGGCGCTCATCCCGCCCACCGAACAATTTGCGTTAAGGCGGGACTGGGCGGAGTTTCGCTCGAGTGCGATCGGAGCGGAGGCGCCTCTCCCTGTCGAGATTTCAGGGCCGTCGAAAGGCGACCAGCCGCCGAGCATCTCCCCGGTTCCCAACGGCCTTCCAGGGCCCCTTCACGAATTCAAGATCCTCGGCGTGCTTGGCAAGCTGTATCTCATCATGGAAAACGAGGGAGGCCTTGTTCTAGTCGATCAGCACGCGGCTCATGAGCGGATTTTGTTCGAGAAATTGCGGCGCCAAATGGAATCGGAAGGAGTGCCGACCCAGCGTCTCCTGATCCCTCTTACGGTCCGAGTTATCCCGAAGGACTACGATTGGATTGCGACGAATGCGCAAACGCTGGAAAAGATGGGGTTCGCCCTGGAGCCATTTGGCGATTCCACGTTGAAGATCGACGGAATTCCGCAGTTCTTCCGGACGGATGATCCGAGTGTGGCGATCAGGCGACTGGTAGACGAACTCCGTTCAATGACCACAACTACCTCCCGTTTACGGATGGGCGAAGAGGTCATTGCCCGCACCGTCTGTCGCCACGCGATCAAGGCAAACGACGAGTTGCACCAGCCGGAAGTCGAAAAACTGCTTCGAGATTTGATGGATTGCGAGCTGCCCTATTGCTGTCCGCACGGAAGACCAACGATGATTCAAATCGGCTACGGCGATCTGGAGAAGAAGTTTGGCCGGAAAGCGTAGAGGAAGGAGTTCAGGAGTTGCAGGAGTTCAGGAGTTGCAGAATGAAGCTAAGCTGTCTTCCTTGACTTAATTTTTTACTCCGTCTCCCAATTCTGCAACTCCTGAACTCCTGCAACTCCTGAACTCCTGTTTTAAAGCCATTTCGCTCCGGGGATCTTGGCCTTTTCGGCGATTTGCTTCGTGACATAGGCCACCACCAGCGGTTTAGCGATCGACCACAAACCCTTCCAGATCTGGACCATGAAACTTTGCTTCGGGGCTGTCCATTTCTCAGAATTCGCTGCCTGAATGTAAACTTTCTTTTTCCTGGCCGGCAGTCGAGAGAGGATCCAGCCAAACATCGCAGCAATGCTCATCCAGCCCCAGGAATGCTTCCTCAACGAATCAGACATCCGATTTCCAATATCGAGATCTCTGCGCAGAAGCAGAGCCTGATCAGTGAGTTCGGCTCGCCTGCGCGCGAGCTCGCCTGCTATTCGCTTTCTTTCGTCTTGTGCGTCAGCCATTCGCGATCCCTTTTAAATTCCGCCAAGGTCGTGGGAAAAAGAGGTCTAATGATCCGGAACCGAAGGGTCACACCGGCGCCGACGGCGATCAGGAGAGAGACCACCCCGCAGGCAAGCGCGCTCCACCCCCAGCCCCAATGAAAGATTAGTGTCAAAAGGTAAAGCAAAAAGACCACCAGCATGACCAGGAAACCGGCAAAGAATACCACGGCCCCGACAAATAGGAGCGCGAGCACCAGCAGATGAAGGCCGGCCTCCTTAGACTCAAGTCCAATGAGCTGCAGCCTAAGCTCCAGGTATGCCAGAAACGAAGCCACCCACTTTTTAACTGAGTCGCTCGTCGACTGGCTTGAAGCTTGCGCCCCTAGCGGAGCATCAGGGTCCATGAGTTATTTCCGGAACAAGAGGCCCAACAAGAAACCCAAACCGAGGGCCACTAAGATCGCTCTGGTCGGGTTCTCGCGAATGTACGTTTCGCTGTCTGCTTGCCAAGTTTTTGCCTTGGATTGAGCGTCAGTCCAGGCGGTTTCTGCAGCGCCGCGAAATTCGCGGGCTTTACCTTCGGCGTGGTGACGAAGCTCTTCTGCCTTTTGCTCGGCGGCCCGCCGGATCTCATCCGCTTTCGCGCTTGCCGCGGCCTTGAAATCGTCTGCTGCGCTTTTGACGTGTTCTTTGGCGCTGTTTGCCGCTTCTTGTGGATCCTGTTGATCAGCCATAATTTTATCCTCGCAATCGTCGTTCTGTTGACTCCCTGTTCTGTTAGTACCCACCGACCTTCTGCGCTCCACTGGGAAAAATCAAGAGTCCTGACTCCTTTCTCAGGGGACATCTGCTTGATCGAAGCGCAACACCCCGAATCGCCTCGGCACATGAAAACTTTGGACCAGGGTGGGTGACCATGCTGACAATTCGAGCGGCTGGTCTTTCGGTCGATCGATGCGCGAAAAGTTCACTCGCCAAATCGGAGAGCGGGTCGGATGGCAATCTCCGAGAGACGCAAATGGAATTTGAAACGCTGCCACCCAACCATACGCCAAGGTGCCGCAGGCTGTGACCAACCCTTCGCATTTCCATTTGAAATCTTTTCTCAATCCTGTCCAGGTCCGTCGGATGATCAGATCAGTCACCGTGTTCAGAGGATTGATCTCGATCTCGAAATAGCAAAGTGAATCCCCGAAGGGATCCAGAAAAACCTCCACCACTTCTTCTTCCCACAGCGCGTCGTCCCGCCTTGTCTTTGTGGCCCATGGATTTGGATCCTGGCATTGGTAAAGGCCGTGGAGAAAATCCCCGTTCCAGCCTAAACGGACTTCCGTCCCCCATTGTGGTGGCCGCCCGGACAGGTTCTCGCGGAGAGAAATTCTGGTGCAATTGGCCCAGACTCCGTTCAAGGCGTCGAGCGAAGATAAGTCCCAGCGGTCCGTCTTCGGACAGAGCATTTCAGGCACCCGTCCACCCGGGTGATGCCCTTCACGCGCTGAACCGTCTCTCATAGAATACGGAGAGCTCGGCTATTTTCAGGTCTTTCCGCCGGGGCGATGATCGTCCATTAACGCGCCAAATTGGTCGAAGAAATAGCTTGCGTCATGCGGACCTGGGGACGCCTCGGGATGATATTGGACGCTGAAAATAGGGTATTCCTGGTGGCGCATCCCCTCCACAGTCTGATCGTTGAGATTGATGTGTGTCACTTCCACGTTCGCCGGCAAAGATCCGGCGTCGATCGCAAATCCATGGTTTTGGGAGGTAATGGAAACCTTACCGCTCCTCAGGTCCTTAACCGGCTGATTGCCTCCGCGGTGCCCGAATTTGAGTTTGAATTCTTTTCCTCCGTATGCCAGGCCGAGCAACTGGTGTCCGAGACAAATACCAAAAATCGGGCTGCGGCCGAAGAGCTTCCTGAGCTCATCGGACAAGTAAGGCAATGCGCCTGGATCGCCGGGGCCGTTTGAGAGAAAAATTCCATCTGGTTTCATCGCAAGAACATCCTCTGCCTTGGTGGTTGCGGGCACTACCGTCACTTTGCACCCATGCTGACGCAGTCTTCGCAGGATGTTATATTTGATGCCGTAATCGTAGGCCACGACATGATGTCGGATTGGCGGAAGCGATTTGAGAACCTGGCCGTTCTCGAGCACTTCATCGGAGTGCTCAGCCGAACCTTTGACGATCGTCCAATCGCGGCTGAGTTTGTCATCAGGATCCCATTCGTACGGCTCTTGAGTCGTCACCTCCTTCACGTAGTCTGCGCCCCGCATACCTGGAGAAATCAGCGCGGATTTGACGGCTTCCTCCTCCGTCAGTTCGGTGCTGAGGCAAGCCCGCATGGCTCCCCGAACCCTGAGGTGCTTGGTCAAGGCCCGCGTATCGATTCCTTGAATCCCGCAGATGTTCCATTTTTTCAGGTAGTCATCCAGTGAGCCGCTCGCCCGCCAATTGCTCGTAATAGGCGAGAGTTCGCCGACCACAAATCCCCGGACATGCGGCTCGCGGCTTTCCGAGTCAAGCATATTGACGCCATAATTCCCGATCAGCGGATAAGTCATGGTGACGATTTGACCGCGATAGGAAGGATCAGTCAGCACCTCTTGGTAGCCGGTCATGGAAGTGTTGAAACAAATTTCACCGACACTCGTACCATCTGCTCCAAAACTTTCTCCGTGAAAGGTCCGCCCATCTTCGAGGACAATAAGAGCCTGCTTCATTTCGGGCGAGAATATGGAAACGATTTAGCCATCTTCCAAGTGGAAGTTACCATGAAAGTTGATTCCAGTAGGTCACCGCCCCATTGTGGTTCCTGACAAATTGAACGGATCCATCTTGCGAAACGACAATGGCCAGGCATCTCGGATAGCCACGACAAAACCGATACACCGCTCGATGCCGGGTCCCGACATTGTCGAGCGGTTCATTGGCCCAGATCTCGCCCTCCAGGTCGAGAGCGTGCCGCACGCTTTTCAGACCCGGCGCTTCATATCGTAATTCGGCACCGAATCCGACCAGGTCCAGGGCTTGGGTGACGACCAGCGCACCATCCACCGCCATCAAATCCGCCAGAAAGTGTGCGAAATCGAACAATGCCTCGTCCATATCGCTTAGTTCGGTGTCCAGGAGTGTTTGATACTCGGTCCATCCGGCGTTGGGTCTGCGGTGATGGCTGGCCAGCTTCGCGAGGCGAATGATCGCCTGCCTTAGCATTCGCGCGTACCGCCTTCGAGCAGGACAATCACCGATCAAATATTTGAAACGCAGCGCAGCTTCAGGTGTGCGGATCAACGCTTCGTCATCCGGGTGAACGATCACCAGCGTTCCTCCATGACGGCCGTTCCGCACCACCGAAAGTGCACGAAGGACGATATTATAGGTCATCATCCTGACAAAATCGACGTCCACCGGGACGTATTTGGCGTCCGTGTGTTCGCCAAATGCCTCATTCAAAAAACTGCTGCGAACTTGCGAAAACACCGCTTGCAGCCATTTCGACTCAAATAGATCAAAGGCTCGGGATTCGATTCGACCTCCCGCCAGGGTAGCGATTCGATTCCTGCCGAGGTGAATGGTGAGTCGGCCCGGACCGAGAGAATGGATGACCAGCGAGTCTGGTTCGGGCGCGCCATGGTAACGGCCTCCGGCGAGACTGCTCAGCCAGCGGGTGCCGGAAATGACCATCCCCCAGATTTGGAGATCCTGGTGGACGCTTCTGCACACCCCGATCATCGAACGGAAAAACAGCGCGGCCATCGAAAGCCGTCGAATCTCTTGTTCGTTAAACGGTCGCGGGCGATCCAGATGGAGCGGCATCAGACCGCTCGGAGGTCCCTCATCTGGCGGCAATGAACCCGGATCCTCAAAAATCATCCTGAAGGTCACCTGTCGATCCTCATCGCGCAACAAACTCGCGTGGTAGGAAATGTCGAAGAGCTTCCGAAGATGATGGTCCTGCGGTAATTTCGCCAGACGATCCTTCGGCCAGACTTTTTTTACCAGATCGGCTAGTTGTGCAGGATAAGAGTACCCGAGGTAACTTTGGAGCTGTTGGGTCATGAAAAAAAGTCTTGAGGCCGGGTGATTGGCTAAAAAAGGACTGCTTAGTATGCTGCGATTCTACAAAAATTCAAAGAGCGCCAGAGCACCGATAAAGGCTCTCGGTCGTGGCGGTTTCCTGTCCGGCCCTGATTGCGGGCTGACTGTCGACCAATCAGGCAGGTGTCTTGCCCCGCCGACGTAGTTTCGCCCTATCATCGTCATAATCCCTCGATATCCACAAAGCGAACGAAGCTCCCCAAGGCTGGCCAGCCGTCATGATGCCAAGTGAGAGGCGGATTTTGCATCTGGCCGATCCGGCAGATCCGCTGCGCTCCTAAACAAATCCCAAAATGGACCAACTCCCGATTGATTGGAAAGAGTCCAATCGTGCTGATCAACCGTCGAATCGGCGCGAGTGTCAATTCGACGTCCGGTGGCATTGGTTTGATAAAGATCGTTCCGTGCAATGGATTGGTGACCAGCACGGGCTCCGGGTCGTGAATCACCACCCAGTCTAGATTTCCGCGACTTTCCCGGAGGAAGACGCCCGGTGTGATAGCCGCGCGAAACTTCCACTCTTCGCGAAACGCGCGCAGCACCCCTGCGGTCGCACGATCCCGCGCTGGCGCAAGTGTTCTTGGAGGTTGCTTTTCGAGTTGATCGGAAAGTTGCAAGGCGAAGTCTGCCGAATCCCCGACCACGAAAAAAAATTGCGGTGACAGGCAGCCCAACTGATCAAATGGAAAGACGTCGCGAGCGATTCCTTCCGCGATCTGGGGATCGCATTGGCCCCAGATCAACCCCAGGCTGACTTTTTCCCCATGTGCCAGGAACCGCTGAGATGGGAGAACCCTTTGTGAAAACTCCCGTACTGTCTGGTCAGAGCCAAACACCACAATAACCTCAGCCTTCTCCATCCAGTGGGGAAGAAGTTCGGTGGCCATCTCTGGTCGGAGTTCTTTCGGCAACGCGTCAACAAAAATGTCCACCTCTGGAATTCCCTGGTGTGGCAACTTTATCCAATTGGTGGCGCCGACAATCACGCCGCGGATCAGGCTTTGCAAAGCCGCGTGCGGCGTGTTTCCGCTGACAATATGTAAGATAGGACTGAGTGGATAGGTCTGACAGTGCTGGTTCCCATACGGTTGAGGCTTGGGATCGCTCAGATACTGGCCGAGCTCCAGCTCGATCCAGCGCGAGATGTTCTCGAAGCTCAGGTCGACTAGCCAGGAAACCTTCGCGGCGGCAGCAACGAGGGCGACGATGCGGTCATCCAGTCTCATCCGCGCGCAAAGTGCATCAGCTCGTCAACAGCTCGCGAGCAACCGCGCGGGAGCGCCTGAGGATCGCGTCCGAGCAGCAAAAAGCCTCCGTCAGGCTGAGCGATCGCCAGATCCTGTGTCAGAACAGCGAGTACAGACCACAAATTTGCCAAGTCTATAATACGCAATAGCCCGACCTTTCCCGGGGAAGCCTCCTGGTTGGTCTCCGGGTCGATAATCTGGAATCTCACCCAAGGCGGGGCTTGGTGAGAGCGGCCGACCCCACGGGAATAAAACTGCGAGCTCAACTCGGTCATTCCGTATTCGTTCCAAATCGAGTCGGCCGCGACGCCCAGACGGAGAGACAGCTTTTCGTACAAATCGCTCTTCGCAACATCCCGTCCGCTCCCTTTGAATCCGCCCGTTTCCATCACCATGCTGGCCGGATTCAAGGCGAGGTCGAAATCCGGAGCTTTTTCAAACAAGTTAAGGTAGGCCAGGGCCGTACCAAACAAGGTCACGGCTTCATGACGGTCGCTGAGCTGTTCGCGCAGTCGACTGAAGTCGAGACCACCGTCCTGCGAGATGACAAACCGCTCGGGCTCGGAGCCCGCGAGGATGGCTCCCATGCGACTAAGCGAGGAAAACGGGGCGTCTTCAGGATGCTGCATTAGGAGGATGGATCGATGTCGCGGTAGCCGAAAATAATCCCAGCCCCGTTGCACCGCAGCCTCGTACAAGCGTATGGACGGAAAGTGGTGCTTCCCATGACCTTCGCCAGTCGTTCCGCTTGTCCGAAACTCCGTCTGAGTCTCTTGCACCGGAAAGGACCGGATGTCGGATCGTTTAAACGCAATTTGCGGGACTGCCGGGATCCGTTTCCAGGAATCAACTTGTTTCGGCGTCCCGAGATACTCGCAATACTGAGCGTAGACCGGATTTGCCCGCCGCTGGTAATTGTAGATCGACAGTGCTAAAGACTCGAATCTTTCCTCCGCGGGTTCACTCAGAAAACCCAGAATTTCCAACTCTATCGCGCTGTTGCCTGAATATTTCACGAATGCTTTGGATCGTCAGATTTTCGGGGTAGTGAAATCCGCGGGTCCGTAGCTAAAACTTCATCCAATATTGACCAACCCGTCTCGTCCATTGCTTGAAAGGCATGAAGGTAGAGGGCT
The DNA here is from genome assembly GCA_035484035.1 of Chthoniobacterales bacterium. GTDB lineage: Bacteria > Verrucomicrobiota > Verrucomicrobiia > Chthoniobacterales > JAFAMB01 > JAFAMB01. The sequence continues at coordinate 9,409 of DATHPI010000399.1, forward strand.
ACGGCCTCGGGGGAGCGCTTTTCGAGCAGTTTGCTGATAGTTTCGTTTAGCCTGTCGCGAGACGGAGCTGCTGGCAAGTTGTCGACGACACCTTTTCCATCATGCTCGATCCCAAGAGAATCGAGAAATTCGCAAATCATCTCCCTCTGAGCCCCCAGCAACCAGATTTGCAACAGCTGCATCGTCAGGTCATCGGCGCTTTTCAGTGAAAGCGCCTGATGCAGCCAGAGATGCCGTTCTTGCCTCGGTTTTCGCTCAATAAAGATCGGTCGGAGCTTTCGACGCGAAGCGATGTTCTGCACCATCGCTTTATAGACCGGTTTTTCGAACTCAAGAAGGTAAGCGAATATCTCGTTCGTCAGCTCTGGAGAAAGTTTGCCGAACACTTCATAACACTTCATGGGGGTGAAAAAACAGGAGTTCAGGAGTTGCAGGAGTTCAGGAGTTCAGAATCCGGAGGGCCGGACCGATGTTGCGCAACCATTCTGCAACTCCTGAATTCCTGCAACTCCTGAACTCCTGTAATCGTAACTCCTGAACTCCTGAATCCTGTCCATTTGCTCCCCCCTTGATCTGTGTGATGCTGCAGAGTTCAGGAAATGGATAAGAAGCCGTCAATTTTCAATCTCCCGTTATCAGGACTGGAAGCATGGGTTGCCACGCGCCGGGAGCCTCTTTACCGGGCTAAACAGGTTCTTCAATGGCTTTATCAAAAGAGAATTACCCGTTTTCGCGAGATGTCGGACCTATCGGAACGATTGCGCGATGAGCTCGACCGGGAGTTTCTCTTGGAACCGCTGGCTTGCGTGCGGAAGACGGGCTCAGGCGATACGACGCAGAAATTTCTCTTTGCCCTGAGGGACCAGAGTTTCATCGAATCCGTTTTGATTCCCGCGAGTCCGGCGTTGTACGGCTCCCCGTCGGATCGAAAAACACTCTGTGTTTCGACGCAGGTGGGCTGTGCATACGGTTGCAAGTTCTGCGCAAGCGGATTGGAGGGATGGACGAGAAATCTGGAACCAGGGGAGATGGTGGAACAGATCCTGCGAGTCGAAGCTCTTAGCGGAGAGAAGATTAACAATATTGTGTTCATGGGGATGGGAGAACCCCTGGCCAACTATCAAAACCTTTTGCAGGCGATTGAGATCATCAGAGCTCCCTGGGGCATCGGAATTGGAGCGCGGCATATCACGATTTCCACCAGCGGCCTGGCCCCTCGGATCCGCGAACTGGCCGATCAACCGCTTCAGATTCGTCTGGCTGTCTCCCTTCACGGGGCGACGGATGCGGTGCGCGAGAAGATTATGCCGATCAATCGCAAGTTTAATCTCGCGGCCTTGATGGACGCCTGCGCATACTACGGTGAAAAGAAACACCAGCGGATTACGTTCGAATATATCCTGATTGAGAACGTCAACGATGGGCTCGATCAGGTGATGGAGTTGGCCGGCCTGGCAAGAAGGCTGGAGGCAAAAATTAACTTGATCCCGTATAACACTGTCGAGGGTTTAAGCTGGAAGCGTCCCTCCCAGACGCGACAGCAGACTTTTTATCGCGCTCTCCGCAAAAGCGGAGTGGATGCCACCATCAGGCGTGAAAAAGGACATGACATTGATGCCGCCTGTGGTCAGCTTCGCCTGCAGACAATGCAAGACAAAAACTTTGCAGGTTCCAATAACCTGAGATAAGAACGGCGTATGGCTGATTTCTACGATGAGCCAGAGCGTGCTTGGGACGAGTACGATTGGGAGCGGTTTCTCCAACAGCAAGACAGCAAAACTGAACGTTATATGGAGCTGTTCGAGAAATATATCGATGACCCGAATCGTGATCAGATTATCGCTCAGGAGATGGGTTGGACCCATTTGCTCGATCAGCCCAGTGAAGAAATTGAGGAGATCGAGTTCGAATCCGATTTCGAGGTCGAGGAGGAGGGAGAAGAAGAGACTCAAGAAGTCTTCGAATCCCACCCTCTCTATCAAAACGCATTTTCTCTGACAGTCTGGATCGATCAGCTGTTTGACGAAGTTCCCAGTGTCGCTTCAAGCCCCCTTGGCGTTAAATTGGCGTCGCATGTGGCGGTTGCCAGTGCCAAACTGGCGGCTGCTCTCAGCGACCATGAAACTGAAGAAATCGGGATGACGATCGCTTACCTGAAGCGGGCGCTTCGAGCCATATCAACAGCTGTCGAGGCCGCGACCCAGATGAGCCACGACGGCAGTCTTAAAATCCGCCAATTTGAGGAGCTCTATGAGCGCCTCTTCCAAGTCAGGGACAGCATCATCGTCATGATGGGCGATCTTCGGGCCGAATGGCGAAGGCGTTACGGATCCTAAATCGGACAACCGGGAATCTTTGCCGTTGAATGAACTTGACGAACGCGCGTCTAACCTAGAGGCGAGTCACAGTTCTAATGATTCAGTCGAGCCAGACGACCGTGTCTTGGTGAAACGATGTCAGGCTGGAGATTCAAGCGCTTTTAACGATCTGGTCCTCCGTTATCGAAACAAGGCTTTTATGATGGTCTACGGGATGGTCCAGAACGAACAAGACGCTTGGGATCTCGCTCAGGAAGGGTTCCTGAAGGCCTGGAAATCGATTCACCGCTTCAAGGGAGAGTCCTCTTTTTATACTTGGCTCTATCGAATCATGACCAACGTGACGATCGACGCGCTTCGCCGGAAAGGTATTCATGGCGAGGCAGAATTCGACGACCGGATTGCACCTGCCCACGTGGATCCGGGTTCGCGTACAACTCCTTCAGCGGTCCCTCTTCCCCATATAAAACTTGAACAAAATGAAATACGCCAGCGAATCGATGAGGCAATTAGGAAACTTTCTCCCGAACACCGCGCAGTAATCGTCATGAAGGAAATCGAAGATTTGCAATACAGCGAAATTGCGGAAATTCTCAATTGTTCCCTCGGCACCGTGATGTCGCGGCTATTCTACGCCCGAAAGAAACTACAGATCCTCCTTCAAGACGTGTATGAAAACCTTTGAGCAAAAATTCACCGCATGGCTTGATGGCACGCTCAGCGGCCAGGAGCTGCAGTCGTTCGAAATCGAGCACCCTTCAATTCTGCACGAAAAAGCCGATTTCCTGAAGCTCAAGAGCTTGTTGAGACAGAGTATGCGTCGTCCCGAACTCAAGAGTCCTGACTTTTTCAATTCCCGGATCATGGAGCAGATCAGCCAGGAGCGGAGTACCTCAATCAGGTCTTCTCGCTGGCGGTGGTTTGGCCTACCGCGGCTCGCATGGGGCGGCATCGTTACTTTGAGCGTGGGTTTCGCCCTGTTTCTGACCCTCATTCCGCACGGCGATCTTTCTGATCCGCGTACTAAATATGTGGCGGAAGTCTTAAAGACAAAAACTAAAGATCACAAAGTAAAGGCCACTGTCGAGAACCAGAAAGACCTGACCGTCCTTAAGCTAGAAGAACCTCGATAAGCCGGCCCGCGTTTCGCCCTTCGTCGTTCGAGTCTTTTCCGGACGAGGCCCCGAACCCGGTCATCGCATCCGGATTGCCAGGTAACTGATTCGCCGGACGTTGAGCGTGCGTTGACCGACCTTTTGCCGGTACGCGACCTCTTTCAGAATAACGAGTGCATTCGCTCCTTTTTGCGCGGCAGCTTCGCGCGCCCCTTTCGTCGCTGAAGCAAGTTGCTCACCTACTTCGCCGGCGACGGTGATGATTGCCAGCTTGTCATAGGAACCTTGAGGAAGGCGGTTCAACTCCCGAAGCGCACTCTCGGAGGTCGCAGGATAGGTCACCGGCGGTGGCGGTGCCGTTTTGTGTGCCGCGCAGCCGGCAAGTATCAGCGACGTGGCCAGCCATGCGGTCAATGGGCGGCATTGCAAATGGTTGAGTGGAGTGAAACGCACAACGTCCAGGTTCGGTCAGAGTATAAACTTCCTAATATCTCGTCGGCGTTCGCAGTTGGCGCCAATTATTCCTCTGCGGACCCCTTCGATCTCTTCGGAAGTCTCCGGCCGACGCGCAACAGCGGTCGCTCACCGGCCGGTCTCTGCGCCAGTAGCTTCCTGGCCGGCGGATTGAGCGAGCGATTGCTTTACGGGAGTTCCGATCCTTCTTCTGGCGACTTGGCGCCGGGCATAGTAGACTCCGGCGGTAAATCGGTAGAGGCACTGTGGATTGTCGGGAGAGAACAAGGTTGAGTGTTCTCCTCAGTACTGCAGAATAAGGGATTTAAGGGCCTATAGCTCAGCGGTTAGAGCAGGGGACTCATAATCCCTTGGTC
>DATHPI010000400.1:0-12168 GCA_035484035.1 Chthoniobacterales bacterium
TGCGCATCGACGGTCTTGCTCAGCGCACGTTCGGATATGCTGCCTGAATTGGCGCGAGCGGCCTTTTGTTGATTGCAACTGCGATCGCGGGCAAGATGCACGTCTTCGCGCCGCTCTCCAATCGGCGGAAAAGCGATACCCTTCTGCAGCTGAGGCCAAGTTGGCTGGCAGGAATATTCCGAGTAAGCAATTCCGTGCTGCTGGCTTTATCAGCGTCGACCATCGGTAGGAACGGACAACTCGGAATATTCCGGAACTCGGAATATCGGACAGTATTCCGTTAACGGAATACTGTCCGTTTCGTGCAGGGACCCCTCGTTCGCCGCCTCAGCAATCCAGGCCGCGGGGATCTTAATAATTTCCGATTTTTGCTCCGCTCCTCTTCAGGAACGTTAAGGCCCTGGACGCAGCCCCAGAATAATGCGTTCAATGACTTCGGGAACGAGAATCTCCAGAGATACCTCCTTGAATTTGCCGTCGGTGGAAATGGTGATAAGACCCTGAAGGGCGGCGAAGGCGACGAGTGAGAGACGCGCAGGATCCCCGGCGACGACTTCGCCTCTAGCCTGACCTTCCGCGAAAATGATCGGCCCATGCGAGAAAGCCCGTTCGCCGGCTTCCAGTACTTCCGGTGGCGCATCGGTACGGTGCTTGGCTTCAAACATTAATCCGCACAGAGCAGGATGCTTCGTTTGAAAACCAACGTAGGCCCGAGCCAACTTGATCAACCGGGCGCGGAAATTCTCTCCGCGATCCTTGACGGCGCGACTTAGAACCGCCCCCAGCCTCTCGAAACCTCGGATGGCAAGCCCGTCAAGAAGTGCCTGTTTATTGGCAAAGTGGCGGAGCGGCGAAGTATGGCTTACCCCTAATTCACGGCTAAGTTCACGCAACGTCAGGCTCTGAAGACCCCCCGTCTCAAGGGCATTCTCCGCCGTGCGAAGCAAGGATTCGCGGAGATTTCCGTGATGATACGGACGTGGAGGTGCTTTCATTGGAAGATGTTACACCGGTGCGGTAAATTTGCAGTATGTAAACATTGACAACAATGTTTACCAGGTTAACATTGGTTCCATCTTATGATACTCACTGGTAACACAATTCTCATCACCGGCGGCGGCTCCGGCATTGGCCGAGGTCTCGCCGAAGCTTTTCATGCCTTGGGCAACAAAGTCATTATCGCCGGGCGGCGCCAGAATGTTCTGGACAAAACGACCGAAGCCAATCCCGGGCTGGCTTCAGCCGTGCTCGATCTCGAAGACCCTGCCGCCATCCGGGCATTTGCGGCTCAGATTACGAGCCAGCATCCGGCATTGAACGTCTTGATCAATAACGCGGGCATTCTGAAACTGGAGAACCTTAAGTCGCAGGAGGAAGATTCAGGCGATGCGGAGGCCATGGTCACGACTAATTTACTTGGCCCGATTCGTCTCACCGCAGCACTGCTTCCTCACCTTCAGAAACAGCCGCATGCGGCGATCCTGAATGTTTCTTCAGGTTTGGGGTTCGTTCCGCTTCCTTTCGCTCCCACTTATTCGGCAACGAAGGCGGCGCTCCATTCGTACACGCAATCCTTGCGCGTCCAGGTCCGGGACACGCCGGTGCAAGTGGTTGAGATCATCCCGCCTTATGTGCAGACCGAACTGGGAGGATCGCACCAGACGAACGATCCCCGAGCCATGCCGCTAAAGGAATTCATCGCCGAGACAATGCAGATTCTCAAGAGCCAACCTGAGGCGCCGGAGAATTGCGTTGAAAGCGTCAAGTTTCTTCGCTTTGCGGAGGCCACGGGAAATTTCGATAAGGCTTTCCAGATGCTAACAGAAATGTCCTTCGAATAGCTCTGGATGTTGAAAACCATTACGGAGACTTCTGCAACTCCTGAGTCCTGATTTCTGACTCCTGGCCCTCCAGCCACAGAACCGCCAAGCACCACGATCGTAATTGCGTCTAACTAGTAGCCTTCCCCAGCATTGGCTTTCGCGCTGGAACACGCGAGATGAAGCTGAGCGCTGCCGCCGCGCTCAGCAGGCCAGAGGGCGTAAGCTGCTAGGTGCCTCCTGCCATCGTTGCTGCTTTTACCAACCTCCATATCCACCCCAACCTGGCCCGTAGTAGCCCGGTTGCGGCCCGTAATAATAGCTAGGTTGTGGTCGGTAGTAATAGCGCGGCTGGTAATAGGGGCGATAAAAGTATGCATGCCGCGAGGGGGTGCAGTCGCCCGGGCGGCCGTAGCCGGGCTGCCCGCCATAGTACGGCTGATTGTAATAGGCACGCTGGTTGCCGTAGTAAGGCTGAGGCTGCTGATACCCTCGGTTGAAGTTGTAGAACAGAAACGGGAACGGAAGCGGAATACCCCAGCTGACCTGAGCTTGGGCTGGGCGTTGGGAGGCAAGGAGCAAACCGCTTGCTGCGAGCAGAACAACGAGCGCTTTCATGGGTTGAAATATAAGGTCAGGGCTGCCGCCCGCAAAGGGAAATAAAGCGTGAAAAGCAAGTCGATCTGGACGGCGTCAATTTGCTGCTCTCCGCTTTACCCGTTGCATCGGATTTGAAAGAGATTATCTCGGCGATGAAGGTAAATTTATGCGCGACCCAACGGAGCGATTTAGTGATCGGGCGGAAGCCTATGCAAAATATCGGCCAGGATATCCGGACAACATGCTTCGGTTCCTTGAGGACCTCGTTGCGCCGCCCGCCGCCGTGGCGGACATCGGCTCTGGTACAGGAATACTGACCCGGGAACTGCTAAAGAGCGGATACGATGTATGGGCGGTCGAACCGAACGAGGCGATGCGAACGGCGGCTGAAGAGACGTTGGACGGTTGTGTTGCCTTTCGGAGCGTACGTGGCACAGCCGAGGCCACGACATTGGAAGATCGGACGATCGATTTAATTACCTGCGCCCAGGCGTTTCATTGGTTCGATCGTGCTCAAACGCGACTGGAGTTCAGTCGAATTCTGAAGTCCAACGGCTGGACGGCGCTCATCTGGAACGAACGTCGGGACGATGTCTCACCGATCAACGGGGCGTATGATAACCTTCTAAAGACAATGGCGCCTGAGTATCAAAATGTGAGCCATCGTCGGGTCGCAGCAGAGGATATTTGGGCGTTCTTTGCTCCCGGTGAGGGTAAACTCCGGACCTTTGCAAATTACCAAATCCTCGATTTGGACTGCTTCCTCGGCCGGTTGATTTCCAGTTCCTATGTCCCCAGCGTTGGCCAACCCGGTCACGAGGAGATTGTCGATGCCGCGAAAAAGATTTTTGAGGCCCATCAGGCCGGCGGGAAAATCACCTTCGAGTACGAGACGAAAGTCTATCTGGGACGGTTTAATCGGTAGAAGCAAAACGTCCGGCTTGACGTTCTTGCAAAATAAGTGTTCATCTGAGCACTATGGGCATCACCGACCACCAACAAGCTGTTCTGGATTTTAGCCCGGATTTTTGTGCCGATCAGGGTGTCACTCGGTCCATGACGGTGACTGGAATGGTTCCCGCTTCCCTTGTTCACATACCCTTGGTGGGCATAATTCCGGCGGGCTATCCGTCGGATCAAGAGCAGCAATCCGATCGATGTGTAGCGATCGATGAAGACACGCTCCAACTCCCCAAAAATGCCCGAACCTTCGCGCTTGAGGTGCGCGGCGACTCGATGATCGATGCTCATATCGTCGCGGGAGATGTTGTGATCATGGAACTCCGTGATCCAACCCATCGGGATATCGTCGCCGCTCTCATCGACGGAGAAACGACGCTAAAGCGGTTTCTAGTCCACAAAGGAAAACCATTTCTTCGCGCAGAAAATCCGCGATATCCCGACCTCATTCCGGCTCACGAACTGGTGATCCAAGGGGTGTTTCGGGCGCTCTTGAGGGTGGACAAACGCCGACTGTGAGGAGCGACGGCGATGATTGTTCATTTAGACGCTGATGCCTTCTTCGCGTCGGTCGAACAAGCCGCTGATGTCAGACTCAGAGGAAAGCCTGTGGCAGTGGGCGGCTCAAAAAGAGGAGTCGTTGCCAGTGCCAGTTACGAGGCGAGACGACTTGGCATCTACACCGCCATGCCCACCGCCAGAGCACGGAAACTTTGCCCGAGCCTCATCACCGTTTCGGGCGATTTCGAGAAATATGAGAAATTTAGTCGGCTCATGTTTTCCTACGCATACGACCACACGCCGGTCGTCGAAATCGCGAGCATCGACGAGGGCTATTTCGACCTCAAAGGCAATCGCAAACGATCCCCGAGGGAGGTGGCGGAGGTCATTCGGACCGCGATCCGTCAGAGCCTGAAAATTTCGGTCTCCGAGGGGATCGCCCGAAACAAGCTGGTCAGCGCTGTGGCAAGCAAGCTCAAGAAGCCATCCTGCTTCATCGAGATCCAGGACGGGCAAGAGCGAGAGTTTCTGTTTCCGCTCGAAAACAAATGGCTGCCGGGAGTTGGGCCAGCGATGGCGAAAACGCTCAACCAAGCTGGTCTCGCTCGGATCGGCCAAATCGCCGAAGTCTCACCCCGGCAACTCTCCTTGTTCGCAGGAAAGGGTGCCCGCCAGCTTTGGCGGTTCGCCCGAGGCATTGACGATCGTCTGGTCATTCCAGAGCCCCCTGCAGGCAAAAGTTGGAGTTCCCAGGAAACCTTCACCGAAGACGTTACCAATGAGGATTGGGTATTGGCCAAGCTCCGGTCCATAGCGGATCGCCTCTTCGGCAGAGTGCGAGCCGAGGGCAAGACGGTTCGCACCATCGAAGTCCGGGTTCGATATAACGATTTCGACGATTGCCGGCGAAGCGAAAGCCTGGAGGAACCGACCGACCTGGAAACCGACTGTTATCCTGTGATCTCACGCTTGCTCAAAAAGGCCTGGCAGCGACGAGTCTCCCTCCGCTTGGTTTCGGTGAAGCTGTCAGGAGTATATGGAGTCATTTTCCAGTGCGGTCTGCCACTTTTAAATGCGGGCTTTGATTCGGCACAACGCCGAAGGCTATCTCCGATACTCGACCGGATAAAGGGCCGCTACGGCAATGACGCAATCATGCGCGGGCATGACCTGTTTTTGCAAAGATACGGGCAGGAAAGGCCAGCCGCACCGCTCGTACCGAAGAAAAAGGTTAAGCCGGTGAAGCTTGAATGGGCGGCCCTGAATTGCAAATCTGCCTTCAGCTTCATGGATTCGCTTTTGAAACCGGAAGCTTTGGTAAAACTGGCCAGCGCCCATGGATGCAAGGCTGTGGCCATGACCGACGCCAATCTGCACGGTGCGGTAGAGTTTTTCATGGGGGCCAAACGTGAGGGCATAAAACCCATCATCGCGGCCGAGGTCACGGCCGACGGCAAACCGTTTATTGCCTACGTCAAGGACGCAATAGGATATCAAAACCTTTGCGCCGCTCTCTCGCAGCCATCGCGAGCCTTGGAGGCCGGGCAACGCGAGGGACTGATTTTGCGGCCTGCAGGCTGGCTGCCGGAGGTCAGATATGCCGATCCGAGCGAGCGACCAATGTTCAATATCCTGCAGTCCATTCGCACGCTGTCCTTGCTCGATGAACGGAATCCCCAAAAGCGAAAAGGGCATTTCCATTTTCCATCTCTCGAAGAATCGGCTGCCCATGCCGATGTATTCCGGGATTCGCTGGAAATTACCGAGCAGTGCAATTTTGAATTCGATTTGGGAGGCTTACGATTTCCGCGGTATTACCCTGCCGATGGAAGCACCGCGCATAACTTTTTGCGCAGACTGACCATGGAAGGCGTCCAGCACCGCTACGCGCAAAAGCCCAGGATGCTCTCGCAGGTACTTTCTCAGGTTGAAGAGGAACTGGGCATCATCCGGGAGGTTGGTTACGAGGAATATTTCCTCCTGACCTGGGAAATTCTCGAAGATTGCAAGGCGGAAGGGATTGAGTGGATCACTCGCGGCAGTGCGGCGGACAGTCTCGTCTGCTATTGCCTGGGTATTTCCGATGTTTGCCCGATTCGGTTCGAATTGTATTTCAGGCGGTTCCTCAACCGCGACCGCATGATGCTGAACAAGCTTCCGGATATCGACATCGATTTCGCCCATGATCGAAAGGATGACGTGGTGGACCTGATCTTCAAAAAATATGGCGAACACGCCGCCATTGTCGGCGGCTTTAGCACCTATCGCGGAAAGAGCGCGTTTGCCGACATCGCGAAGGTGATGGGGGTTTCTGAATATCAGATTCGTCGCATGACAGAACGCCTTCCGTGGACGGACGCGACCAACCTGCAAAGGGCGGTAAAAGAGAGCCAGGAATGCCGGGACTTGGATTTCTCGGAAGACCCTTATCAAACAGCACTACGGCTGGCACATCGCCTCGATGGATTCCCAAAAAATCCGAAGATGCACCCTTGCGGGGTTGTCTTGTCCCGTTTGCCGGTGAGGCATCTTACCCCTGTCTTCACGAGCGCCAAAGGTTATCCCACAACGCACTTGGACATGGAGCAAGTGGAGGCAATTGGGCTAGTCAAAATGGACATTCTGGCGCAGGGCGGCCTTGCGGTTATGAGAGACGCAAAAAGGATGATCGCGGCCCGAGGCATCGAAGTGGACCTGAAAGGACTCGAGCCATGGGATCATCCTGAGGTTTGGCAAATGATCGCGGCCGGCGAAGCCCGTGGCGTTCATCATATCGAAAGCCCCGCCATGTGTACGCTTGAACGGATGGTCAATGTCAAGAATGTGGACGATTTGATTGCCATTGTTTCGGTCATCCGCCCTGGAGCCGCCAACAACCTCAAGAAAGAGCAGTTTGCGCTGCGAGCGCAGGGATTGGAGGCGGTCCACTACGTTCATCCCAGCTTGGAGAGGGCGCTGCGATCCACGTATGGCGTCGTCGCCTATGAGGAACACGTCCTCCAGATCTGCGAAGACTTCGCCGGCCTCTCCGCCGGACGCGCCGACATCCTGCGCAGAGCTTTGGTCAAGGGCCAGCAGGAGAAAATCATCGAGATCGGGCGTGAGTTTGTCGCAGCCGCCCAAGCAACGGGCCGGACACCTGATGAAATCAAGGCCGTATGGAGGCTGGTCTATGGTTTCCAGGGATACGCATTTTGCCGAGCTCACAGCACCGCCTACGGCGTCGAAGCCTACCAAGCAGCCTGGCTCAAGCGTCACCATCCTGCTGAGTTCCTTGCCGCCGTCCTGACCAACGGAAAGGGCTTCTACAGCAAGCTTGTTTATTCCATCGAGTGCCGTCGCCTTGGACTTGGCTTCCGGTCGCCCGATGTAAACCGCTCCCGAAATCATTTTTTCCCGGAAGGCAACGCTTTGCGCGTGCCTCTCTTTCAAATCAAAGGCCTTTCTCAACGACTGCTTGAGCGTTGGGAGAGAGGCAAGCCCTACGAGTCGATGAGAGATTTCTACCTTCGGACAACGCCGTCAACCGATGAAATGGATCATTTAATTCTAACTGGAGCCTTCGACGCCTTCGGTCAATCGCGCACCGAGCAATTTTGGCAATTCAAGGAACTCGCTCAATGGCCCGCCGTCGCCGGGCAGGACTTGTTTTTAGCAGGCGACGAAAAGCCCACCTTACCCGATGTCCCCCTGGAGGAACCGTCACTGATTGAGCGGCTGAAAGCCGAACAGGACATTTTGGGATTTCCAGTGACTGATCACCCACTCGCGCTGTTTCCGGACGTCCGATGGGACAGCTACTGTCCCATCATCAACCTGAAGGACAATCACGGTAAACGAGTCAGCATCGCCGGTATGATTATCGAGGACCGTATCCACCGGCAGGAGGACGGGAGGCCGATGAAGTTCATTTCCGTCTGCGACCCGACAGGCATCATCGAATGTGAGCTGTTCGCGGATGTCTACCGGCGTTTCGGTATCGAGACGGTGAGGAATCCTGTAGTCGAGATCGTTGGTAAGGTCATGCCGTTTGCCAACGGCAACGGACACACCCTGCAAGTCCAGCAGGTAACCAAGGCGGTTGTAAATCATTTAGATCAGAAAACAGAAAGCGAATAGATCCGAGGCCTTTATTAATCATTCGTTGTATGGCCCAATGGAGTCATGTCAAAAGTCTGGCTAATTACTGGTTGCTCACGCGGGTTGGGCCGCGCCTTTGCAGAGGCCGCGCTTGCGAACGGTGATCAAGTCGCCGCCACTGCTCGCAAAGTCGCCGACCTAATTGATCTGAAGCAAAAATACAGGGAGCTTGTGACGCTCCTCTCACTCGATGTTACCGATGAAATTCAAGCGGAGGTGGCAGTCCAGACAATCATCAAATCTTTCGGTCGCCTTGATGTGCTGGTGAACAATGCCGGTTACGGGAATGTCTCTCCCGTTGAAGACACTTCCCTCGCTGAATTTCGGGCCCAAATTGAAACGAATCTTTTCGGCGTCATTATTTTGACCAAGGCTGTTCTACCTTATTTTCGGGAGCGTAAATCAGGGCGGATCATCCAGATCACTTCCATCGCAGGTCGGATCGGGCCGATCGGCAGAGCGCCTTACGCAGCCGCAAAGTGGGGAGTCGAAGGCTTTTCGGAGACTCTGGCCAAAGAGGTCGCACCGCTAGGGATTAAGGTGACCATTGTTGAGCCGGGGGGATTCCGAACCGACTTTGCGGGATCCTCAACTGTTCTGAGTACCGGACGCTCCGAATATGATCCAACGGTAGGCGCCACCGTCCGGTTCCAGGAGAGTTACAATGGCAAGCAGCCCGGCGATCCGGCGAAGGCCGCGGCAGCAATCCTTAGCTTGGCCTCGATGGAGGAACCGCCTTTGCGGATCGTATTGGGCAGCGATGCCTACGCCGCAGTAGAGAAAAACGATCTCGCGAAAATTGAATTGGGCCGAAAGTGGAAAGACTTAAGCTGCTCAACCGATTTACCCAAGTAAAAGCAAGTCGTCAAAATCCCTTCAGGCCTCCTCGCATTGGGAACCATCGCCTGCAAGGTCGCACCTATGCCCCGGGAGTTGGGAAAGCCGGGCGGACGCTGACCCCTATTTTGTGAGGGATCAGGCTGAGGAGCTCAATGGTTATCCCAATTGTTCGGAAAACCCTTTCGACGGGTAGATCAGACGGATAGACCAGGACTGGCCATAACCTGACCGGATACTCACTTTGCTTTCTACAACGCGCTTTTCCTAACCGGAAGGGTGGCGGATGCACAGGTATTGCTGGACAGAGTGCAAGAGGCAGCCGCTTACATGCGTGCCCGTGCGAATGGGATGCATGCTGGGGCATTGACTTTTTCTTGTGGAATATTGTGCTACGCCGACATTGGACAGCTCGTGCCGCAGAATTGATTTAATTGAGTTGTGAAGACTGGCGTGCCTGGGGTTTATTCCAAGAGGTAAGTGAACATGAAAGCCAAGCAGCACCTGGAGCAGCCCATGCAAGAGGAACAAATACGTGAAGCCCTGAATACTCACTGGCAGGCGTCGGCTGCCGGCGATGCAAAGGCGGAACATGATATTTACGATGACGATGCCATTTGTGATTACCCCCAGTCAGGCGAGCGAATCCTCGGGCGAAGCAATCTGCAAGCCTTGCGAAGTCACCATCCCGGCAAACCGTCAGGCTTCAACGTCAAGCGGATTCTCGGAAACGGTGATCTCTGGATCACGGAATACACCATCACGTACCAGGGGCGACCAGCGTACACAGTGAGTATTATGGAATTCCGCAACGGAAAGGTCGTGCACGAGACACAGTATTTCGCGGATCCCTTCGAGGCGCCCGCCTGGCGGAGCCAATGGGTTCAGCAGAGTGTGTGAGGCCGCACGAGCGGAATCTATTTTTTCCTCATCCAGAATTTAAGAGAGACAAGCCGCGTAGATTCTCACAGAAAACGAAGGGCGGTCAGGTTCCAACAAAAAAGATGGCTGTATATGCGATCTGACATTATTCCAGGGGCAATCTTCCCCAACTATGAGCTTTCCGATCACGCCGCGAAACACCGGAAGCTCTCCGAACTGCAAGGACCACACCCAATGATTCTCGTCCTCAGCCGCGGAGGTTTCTGCCCCAAGGACCGCCGGCAGGCTGAAGGGCTTGTTGAACTCCAGCGTGAGTTAGAGGTTGGCTATTGCCGAATGGTCACGATTAGCACCGATAATATCACTGAGACGAATGAATATCGCACCGGAATCGGCGCCCACTGGCCTTTCCTTTCTGACCCGGGGCGTAAAGTCCAGAAGGACCTCGACATTGCCGAGTACACCGATCCTCTCCACAATCCAATGATTCCCCATGTAATTGTCCTCGAACCCGGTCTGGTCATTTATAAGATCTACATGGGCTACTGGTTCTTCGGTCGGCCCACGTTGGAAGATCTCCGCCAGGATTTACGGGCCGTGACCAGCAAATGCCGGCCGGACTGGGACATTACAACGCCCGAACTCAGAGCGGCGTGGCAACAAGGCCGAAAGGAACTCTTTTATCCTTACGGCAAAACGTACGTCCAAACCTTGGGGGAACAGGATTAGGGAAATGCTGTTGGGAAATGTCTGCAAGCGGTCCGGTAGGGACAACACCGATCGTAGCCTGGCACGAAATCATCGAATTTTTGTTGAGCACGCACACCTGCGCGAGCCAGGTGGCCCAATGACATCTCCCGAATCACACCGTACCCTACGGGACGGGCCTTTTTTGGGATGACGCTTTCCCAGGCACTTCGTGCCAGGCTACGATCGGTGTTGTCCCTCCGGGACGCGCTTGTCCGCTTGTCCCGGAGGGACGTTGCGATCGTAGCCTGGCACGAAGTGCCTGGGAAAGCGTCCCTCGAGAGAACCGTCCCGTAGGGTACGGTGTGATCGGGCGAGCTAATTCCAGAGGTATTTCTCGTCGAAATGAGCGCCGTGTTTCTTTAGGAAGGCTAAATACTCTTCTTGAAAGGTTCGTGTACGATGATGTTCGAGCTGCCGCTCGATGTAATGGACCGTTTCCTGAACCTGCGAGACACCAACGCTGAATGCGCCATAACCCTGTTGCCAAGCAAAGTTTCGGAGGTTTGGAAAGGTTTGATGAATCCAAGCCGATGATCCTGCCTTTATCAATTGAACGGCCTTCGCAACGGCCAGTCTCGTAGGCAGGGTTACAAGGAGATGGACATGGTCTGAGGCGCCCCCAATGCATTTAGGAATCATTCCATTCTGCTTGGCGATACCGCCCATGTACGGCCAAAGGCGTTCTCGAATATCAGGATTCAGGACCTCAACACGTTCCTTTGTGCTGAAAACACAATGAATGTTCAGGCACGAGAAAGTGTTCGCCATGGAAAGAAGTTGTATCGTAGGTCAGCAATAATACAACACAAAAATTTGACGTTCTCGCATTCAAATCACACCGTACCCTACGGGACGGCTCTTTTGGGTGGCGCTGTCCAGGCACTTCGTGCCAGGCTACGATCGCACCGTCCCTCCGGGACTTTTCGCAACAGGCTTTAGCGAAGATTCGAACGTCGGATTTCCGATTTCCGCGTTACAAGTCAATTGCGACGTCGCCCTTAGGCTGGGAGCAACAGATTAGTAAATTGCCCTGAGCCGCCGGTTCGAGCGGTTCGGGTTGGTAGTTGACACTGCCCGAGATTAAGCCGCTTTCGCAAGTGTGGCAGACCCCCGTACGGCATGCCCAGCGCACCGGCACATCACAGGCTTCCGCGAATTCGAGAAGGCTGGAAAACTTTGCGTTCCAACACACATTGAGGCCGCTACGCACAAACGAAACTTGTGGGCCCGAACCCACAGGCCCTGCCGGCGAGTGCGGAGCTGCATGCGACGGATCGACGACGCCGGGGGTTATCGGTTTTCCTGGACCGAAAATCTCCGTGTGCACCCGGTTGTCTGAAACGCCCCAAGCCGTCAGTCCGTTACTCAAATCCCGCAGGAACGGAGCAGGCCCACACAGATAGAAATCGGCATCGCGCCGCAGCCCGAGTTTTTCGAACACTTCGACTGTGATACGTCCTGGAGCATCGAAGTCCACGCCCGGACGATCGCCGGGACCCGGTTTGCTATAAGCAATGAAGCTTTTGCCGCGCGGTAGCGCTTTGACCAAATTGTGTGACTCCTCCGCAAACGGGTGATCCTCACCGTTCCGGGCTCCGAAGAGCCACCAGACTTCGCGGGGCGACATTTCGGCAGCTAGCGAATGCAGCATCGCCAGCACCGGAGTTGCTCCAACACC
>DATHPI010000401.1:0-10341 GCA_035484035.1 Chthoniobacterales bacterium
AACCGGGTTTTTGGATGCTTCGACAATTGATCAGATGAGAGTGCGAGGTGCGGTGGGAGACATTTCCGGACGCTATTTCGACATCCATGGGAAAAGAATTCTTGGAGACGTGGACGATCGAATCATGGCCTTGTCCTGGGAGGACTTCCAGTCTCTGAAAAACATTGTGGCGGTCGTCTGCGGTTTGGATAAAAAGAACGCGATTCTGGGAGCCTTACGCACTGGACTGATCAGCCGGCTGATTATTGATGATCAGACGGCACTTGCTCTGCTAGAGGAGAGCGAAGACTAAACGCCCGGATTGGCAAGTCCCCATCAATCACGGTCTCGATCGTCAATGGGTCGCGTCGGTGTCTTTTTTGCAAATTTGACCGTGCATTCAAAGCTCGCGATCCCAGCATCAGAGCCTAGCCCCTGAATCACCAAACCACCACAAGCGCAACCCAACCAAGCGCAGTTCTCCAAATCCCAGCCAAGTGAAAGACCCTTAATGAATCCGGCATTATAGGCATCCCCGCAGCCAGTAGAATCCATAATTGGAACGTCAAACGCGGGGGTTCGGATCTCCCTCAGAACACCACCTTCGAGCATTCCGATCGTGCTCCCATTTGCTCCCATCCGCAGGACCGTGTGTTTGGCGCCTCGATCTAGAAAATACCGAAGGATTTCTTGTCGTCCCCGCAGGCCACAAATCATGGCCGCTTCTTCGTAATTGGGCATAAAAAAATCGACGTAGGGAAGGCAGATATTCACCACTTCTGTCAAATTGGGGGTTGCGACTGCCAGTAGGTCAAAGCTGGTGATCACGCCGTGCTCTTTCGCGAACTTCAATATCCGACTTGCCGGTTCGCCATCCAGTTGTTCCATCAGCGGCGTACCGCCCAAATGCAGAAAATCGGCGTTTGCGATGATTGATAAATCAATGTCTTCGATCGTTAATTCCTTGCTTGCACCAATCAGATGCAAAACCGGGCGTTCTCCGTTGGGACGAATCGGCAAAACACTGCAGGAAGTTTCGATCCGCGACTTTCGGACAATCCCGGAGGTATTGACGCCAAATTTTCGCATCGTGGAGATTAAAAAATCCCCGCGATTGTCCTCACCGATTGCGCCGATTGACCAAACTTTCAACCCGAGCTTCGCCATGTCGATAGCCGTGCCAGCAGCCGAGCCAGCCACCGTGGTGCAAACCTGTTCGACAAATGCCAGCTTCTGACCGCCCGGAATTTGACTCACGGGATAGACAAGAAAGTCTACGATGTGAATACCAAGAGTGACAGCTGAGGACATATTAACTGATTGGGGGGTACACTCTGAAGCACTTCCCTAAATCAAAGGTCGGAATCCGGGATAAACGGACTGCTTCCCGCGCTGCACGAGAGTCCCTCCCTTTATTCCGTAATAGCGCGACGTGCAACCGCTTTGGAATCGAAAACCGGAGTGGCTGGCAGACATTCGCTTAAGGGTGGAGACTTTTCTCATCCATCTGCGAGAATCACCTCGACGCCGGCTTCAGTTAAGGCATCGGCTATATCCGCCGGAGGCGGCGAGTCGGTCACTAGAATATTCACCCGATCCAGCGTAACGATGTGCGCGAAAACCGACCGATTCAATTTCGTGGAATCTGCCAGTACGATGACCCGCCGCGCCGCGCCCACCATTGAAACCATCATGGAAGCTTCTTCGAGTACCGTGGTGGACAATCCACTCTTGGAAATCCCGCCCACGCCGAGAACGGCGGTGTCGACGTTGATCGGCCCAGCGTGCGGAAATGCCACCGCCCCGATGGTGATTTGCGATTGAATCAGCACTTGTCCACCCAGCACATAAACGGCACGCGCGGTGTCCGGCGGCAGGACCGCAGGGATACCGAGATCGTTCGTCACCACCGTGAGACCCCGGCGAGTGCCAAGTGCGGAGATGAAAGCGCGGGTAGTCGATCCACCATAAACAAGTAATGTCTCTCCATCGACGATCAACGTTGCGGCTTTCAGGCCAATTCGCCCCTTTTCAGCTGCTAAGGCATTTAACCGCTGGATCACCGGCATATCCCTCACCGTCACATCATCCAAAAGCACCGCGCCGCCATGAGTCCGCCGGATCAATCCTCGCTCCGCCAAATAGTCTAAATCTCGGCGAATAGTGTCCGCCGAAACGGCGAATTGAAGGGCGATTTCGGCCACCGTGATGGCTCCGCGTTTTTTTGCGACTCTGAGCAACTCGCCGCGACGTTGTGCGGGTAACGCATAATCAGGCGCATCATTCTCCATCACCTCGCCGTCCTGCTCAGAATTTAAATTCATAGCGGAACAAAAATAACATTAATCGGCCATATATCATCGATCGTGGAACGAAACAACCAGTCTTGACACTGCTTCTTTTTGCGAATATATATCGTTTCCCTTAAAAACACGCATAAACATGCATCAATTCATTCGAAGAGGATCCCCCCATGCTCAAGGATAGTGACACCCAGTTGAATACCGCCGGGATTCGGCGGCGTGATTTTATCGTTACTTCCGGTGCGGCTGTTGCAACGGCAGCTCTCGGCACCATTGGACTTCCGACGCGTCTGTTCGCGCAATCGGCCAAGACGCAGATCACCTTTGCTAGTGCCCGCTTCTTTGCGACGGACACCATGCAGCAGGTCATTGACAAGTATAACAAGTCCCAAAATTCCGTCCAAGTCACCTACGTTGAACTGCCGCCGCCTAGCAGTTCTACAGAGGTTCATCAGCAACTCGTTCAACAACTCGCACGTAAGAACGGTACCCCGGACGTTTTCACCCAAGACATCATTTGGATCGCGGAATTTGCGGAAGCCGGCTGGGCATTACCGCTGGATTCGTACTTCGACGCTGAAGTAATGAAGGCTTATTTCCCTGGCATCGTAGAGGGCTGCACGTGGAGAGGAAAGCTAACGGCGATGCCGTGGTTCATCGACTGCGGGAAGCTATATTATCGGAAAGATATCCTGGAAAAAATCGGGGCCACCGTACCCCAGACGTGGGAACAGCTTATTGAGACCGCGCAGAAAGGTGTCGGGGGCGACGTCCGGTTTGGCTTTATCTGGCAAGGAAAACAGGCAGAAATCCTAACTTGTGACCTGGTCTCTTTCGTGGGCTCCAATGGCGGCGCCATTCTTGGGCCGGACGGAAAATCGGTGAAAATAGCCGAGCCTGAAGCAAAAGCGGCTGTGCAGTTGATGTATGACACCATTAACAAATACAAAATCACCCCTTCCGATGTTTTGAGCTGGGATGAAGAACCTTCACGACGGCCTTTTACGGCCGGCCAAGCGGTTTTTCTACGCAACTGGAACTATGTTTGGTCTATTGCGCAGGACAAGGCGCAATCTGAGATTGTCGATAAGGTGGAGGTTGCGCCGCTGCCGCATTTCGCCGGAAAGCAGAGCGCTGCCTGCCTGGGTGGTTACCAGTACGGCATCAATGCCTTCTCGAAGAACAAGGAAGCTGCCGTCGATTTTCTGCGATGGCTGTCGACGCCGGAAACGCAACTCCATTTTGCGACCACGCAGGGCTTCGCCCCGACGCGGCAAGCAGTTTTCGACGAGCCAGAACTGGCGAAAACCCAGCCATTCATTCAGAAGCTAAAGCCCGTTTTTCTAGGCGCGCTGCCGCGTCCCGTGACCCCTAAGTATCCGCAAGTGACGCTGGTCCTTCAATCGGAAGTCTCCAATGCCCTGGTCAAAGGGGATGTGAGCGGTTCGCTGGATCGAGCAAAGGCGCAAATCGAAAAAATAGTAGCTTCGTAGAATCGTTCTTCCTCGTGGCTACCAAAGCCTTATCGACATCCATCGCGACGGTCTCCGCTGGTGCAATGAGGCGTGGAAGGCGGGCGTTAGCACCAGTGATCCTGATGCTGGCGCCTTCGTTGGCCGTCCTTTTATCGGTTTCGATTTATCCGGTCTTCAATGGCCTTTGGCTCTCACTTCGTAATACCTCGCTGGTCTTCCAGACCGATGCCTTCATTGGACTTGATAACTACAGCGCGATGGTGGCCGATCCAAAGTTCTGGAATGCCTGGCGAAACACTCTGGTCTTCACCGCTTCTTCCACCGCTCTGGAAACGGTTCTTGGGCTTTTGATGGCCCTTATTCTTTTCGAGACCTTTGGGGGACGTGGTTGGGTACGCGCTTCGATGCTTATCCCGTGGGCCATCCCGACAGTGGTCACTTCCAAGATGTTCGCCTGGATGTTCGACGGGCAGAACGGCATCGTTAATTACCTTTTACGGACCGCCGGACTGATTAGTAGCAACATTAACTGGTACGGATCGGCCGACCACGCCCTTCTCACCATCGTCATCGCTGACGTCTGGAAAACAACACCCTTCATGGCTTTGCTGCTGCTTTCTGGTTTGCAGACCATTCCAGGCTCCCTCGCGGAGGCCGCTCGAATTGATGGAGCCTCAGAATGGCAATACTTTTGGAGAATCCGGCTTCCATTATTAGCACCTACCCTGTTGATCGCGGCTCTTTTCCGCGCACTGGACGCCTTTCGTATTTTCGATCTGGTCTATGTGCTGACCGGCGGTGGTCCAGCCGACGCGACCGAAGTTTTATCCACCCTCACTTACAAAACCTTATTTTCTGCTTTGCAATTCGGTCCGGGATCCGCTCTTTCCAGCGCCATCTTTTTTACAGAAATGCTGATTGCTCTCTGTTTTGGCATTGCCGTGACGCGGAAAATAAAGGCCGTCAGCCGATGACCCCATGAACGCTTCCGATCTAGTCAGCGGCCCAATTCTCGCACGGCGATCAGGCGGTGGATCAGCACGCGCGTTGCTCCTTCGAGTCGGGGCCATCCTGATCGTGCTATGGTCCGTCAGCCCTTTTCTTTGGCAACTCTCCACGGCTTTCCAAGAAGACAAAAAGCTGGTCTCCAGCTCACCAAGCTTCATTCCTGACCCACTGACCTTCATCCATTTTTACAACATTTTTGTCATTAAGAAGTTTCAAATCTACCTGCTGAATTCCATCATCGTGGCAGGTACAGCAACACTTCTATGCACACTGTTCGGCACCCTCACTGCCTTCGCGCTCGCTCGCCTTCGCGTCCGGTACCGCTTTGGCATTCTTGGTTTGATCCTGACTGTCTCGATGTTCCCGCAGATTGCGATTGTCGGTCCGTTATACCTCATTGCGTCGCAACTGGGTCTTCTCGACACCTATATTTCTCTGATCATTGTTTATCTAACCTTTGGTCTGCCTCTGATGATTTGGGTTCTGTTCGGCTATTTCTCGTCGATTCCGCGTGAGATTGACGAATCTGCAGGAATTGATGGTGCTGGACCATTCCGCACTTTGTTTTTGATTACGTTGCCGATGTCGCTTCCGGCCTTAGTCACGACGGGCCTCATTTCATTTATCGCCGCTTGGAACGAGTTCATGTTTGCACTGGCTTTCACCTCCGACATACGACACCAAACCGTGCCAGTCGGGATCGCAAATTTTCAGAGTCTTTACTTTGTTCCCTGGGGCGATTTGTCAGCCGCTTCGGTGGTGGTCACGATTCCCCTGGTGTTGATGGTGCTGTTTTTCCAGCGCCAAATCATTTCGGGGCTTACCTCGGGAGCAGTGAAAGAGTGATGGATCATGCCAGCTGGGTTAAAGCCTACGAAGCATTGATTGGTCGAATCCCCGAGCATGTCCGACGTGCTCGGCTGATTCTCGGTGGCTTCAGTACCTGTCTTGATAAATATCTTTCGCTGCATGATTTAGAACTAGCGCGCCGAGAGGCACCTGGCACGCCGGCGGAAGCGCTGTTCGTTGAACTCGATCAACGAGCCATGCGCGGGATTGACAGCGAATTCTTCATCGATTGGCCGGAGGGACCCCTCTGGTTTGATCGCCGTGTCGATGGTCGGGACGCGCTTGGGGGCAGCAGCGCTCAGGCGGCTCAACAGCTGGCCATCCTGGGAGCACCGGCCCTGATCGCCGTTGCTGAAAGAAGCAAGGCGCAACTCTCGGTTATTCATGAAAATGTGTTGATCGCCACGGAAAGTGGTGTTTTGCCGCGTCAGTCCGTTGCTCCGAATGGCGACCTAACCAAGCCGCCTCATTACATTTTCGAATACACGGCCGGAAAGGCGATTGGCCCCAGCGTCGTGCCGCGTTCTTCCCGTACCATTGTTCGTTTCGCTCCTTCGGCATTGGAACATGACTCCGCCTTTGATCAGTTCTCGGTTCAACTGGCTGCTGAGTCGGGCGGCGGAATAGTTTGCGGCTTCAACGGCCTGCCATCTGATCAGTTGGATGGTGAGCTCGACTATGCGGCGGAGATTGCCAAGGCCTGGAAGGCGGGAGGTCTGGAGCTCATTCATTTAGAACTCGGTTTCTATCAGCGGAGTGCGAAGCGTGACCGAGTCTTGGCAGCGATCGGCCCAATCGCCACCTCTATGGGTATGAGCCTGACAGAACTCATCGGATTGGTTCCGGACACTGGTTCCACTCAAGAGAAAGCGCTGCGCTTAGGGGATACTTTCGGTCTTTCCCGGGTTTGCGTTCACGCGGACGAATGGGCCATGGTTTTAACCCGCGCCGATGCCGACCGGGAGCGAGAGGCGCTCATGATGGGTTGTCTCCTGGCTTCTTCCCGAGCGGCAACCGGATACGTGGATGTTCCGCGAAATTTGCCGGAAAGGTCCGCATTTATCGCCCCTCCCTTCCCTGCGTTTCAATGGCGAAACGGCTGGAAAATTATTTGCTGTCCGACGCCTTACATCACCACACCAGCGGCGACAATAGGTCTGGGCGACACTTTTCTCGCGGGTACCCTCCTGGTCCTGAGCGCCAGTACCCCTGGTTCGTCGATTGACAATGGTCAAATAAAAACTGGGCTCAGCCAGAAAAATTAAAATCACTTCATGCAAACTAAATTGAAGAACTACACCTACACTCGGTCGCCAGGGGTTGACCCTGGGAAAATGCGGAGTTTCCAACGCGTCGTTTCCAAAGACGGCTTTTTTCTGATCTGCGCGCTTGACCACCTTTCGGATTTTCAGGAGCTTTTGGATCCTGACCCTACCACGGTTGATTACCCGCGCACAGTGGAGGCAAAGCTTGATCTGATTCGTGCGCTGTCCAGTGAGGTCAGTGCTTTCTTACTCGATCCGCGATTTGCATTGGGGCAGGTCATTGCGACACGGGTCCTTCCTCCCTCCATGGGCTTTATGTCGTCGATCGAAGCCGAGGGGTATCACGGTTCCGATTCCCGGGTGACCAAGCTCCGGGTTGGCTGGAGCACCCGAAAGATAAAACTGATTGGAGCCGACGTTTGTAAACTTCTTTGGTTTTTTCGACCTGACAGTACAACCGCGGATTTTCAGCGCCATTTTTTGAGAAACCTTGTTTCCGAGTGCGCTGCACTTTCGTTGCCGCTGGTAGTGGAGCCGATTTGGTATCCGCTAGAGGGTGAAGACCCGGCGAGCTCTTCCTGGAAGGCAAGACGTATTGAAGGCATTATCGAATCCGCGATTGAGGCGAATAGCTACGGCATCGATATGCTGAAGGTGGAGTTTCCGGGCGACGTCAGTTCCGCTACGGGTCAGGCGAACGCGGCTGAGGCGTGTCAGCGCCTTGATCGGAGCATCGACGTTCCATGGGTCATTCTCTCTGCCGGGGTTTCCTATGACAGTTTCAAGAAGCAAGTTGAGATTGCTTGTCAGGCAGGAGCCTCGGGATATCTGGCCGGGCGTTCGATCTGGCGCGACGCGGCTTCCACTCATGAGCCCAAAGCAAAGAACCGGGCCGTCGCTGACGCGGTCGCGCGCCTGGCAGAACTAAACGGCATTACCCGAGCGAACGGCAGACCCTATCTGCCGGTATTCAAAGGAACCGACCTCCATGAAACTCTCCCCGATTTGTGGTACGAGGGCTGGCATCCGTGAAGCGTCCACCTCAATAAGTTATGGCAAAGGATTTCAATTTTTTGAGTCAGCTCACCGGCTCGTTCGGTCGATCCGCGGCGGGTAACGCAACTGTCGCCATGATTGAAGCGGCCTATCAGCACCATGGGATGAATTGGCGCTACATCAATTGCGAGGTCTCTCCCGAAAAACTTGGTGACGCGGTGCGCGGCGCCCGGGCGATGGGATGGGCCGGCTTTAACTGCTCGCTCCCACATAAAGTGGCTGTGATCGACCATTTGGATGGCCTCGGTGATTCGGCAGCAATCATGCGGGCCGTGAATTGTGCGGTGCGCTGCGGTGAACGATATATCGGGGAAAACACCGATGGAAAAGGGTTTCTGATGTCGCTTGAGGGCATTGTTGATCCTCGGGGCAAAGAGATCGTTTTACTCGGCGCTGGCGGCGCCGCGCGCGCCCTGGCGGTAGAGCTAGCATTGGCCGGCGCCTCTTCCATTACAGTGGTCAACCGCGGCTTTGAACGCGGTGAAGAGTTGGTTCGTCTGATCAAAAATCAAACTCCCGCTAATGCGGAACTGGTCGTTTGGGACAAGACTTACACGGTAAAGGAGGATGCTGAAATTCTGATTAACGTTACCTCGGTGGGCCTCTATCCGGATGTCCACGCCCGACTCAATATCGATGTCAGTTCCCTGAAACCCGGCCTGGTGGTGGCCGATATCGTTCCTAGTCCGCCACGGACCAACTTGATCCAAGATGCCGAAGCGCGCGGTTGCAAAATCGTCGATGGTCTCGGAATGCTGGTTAATCAGGGCGTGATCAGTATCCAATATTGGAGCGGCATCGATGTCGACCCGATGATCATGAGGCGCAAACTGGAAGAGATATACCAGCCCGTTGGGTGAGGAAGGAGGTTGGTGGGCACCGGCGGCCTCTAGGCGAGAAACACGCGCTAGGGGAAAGCATCGCACAGAGGTCACAGAGGTCACGGAGGAGGGATAGGGCGTAGTTGGGTCTTTGGGCGACACCGGCGGCACCTGGGCGAGAAACACGCGCCTGGGGGAAAGCATCGCACAGAGGGGATGGGCTGTGGCCGTCGGCACATACGCTTCTCCCTACGCCGACACGCCCTACGCCGACCCGCCGACCCGTTTCTCCCCCCCGGGCTCTTTGGTGGACAGTGTGGCTTTCGTGCACTAAGAACAGCTACTCTTGTCAAACGGCAACCCGGGTAGATTGAAAACTAAATTGCTAAGCTCCCAGAATTTCAACCGGATCCTACTCATTAAGCCATCCGCACTGGGTGATGTCGTCCATACGATCCCGGTGTTACCGAAACTACGCGACCGTTTTCCTTCTGCTCAGATCGACTGGCTGATTACTCCAGAGAATTCCGACCTGGTACGTCATCACCCAGACCTCTCAAGCGTTGTGCTTTTTGATCGTCGGAAGCTTGCGCGATTTGGCCGGAATTGGACAGCAACGACGGAGCCGTTCCGCCTGCTCAGACAGCTTCGGCAAGCCCACTACGACCTGGTTATCGATTTGCACGGTCAAATGCGCTCGGCACTACTGACGCTGGCAACTGGTGCACCTGTGCGCATTGGTTTTGACCGGCCAATCCGTCGGACGCCCCCTGCATCAGAGCACCATGCGCTTCGAAATTCTCCCCGACGCGGATGGACCGGTGCGCGTGAAGGATCCTGGGCCGTTTACTCCCATCACATCCCTATTCCGACGCTCGATGTCCACGCCATCGATCGCTACCTTTGGCTCACCCCGATCCTTGGCTTGGACGATTCCCCGATCGATTCTCGAATCTATTTGTCCCCAGAGAGTGAGGCGACCGCGCAAAAATTGCTCGAGCAAAATGGGTTGCAACTATTCTGCGGCCTGGTTCCGGGTACGATCTGGGAGACCAAGCACTGGCCTCCAGAGCGATTCGCGGAAGTCGGGCTCTGGCTTGAAAAACAGGGTTTCGCCGTCGTACTCCTGGGAACTAAACGCGATCGGTGGCGGTGTGAGATGATTAAACGGCTTTGCCGCCATGCAATCGATTTATCGGGCCAGACTACACCCGCCGAGCTCGCGGTCATTGTGAAGCGAGCTGCTTTATGCGTGACCAACGATTCCGGTGCGATGCACCTTGCCGTTGCCCTCGATCGTCCAGTGGTCAGTGTGTTCGGCCCGACCAATCCTGTTCATATCGGTCCGTATGGTCGCCCGAACGCCGTCGTGCGGGTCGATTTGCCTTGTTCACCGTGCAACTTCCGGAGGCTTTCCCAATGCCGGCACGGTCATGCGTGTATGACCCAGGCAAGCGCAACGATGGTGATCGAGCGGATCGAGTCGGTGCTGAAAGCCCATAGCCGGCACCAACGCTGCGCGTGAGCGCGACCTCCGTACGATGCTGCCCCTATCGCGATGGTTTCCGGCCAGAAAGCCACGGTG